>JAUIIK010000059.1 GCA_030431755.1 Chloroflexia bacterium
GCCTCGTCGATCTCAGCGACCAGCCGGCGGCGTCGCGGGCCGTGGCGGTCGGCAGCTGGACGACGTGGCGCCCCCCGGTCCCTGGCCCGCGCCACGGCGTCGAGGATCGAGTCCAGCTCGAATGTTTCGACATCCTCGCGGTCCTCAAGGTGCTTGAGCGGCATCGCGTAGAACGTCGAACCGCCGTCGTGGTTGTAGAGCCGCGGCGACCAGTCGCCGGCCTCAAGCGGCGCGTAGAAATCGCGGACATGTCGCAGCAGCGCCTCGCAGGCGCTGACCGGAAGGTGCGGTGGTTTCGTGCTGCGATCGAGACCGGCCCGGTAGATCAGCTCAGTTGCCAGCAGCGGGCTGACGCCGAGGAGTGTTCCAATGAGCCAGCGATCGAGCCGGCGGTCATCACCCTCGGCTGCCGCGAGCAGCTCGGACGGCCCGATGGCAACGGGGTTGAGCTTGTCCTGCGGCGGGGGTGGGAGATAGTCATCGCCCGGCAGGATCGGCCGTACACGGCTCATCGAACGCGTGACGCGCTTGATCGCATCGCGGATGCGCCCGTCCTCGTCGACAAGAATCACATTCGAGTGCCGGCCCATGAGTTCAATCACGAGATCGTTGACGATAAGCTCGACGCTCTCGTCTTCGTCGTCCTCATAGCTGGCCAGCGCGAAGCTGATCTGGAGCAGGCGTTCATAGCGCGGCTCATGGACGGCCAGCACCCGCGCGCCGCGCGCGTATTTCCGCAGTAGCAGCGAGAGCGGCGAGACGGTGTCGGCGTCAACCGCCGGTCGGTCGGGGCGGAAAGTGATGCGCGGATCCTGGCTGTCGGCGCTGATGATCAGCCAGCTGCGACGTCCGCGCGCATAGATCTCGAACGCGAGTGTGAGCTCATCGACGTGCTGGATGCGCTGGATGCGCCCCCGCACGAGCAGGTCCGCGAGCTCATCAGCGACGGCTGCAAGTGTCAGGGCATCGAACATGGGGTCAGCTAGTGAGCAGCGCCGGCTGTTCGGCAGCCGCGAGCGCCGATGACAGCGCGACAAACGCAGTCAGGGCGCAGATCGCTGGAGAGCGAGAACGAAGAGCGATGAGATCAGCGCCCGCGCTCCCGGCGCGCCCGATCTCCCAGCTGCGCTGCGGCCCGTTCACCGGCTTGGAGCGGCGGTCCGGCATTGTTCGGCGTGTGTGGGTGTCTTCATAGGGATCGAGGCTGACGAGGATGTCCGTCGGCTTGAGTGTCCAGGAGCCCTCATCAATATCCTCGAGCTCGGCCGCAATCGCGGGCGGCATGAGGGCGTCGGCAGCGTGCTGGTTAATCTGCCTGGCCAGAGACCGGGTTGCCCAACGCGCATTGCCGCGGCTGGCGAAGATCACACGCTGCACGTTCGTTGGAGCAAACATGAGGCTCGCCACGAGTCTGCCGCACTCTGGGGCCATACTTCGCGCGTTCGCCTCTGTGCGCGCCAGATCGCCTGCGACGGCCGCGCCAGGGTCTACGCGGGCCGCAAGCCAGGCCAGTGCGAGGCAGCACGCAATAGTCTCCGCGATATCTGCATGTGTGTCTTCGTGGGCGTCGACGGGCAGATAGAGCAGCACGTCGGCGTCGAGGATTGTCAGGCCGTGGGTTGTGACCCCGATGGTGTGGAGGCCGGCGTTGTGGGCGCGTCGCAAGGCGCTGGCGACCGCGTTGCTCTCTGAGTCGATCCCAATGACGAGATCGCCTGGGCGGTAGGGCGATTCACCAGCGCGGAGGTCGCCCGCGTGGATAGCGAGCGTGTCGTAGCCAATCTCCGCAAAGACCGCGCCGCCGAAGCCGGCTGCGTCTCGAGCTCGACCGCTACCGGCAATGACAATCCTCGTCGCGCCGCCGATAAGCGCGGCTGCGCCGGCCGCCTGTGGGTTGTCGAATAGAGCGCGGGATGCCTGGAAGACCGCGCTCAACCCGTCGGTGTGCCGTGCGATGCGTATTGAATTGGCGTGGCCATCCGGCATGTGAGCCCGCTTTCTGGCTGTTGTCCGCGGCCTGGGTCGAGGCGGGACCGCTACCAGATGCCCAGCTCGTCCTTGGCGTCCTCGCTCATCATCTCGACCGACCACGGTGGCGACCAGACGATGCGTACGTTGACGTCGCCGATGCTCTCGTCGACGCCTGCTACCGCGTTCTGGATGTCGCGGATGATGACTGGTCCGAGCGGGCAGCCCATCGACGTCAGGGTCATCGTGACCTCAACATCGTTCGAGTCGGCGACTTCGACGCCGTAGACGAGTCCGAGGTCCACGATATTGACGCCGATCTCCGGGTCGATAACTTCTTTCATTGCCGTGAAGGCTTGTTCTTCGGTTATGACGGCCATGCCGCTCTATTCTCCTTTGTGGTGACAATCGACAGTGCATTGCCTGAATTGTACCTAGCCGCCGGTGTTCGGACGGGGCACGAGACCGTGACTTGACCTTTAGTCCAATGTTGTTGGGCAAGGCAATCACGGGCTACACTCGTAAGACAATTTCTCGGTGCGGGTAATTTGCGGGAAAAGGGGTACTGATGCGCCGTGTGAGATTACTTGGCCTTGCCGTCATCTTGGCAGGGCTCGTGCCGTTGTTTACAGCTGCTCCGGCGGTTGCGGTTGACGCGACGGTGAACACGACCTGTGATGAGACGGAGTTCGATGCCGCGCTGGCGACGGTTCAGGGGACCGGCGGCGGCACGCTGATGATCGACTGTCCCAGTTCGACGGTCTTTAACTTCACCGCAGAGAAACAGATTGCGACTGCGGTGACCATCGTGAACATCGGAAATCCAAGTTCCGGCGCAACCTTCGATGCCGGTGGCACGTCGCGACACTTCGTCGTCCAACCTGCCGCATCGCTTGCTCTCGAAGACGTCATCCTACGAAACGGTAACGCCCTCGAAGGAGGGTCGATCTTCGTTACTTCGACCGGAAGTCTCACGCTTCAAGGTAACGGATTCTCGATGCGGATTTTCAATAGTGTGGCCACGGACCAGGGCGGCGCTATCTACAACGACGGCGGTAGCGTCACAATCACCGGCGGTGAGTACTTCTCTAACCAGGCCACAAATCAGGGTGGCGGCATCTACAACGACGGCGGCACGCTGGTCTTGGATGGCGCACGCCTTAGTGGGAACATGGCGTCGAGCGGTGGCGGTATCTACAACGACGGCGGCCAGGTCACGTTGGGCGAGTTCACGAGTGTAGATTTCAACGTCGTTTCCGGGTCGGGAGGCGGCATTGAGAATGTCAACGGCGGCTCGGCGAGCATCTATCGGGCTGGAGTCCGGCACAATGAAGCAACCGGCAACGGTGGCGGAATACAGAATGAGGCGACGCTCACGATCGACAACAGCTACATCTGGAGCAACACGTCGATCAGCGACTCGGGCGGCGGCATAAACAACGCTCTCGGCGGAAGTGTTGAAGTCACTCGCACGGCATTTCTCAGCAACTCGGCTGCGACGCGTGGTGGCGGACTTAGAAACGGCGGCAACGGTAGCACTGCGATCGTTGACACGAGCACCTTCTACGACAATGTCGCGATCAGCAATCAAGGCGGCGGCATCCTCAATCAGGGCGACCTGACCCTACTCAACACGACCCTGGCGGCGAATGAATCCGGAACCGGTGGCGGCGGGCTACGCAACACCGGTACTGTCATGAGCGGCAATACACTCTACGCAGACAACGTCGGCGGTGGCGACTGCTCGGGCAACGGAGCTTTCACTAGTCTCGACTTCAACATGGATACGGATGGAACCTGCCCGTACGGCATGGCCAACGACATAACCGGTGTGGCCGATCTCGTGCCGGTCAATGTCTTTGCCGTGATCGTTGTCGGGATAGGCCCTGGCAGTGACGCGGTCGATGCTGGGCCTGCCACATGCGCATCACCGGACCATCGCGGTGAGTCCCGACCGCGCAACGGTGCATGTGACATTGGCGCGATCGAGATCGTGCCGCCACCGGATGTCTGCGTCAGCCTCTACACGGGCGCGTTGGCGATGCCGGTCGGCGGAGCCTGCAATGGACAGGGGCAGTTCGGTGTCATCTTCGAGGAAGGGCCGCACTACCTCTGCGCGAACATCTACACCGGGCAGATCACCTACAGCTTCTCGGCGACCTGTGCTCAGATGGGCGCAATCCAGTACGAGATGCCGGACGATGCGCCGGTGCCGGTTTGCTACAACTTCTACACCGGCAAGTACCGGCTGCTCCTTCCGGGCCGTACTTGCTCGATGGGCGAATATGCCACTGAGTTGAGCTAGCGAGGCACAGGCGAACGGAACGCAGAGCTGCCCCGTCGCGAGCGCGACGGGGCAGATTCCTGTTTGCTCCGTGTTGCATCAAATCAGGTGTAGGGCAGCGAGATTGCGCGCGTTCTCTCCGTCACACACCGCCGAGCATCGTGGGGGACTGCCACGCCCACGACAGCGTGGTCGTTCACTGTCTACTGCACCGACAGGTGGCACGACCGCAGCAAGATCCCTCGGGCGCAAAGCCTTCCTCGGGATGACCATGTTGTCCCTGTGGCGTCTGCAGCGTGGAGCTGGGCACCGCGAGATCTCGGGCGCACCGGACGCAAGCGGTTTGACTTGATACATGAGGGGCGCTTCTATCTTGCTCCAGATTCGTAGCTTGGAACGCCTACTTCGGCGTGGGATTAACCTGGACTTCGCCATCGACGACGCGGACAGCGTAGGTGTCGATGTCAACCGTGGCCGGAAACGCTTCGACCTCGCCGGTGCGGACGCAGAAGGCCGCGCCATGCAGTGGGCACTCGACGATGTCGTCGAAGAGGAAACCCTCAGTCAGTGACGCTTCCTCGTGAGAGCAGGTGTCGTCGGTCGCGAAGAACTCGCCGTCAACGTTGTAGAGGCCGATACGCTGGCGGCCAACCCGGACCTGCATCATCTCGCCGGGCGCGAGGTCATCCGCCTTCGCGACGGTCTGGAACTCGTCGGACACGCTACGCCCCTTCGCTCGTCGTGACCTCAGTCGATGTCGATCCGCTACGCGTGTATTCGTCGAGCGCAACCCGGAGGACGTGCAGGCCGAGGAGGGCGCACTTGATGCGGGCGGCGCTGATCTCGACACCAAGTTCATCGAGCATGTCGTCGTTCGAGATGGCTCCGGCGTCGGTCACGGTCTTGCCTAGCGCCATCTCGGTCAGCAACGAGGCGGCCGCCTGTGAGATCGCGCATCCGCGCCCGGAAAAGGCGATGTCGTCGATAACATCATCATCTGAGATGCGTAGATCGATCCGGACGCGGTCGCCGCAGAGAGGATTGGTGTCCTGGTAGCTGGCGTCGTGCGGGTCGAGGGTTCCGTGATTGACCGGATTGCGGGCGAGGTCGAGGATCTGCTCTCTGTAGATGTCTGCGGACATCGGCTCCTGCGCTTTCGCTACGAAACAGGCGACGTAGGGTACAGGTGTTAGGTTACAGGTTCCAGCAGAGTAAAGTGCGCTCTGCTAGCCCCTGTAACCTGTCACCTCGCCTCTGCTTAGACCGTGTAGCCGATTTTCTGGTCGATGACGTTCTGAACGATCTCCTGGACCTGCGGGATCGGCACGCGGTCGATCACCTCGGCGAAGAAGCCGTCGATCATGAGCTTCTCGGCCTCAGTGCGGCTGATACCGCGGCTCATCAGGTAGAAGAGGTACTCGTCTTCGATTCTCGACACCGTCGCGCCGTGGGTGCAACGCACGTCGTTCGCGCCGATTTCGAGGTTCGGCATCGTGTCGACTCGCGCGTGCGGGCTCAACGACAGATTCCGGTTCGCCTGGTAGGCGTCCGTGCCGAAGGCCTTGTCGGCGACGCGGATCAGGCCCGAGTAGACCGAGCGCGAACGGTCCTTGACAGCGCCCTTGAAGAGCAGGTCACTCGACGCATAGGGCGCCTCGTGATCCTGGTGGGTGTGATTGTCGAGGAACTGGTGCTCGTCGGTGAAGTAGAGCCCGAGCATCTCGGCGGCGGAGCCTGCCTCAGCCATGGTTGTGGCGATGCTGTTCTTGCTCCAGGCCGAGCCGAGCGAGACGTTCAGCGAACGAATCGCCGCGTCCTGGGCGATCTTGCCGCGCTGGGTGTTGAAGTTCCAGACGTGGCGGCCCCAGTTCTGAATCTGGATGTAGCGCAGCTCAGAGCCCTCGCCGGCGTGCAGCTCGACGACGTTGTTGGCGATCGATTCGCCTTCAATGTCCTCGGAGAGTGTCTCGGAGACGCAGTAGTCGACAAATGTCACGCGGGCGTTCTCGCCGGCGACGACGATGGTGTGGAAAGCCGAGGCGATGCCCGGCTTCGTCAGCGTCGAGATCGCCTCAAAAGGCAACTCAACCTCAACGTCGTCCGGCACATAGAGAAACGCGCCAGTGGTCCAGAACGCGCCATGTAGCGCCGCGAACTTGTTGTGGTTCAACGGCACCGCGTCAGTGTTCATCAGGTACTGCTCGAGCAGCTCGCCATGCTCTGCGATGGCCGTGTCGAGATCGACGAAGATGACGCCTTCGTCGGCCAGCTCGGCGAGCGCCTCGTGATAGATGAGCGACGAGTCCTGCTGGACAATGATGCCCGACATCTCGCTTGCGCCGCTCAGGATCTCCTGAACGTCCGCCGGCAGTTGCTCGCGCGAATCCACGCGGCTGGTGAACTCGGGCGTATAGGGCATGACGCTATCGAGCGGCAGGTCGCGGATGTCGGTCCTGCGCCACTCCTCGTCGGTGCGGGTTGGCATCGGGAGCGCCTGATAGGCCTCCCAGGCCGCCAGCCGGCGCGTCCGCAGCCAGTCGGGCTCGCCCCGCTTCCGGGACAGCTCCTCGACCGCCTCGCGGGTAAAACCCTTCGTTATTTCCTCAACGGCAGTAGCCATGTGCCTCCCTTTCTCTCGGAGTAGGGGATAGGGGTAGGTTATAGGGGATAGCAGAAGCGGGCAGCGATGGATCAGGTCTGGTCTGCTATACCCTATGCCCCATAACCTGTAACCTACTCCCTATCCCACTGAGCCTTCCATTTCGAGTTGAATCAGGCGATTGAGCTCGACCGCGTATTCGAGCGGCAGCTCCTTGGTGATCGGCTCGATAAAGCCGTTGACGATCATGCTCATCGCCTCTTCTTCGGAGATGCCGCGTGACTGGAGGTAGAAGAGCTGCTCGTCGGCCACCTTCGAGACGGTTGCCTCGTGGCCGATCGAAACATCGTCCTCTTCGATCTCCATGTAGGGGTAGGTATCGGTGCGGCTCTCCTCGTCGATCAGGAGCGCGTCGCAAACGACGTTTGAGCGTGAGCCCTTGGCTCCCTTGTTGATCTTGACCAAGCCTCGATACGAGGAACGGCCGAGCCCCTTCGAGATCGACTTCGAGATGATCTGGGAGGATGTGTTCGGTGCGACGTGGGTCATCTTCGAGCCGGCGTCCTGGTGCATGCCATCCTTTGCGAACGCGACCGAGAGAACCTCGCCCCGCGCGCCGGGCTCCATCAGCATGACAGCCGGGTACTTCATCGTGACCTTCGAGCCGAGGTTGCCGTCGACCCACTCCATCGTCGCGTTGCGGTAGGCCGCCGCGCGCTTGGTCACGAGGTTGTAGACATTCTGTGACCAATTCTGGATCGTCGTGTAGCGGCAGCGAGCGTCGTCCTTGACGACGATCTCGACGACCGCCGAGTGCAGCGAGTTGGTGTCGTAGATCGGCGCGGTGCAGCCCTCGACGTAGTGGACGTAGCTGCCCGGCTCGCAGATGATCAGCGTGCGCTCAAACTGGCCCATGTTCTCGGCGTTGATCCGGAAGTAGGCCTGGAGCGGCACGTCGACGCGGACGCCTTCGGGAATGTAAACGAACGATCCGCCGGACCAGACGGCCGAGTTGAGCGCCGCGAACTTGTTGTCGTTGGCCGGGATGATCGTGCCGAAGTACTGCTTGACCAGCTCCGGATACTCGCGCAGACCGGAGTCCATATCGAGGAAGACGACGCCCATCTCTTCGAGATCCTCGCGCAGCGAGTGGTAGACGACCTCGGATTCGTACTGTGCGCCGACGCCGGCGAGGTACTTCTTCTCAGCTTCGGGGATCCCGAGCTTGTCGAAGGTTTCCTTGATGTACGCCGGAATGTCGTCCCAGGTCTTGCCCTGCTGCTCGGACGGGCGGATGTAGTAGTAGATATCGTCGAAGTCGATGCCGGAGAGGTCCGCGCCCCAGTCGGGCATTGGCCGGCGGTTGAAGTATTCGAGCGCCTTGAGGCGGAAGTCGAGCATCCACTCGGGCTCGTCCTTCATCTCCGATATGCGGCGCACGACTTCTTCGGTGAGTCCCTTTTCGGACTTGAAGAAGTAGTCCTCTTCGTCGCGGAATCCGAACTGGTAGTCGGAAACGTCGACTTCCTGGGCCGGCTCGAAGCGTAGTTCGCGCTTTGTCGGGTCGGTAGTAGACATCTGTGCCTGGTGCTCCCTCCTGGAGGATGTTGCTCGTTGCCCTGTGCGTGACCGCAGTTAGGCCGCGCCGGCAGTAACCTGATCCTTCAGCCAGTCGTAGCCCTTTTCCTCCAACTCGGCGGCGACTTCGGGGCCACCTGAGCGGACGATGCGGCCGTCCATCATGACGTGAACGAAGGTGGGCGAGATGTAGTTGAGCATGCGCTGGTAGTGGGTGATGAGCAGCATGCCCATCTGCTCGGTGAAGAGCTTGTTGACACCGTCCGAGACGGTGCGCAGGGCGTCAATGTCGAGGCCGGAGTCGGTCTCGTCCATGATGCACATCTCCGGCTCGATCATCGCCATCTGCAGGATCTCGGCGCGCTTCTTCTCGCCGCCGGAGAAGCCGTCGTTGAGATAGCGCGTGGCAATCGACTCGTCAATGTTGAGCTGGGCCATGCGCTCGCGGAGCGTCCGGCGGAACTCGCGGGGTGTAAAGACCTCGACATCCTGGCCGGCTTCCGAGCGCGCCTGACGCACAGAGTTGGCGGCGACGCGCAGGAAGTTCGCCATCGTGACGCCCGGGATCGCGGTCGGGTACTGGAAGGCGAGGAACAGGCCAAGCTGAGCGCGTTCGTCGGGCCCAAGCTCGAGGACGTTTTCGCCCTTGTAGGTCACGCGGCCGGCGTGGACTTCGTAGTTCGGGTGGCCGGCGACAACGTAAGCTAGCGTGCTCTTGCCGGAGCCGTTCGGCCCCATCATCGCGTGGATCTCCCCGCGATTGACGGTCAGGTTGACCCCCTTGAGAATCTCCTGACCCTCGATCCCGGCGTGCAGGTCTTCAATGATCAACAGCGGTTCTTTGCTCATCGTGAGCGGTCCCTCCTCGTTTGCTTCCCGTCGCTAGAAAGCGCCCAACCGTTGGGCGCCCGATCTGTGGTCAACGTTCGCTCATTAATCGCGAGTCGCGCTCGCTCCTTTCTCGTCGCCGGACACGCCCTGTGATCGGCGGCATTTCGGACAGATACCGGAAAAGATGGTCTGATGACCCTGGATTTCATAACCGCTCTGGTCCTCGGCGACCTGGTGGGCCAGCAAGGCGCTGGGCACCTCAACATCGCGCAGCTCGCCGCAGATGGTGCAATGGACGTGATCGTGGCGCTCGGTGCGGCCGTCGAAGCGGCTGGCCTGGTTACCGAAGGGGAACTCGAGGATCACGCCGCGCTCGGCAAACATATTCAGCGTCCGATAGACCGTGCCAACCGAGATCGATGGGTGCTGTTCGTGGATACGGTCGATGATCTCGGCGGCGGTGAGGTGACCGCCAGCCTGGCGGATTTCATCGAGGATCGCGACGCGCTGGGGCGTCATCCTGAAGCCCTCGGGGAAGTCTTTGGCGATTTCGGTGGGATCTGCGTTAGTCATAGCTCCCTGATAACAATTCGCACATGAGAATCACTGCTATTCGTGTAGACTAAATCATACCAGCGCGGTCGGGATTCATCAACGACGCGAGCCAGGCTGGAAGAAAGCAGCGGCGATCCGCGTTAGGACGTGACAGATCCCGATGATTGCGCGGTAGCGCAATGAGATGGACGGCATCTTGATGACACCGGAAGGGAGTCAAACGGTGGCGAATGATTCGAGCTATGCCAATCCCGATGTATTGGTGACAACGGAGTGGGTGGCTGACCACAAGGACGATGATGGCATCGTGCTGGCTGAGGTAAACGAGGACATTCTGCTGTATGAGACGGGCCACATTCCCGGCGCGATCAAGCTGGACTGGACGACGGAGCTCCAGGACCAGACAGTGCGCGACTTCATCGACGCGGACGGCTTCAACGACCTGATGGCGAGCAAAGGCATTTCGCCGGATTCGACGGTCATCTTCTATGGCGACAAGACGAATTGGTGGGCCGCCTACGCCTACTGGTTCTTCAAGTACATGGGCCATGACAACGTCAAGATTATGGATGGCGGCCGCGCGAAGTGGGAGGCGGAAGGCCGCGAGTTCACCCGCGCAGCGACCGAGATCACGCCGTCGGAGTACTCGGGCGCGAAGATCAACCCGGAGATCCGGGCGTTCCGAGATGACGTGCTCGAGCACATCGGCTACGAGGGTATGAACAAGGTCGGCGAAGGCAAGCCGCTCGTCGACGTGCGCTCGCCCGGCGAGTTCTCCGGGGAGGTGACACACATGCCCGAGTATCCACAGGAGGGTGTGCTGCGCGGCGGCCACATCCCCGGCGCTTCGAGCATCCCCTGGGCCCAGGCCGTGGCCGAAGACGGAACCTTCAAGACGGCTGTCGAGCTGAAGGAGCTCTACGAAAGCAAGGGCGTCACTCCGGATGAGGACGTCGTCGTCTACTGCCGGATCGGCGAGCGCTCTTCGCACTCCTGGTTCGTCCTGACCGAACTGCTCGGCTATCCGTCGGTCCGCAACTACGACGGCTCGTGGACCGAGTGGGGCAACATCTTGCGGGTGCCGATCGAGCAAGGGTCCTAAGCGCGCAGCTACGCTATTGAGCTGAGCCGGGCGCTGGACGAAAGCGCCCGGCTCAGCCGATAATGCAGGCGAGGGCTGTCACCAGTGAAGGGATGCGTCCGGGTGATCCAGATAGACCGCAAAAAAGGACTGATCCGCGAGATCGAAGAAGCCGGGATGGTGACCGAAGGGCGCTTTGCCTACCGCTCCGGGATGCAATCGCTGAAGCTGCTTGACCGCGACCGGCTCCTGTCCGACACGCACCTGGCGAGCCGGTTGGGGTATGCGTTAGCCAAAGAGTTCTTTCTGACGCGCGTCGATGTCGTCGCGTCGCCGTCGATCTGGGGCGCAGGGTTGGCCCAGTGGGTGGCTTATTTCCTGGAACCGCGCAAGCCGGTGATCTATGCGCGCGGCAAGGGCGACGGCTACGAGTTCACGCCCGGGCCGGAGTCTCTGGACGGCAAACGTGTCCTCGTGATCGACAATCTGATTCTGACCGGCGGCACAATCCAGCATTTCGTCCAGGAGATCACCGCGGTGGGAGGCACGCCTATCGCGATTGGCGCGTTGGCCGACCTCAGTGGACTGGAGTACCCGATCGAGGTACACGGCTTGCTCAACAATGTCGTCGAGCTTTTTGACCCGAGTAACCCGCCGGCCCATGCTGCCGGGCTCGAGGTGACGGAGGTCGGGTATTAGGGCGATTGACAGCCGCATCCCGGCTTGCTAGTATGCTCGCACAATCGAATATCCCTGCGCTCATCTAGAGCGGCGGAGGGTACCGGCCCTGTGAAGCCCGGCAACCAGCGCAAAGTCGTATGGTGCTAACTCCGGCGGGAAGATTTCCCGAAAGATGAGCGAAACGTGAAACGCGCGGACACTGTCCGCCACCCCTGATGGGGCGCAGTTTCCTCGGTGGCGCAGGGAGTGTAACCACACCGGTATGGTGTCCGGTTGCTCACTCTGACGCCCCGCCCATTGTCGCCGACGATGGGTGGTAGAAAGGAAACCTCACGTGGGGCTTCTCGATACCCTCCCTCGCTACACTACCGTCAATGTCGCGACCGGCGACGAGCCGTTCGTTACCGAGTTTGGCGCGACCATTCCCCAGATTGATCTGAGCGTCGAGACCTGGGGCAAGCTCAACGACGACGCGTCGAACATCATCCTTGTCTTGCATGCCCTGACCGGCAGCGCCCATGTCGCGAACCATCCGGAGATCGACGGCGATCCAGAGGGCTGGTGGGAAGGCATCGTCGGCCCCGGCAAGGCCATCGACACCGACCGCTTCTTCGTCATCTGCGCCAACTCGCTCGGTTCCTGCTATGGCTCGACCGGGCCGCGCTCGGCCGCGCCGGACGGCGGTATCTACAACCTGCGCTTCCCACAGCTGACCGTGCGCGACCTGGTGAATGTCCAGTTGCGATTGTTGGAGCGGCTGGGAGTCACCCGGCTTGCCGCGGTCATCGGCGGCTCGCTCGGCGGGATGCAAGCAGTGGAGCTGGCGGTCATTGCGCCGGCGCTGGCGGAGACGGTCTTCGTCGTTGCCGCCTCGAATGTCTTCCACGCCCAGGGCATCGCCTACAACGAGATCCAGCGCCGGGCGATCATGCTCGACCCTGCCTGGCTGGGCGGCGAGTACGCACCGGAAAGCGCGCCCGAGCAGGGCGTTGCCCTGGCCAGAATGGTCGGCATGGTGACGTTCCAGAGCGATCCGCTGATGACGGCGCGCTTCGGCCGCAACGGCGCGCGCTACAACGCCTGGAGCGAGTTCCAGGGACGCTATGACGTCGAAGGCTATCTGCATTACCAGGGTGACAAGCTAGCCTCGCGCTTCGACGCAAACACCTACCTCTACCTGTCGCGGGTGATGGATTCGCACGACATCGGTCGCGAACGCGGGGGCGAGGAGGCCGTCGTCGGCGATATTCAGGCGCGCGTCGTCTACGTCGGCATCGATAGTGACATTCTCTTCCCCGCCAGCTATGTGCGTGCCTCGGCGGTGTGTGTCCAGCAAGCGGGCGGCGACGCAGTCTATCGCGAGCTTGCCTCGATCAATGGCCACGACGGATTTCTCAACCGGATCGAGGAAATGAGCGCGATCATACGCGCGGAGCTGGAGCCGGATCATGCGCCTTGCGAGAGCGGCCGGCGGCCCGAGGCGACGAACAGCTCGGCCAGGACCGCGATTGTTACGACGAGCGCGCCGTTGAATGGCGTCAGCAGCGCCAGCGCCTTGAGGACGCCGAGGGCCACGAGCGCCAGCGCCGCGAGATAGCCAATCCGACGGGCCTGAAGCGCGCAGCGCGGGCGCGGGTCGTCCGCTCGTAGCCGGCAGACGAAGGCGTAAGCAATAGCGGTGGTGACCGCCGCCAGCGCGACCGTCAGCGGGAGCAGGAGCGCCAGGAACTGGCCATACGTCAGCTGTTCGGAGGGTCGCAGGAAGACGGCGACGAAGCCAAGTGTGCCCCAGCCGAGAATTGCTTCGACCTCGTAGAGCGGCGCTTGAATACGGCTCCCCAGCGGGAGGAAGATCAGCGCAGGCGCGGCGACGAGCAGCGCGCAGGTCAGCATCGCTTCAGGGGACGATAGCGGCAGCGAACCGGCATCGACGTTGATGATCATGTGGATCAGCAAGAGCCAGATGTTGGCTGCCAAAACCGTCCAGAGTATGGCAATCAGGTAGCGGCGCATAGGTGTACGTACTCCTCCGGCGAGCAGTCTATCACGTTGCTCCTTGTGTATGCTCCAAGCGCGGAGCAGCCTGGATGAACTGGCGGGAAGATGGCACGGCGAGATGGTCCGCTCGAGGTCGTCGTTGGCGACGTCGTCGAGCTACGCAAGACGCACCCATGCGGTTCAAAAGAGTGGACGGTCACGGGGCTGGGCGCGGATATCCGCATGCGTTGCAACGGTTGTGGCCGGCGTATCTTGATGCCGCGCCGCACGCTGGAGAAACGTCTGCGGAAGTTCGTTAGCCGGGGCGAGGCGATGGTGCTGGCGGAAGAGATTCTCGCCCGCGAAGCGCGCGACGCTGCTACGCCGTCAGATCCACCTGGCGATTCATGAGCATGTTGAGCAGGGCCATGCGGACGTATACGCCGTTGCGGGCCTGCCGGAAGTAGGCGGCCTGCGGCAACTCGTCAACATCTGGCGCGATCTCGTCGACCCGTGGCAGCGGGTGCATGATGGCCGAGCCGGATTTCATCGTGCGGGCGACAGCAGCGGTAAGCTGGTATGCGCCTTCGACTTCCGCTAGCGCTTCCTGGCTCGGGAAGCGCTCCTTCTGTATACGCGTGACATAGACGACATCCGCGGTTGCCACCGCGCGTTCGATGTCGGGCTCGGTCGTGTGCGCAACGCCGGCGGCATCGAGGTGTTCCAAAACGTCCGGCGACATCTCTAGCTGCGGTGGCGAGACGAATTGCAGCGCCGTGCCTTCGGCGCGGGTCAGGAGCATCGCCAGCGATCTCGGGGCGCGTCCATACTTGAGATCGCCAACAAGGGTGACATTCAGGTTGTCGATCCGGCCGAGCTCGCGCTGGATCGTATAGAGGTCGATCAACGCCTGGGTCGGGTGCTCGCTCGGCCCATCGCCGCCATTGATGATCGGGATCGATGAGACGGCGGCAGCGCGGCTGATCTCACCAGCGACCGGATGCCGGAAGACGATGGCGTCGGCGTAGGATTCAATGATGCGGACGGTGTCCTCGATGGATTCGCCCTTCGCGGCAGAGGATGTCTCGGCCGCCATCTCCGATGAGACAACGTTGCCGCCAAGTCGCATCATGGCGGACTCGAAGCTCAAGCGCGTGCGGGTGCTCGGTTCGTAGAAGACGGTCGCGAGGATGCGTCCAGCCAGGCGATTGTCGCCGCCACGCTCGGCGGTCAGGCGCATCTGATCGGCGCGGGAGAGGATCTGTAGGAGCAAGGGGCGGTCGAACTGATCAACGCTCAAGATGTGTTCCATGCGGCGCCCGCCTTCCGTTGCCCAGTTGTAGTGTGATCGTACACGGCGCAACCATAGCAAAGCCCGGTAGAGGACGGTACGGGGAATCGGGACCGTTGTCTCCCCTGTCGCCGGCAGCCGCGACTGGACGCCTTTGCTATGATCTGAAGGCCACATGTCTATCGAGGCAACGCCACGCAGATTGAAATTTGTGACGTGTTCGGGAACGCGGTCCGTGTCGGTACTATTAAAGGTGTCGAGATCAAGGTCCATCCGACCTTTGGCCTGATCGTGCTCTGGGTCATATACCAGTGGGGTTACGTCGCTGATGCCGGTCTGCGCGGCATCGTCTTCGGCAGCTTCGTCGTCACCGCCGTCTTCGCCTGCGTGCTTGCCCACGAGATGGGCCACGCGCTGGCCGCCCAACGCTACGGTTTGTCGGTGCACGACGTCACGCTACTACCGATTGGCGGCGTCGCCCGCATCGAACACGGGCCGCTCACCCCGCGCACCGAGACGATCATCGCACTGGCCGGGCCGCTGGTGAATGTCATCATCGCCGGGATGCTCGCGCCGATTGTCATCGCCGTCGCGGTTGTGACGAGCATCAGCGAAGCGCTGGGATACCTGATCTATGCCGAACAGCTATCAGTTATCGGCTTCGTGCTCTACATCTGGATCGCCAACATTGTCCTGGCGCTCTTCAACCTGATCCCTGCCTTCCCGATGGATGGCGGCCGGGTTCTGCGGGCACAGCTCTCGGCGCGGTGGGGCCGCCTGGTCGCGACGCAGTACGCGGTCATCGTGGGCCAGGTCTTCGCGCTCGGCGTGGCAGCGCTGGGCTTGCTCACCGGCAATTTCATGCTGTTGCTGGTTACGCTCTTCATTGTGGTCTATGCCCAGATCGAAGCCCGGAATGTCAATGTCGAAGCCCGGCTGCGCGACCTGCCGGCCGGCGTTTACGCGCTCTGGGATTCGGGTGGTGTGCCACCCTCGTCGACACTGGCCTGGGCGTTGCGCGGCGGACCGCGCGACCTGGTCGTTACCGACGGCGGCAAGGTCGTCGGGATGCTCTGGCGCAAGGATCTGTTGCGCCACCTCCATGGCGCACACCATGATCTGGCTGTGCGGGACATCATGGACCGGCAGTTCCACGTCGTCGACGCCAGTGATTCGGTCTACGACGTCCAGGTCTGGATGGCCGAAACCGCTCGTTCAGCGGTGCCGGTGGTCGAGGACGGCCAGTATCGCGGGATCATCACCGGCGACAGGCTGCTGCACGTCTACCAGACGATCGGTGACAACGAGTGGCTGCGCTATCGGACGTTTGGACGCTCGTTGATCCAGCGCTTCCGCTCCGCGACCCGGCAGATCTGAACCACGCTGCCGGCGCGTGGTCTACGGGAATAGATCGTCGTCGGCCCGCGCTGTAGGTACACTGAAGTAGTGTCGCGCGTGACACGCCCCCGGATCGTACGGCAAGGTATACTCTTATCGTTCCCGGCAACAGTCCTCGGAGAGGAGCGTAGCGGTGAAAGTTTCAACCCGTGGCGAATATGGGATGCGAGCCATGGTCGAGCTATCGCGCCGGTTCGGCGACGGCCCGACGCCCCTGTCAACCATTGCCGACCGCTCCACGGTGCCTGCCGCCTACCTCGAGCACCTGATGCGCGATCTGCGGGAACGCAATCTCGTCAAGTCGACACGTGGCGCGCACGGTGGCTACGAGCTCACCCGTGCTCCCGACGATATCCTGATCGGTGAGGTTTACCGCGCGCTCGAAGGCCCGGTTGCGCCAATGGATTGCGTCTCCGAAGTGCCGGTTGAGGATGTCTGCCCGCTGATCGATGGCTGCGCGACGCGCTTTGCCTGGGTGAAGGTGCGCGACAGCATCATCGACGTGCTCGATTCGACATCGCTGGCGGATCTGCTGAACCAGCCGGGCGCAAACGCCCCGGTCGCCGCCGGCTCGGCCTAGACTCGGGAGCGGGATACGAGCGCCACTCACGGGAGCCCGGACCCCCTCTCTCCGACCAACGGGCAGGACTCCAAAGACCGCATCTATCTCGATCACGCGGCGACGACGCCGGTTGAGCCGCGTGTCCTCGACGCTATGCTGCCCTACTTCTCAACGCACTTCGGCAATCCAAATAGTGTCCACGAAGCGGGGCGCGACGCGCGCGCCGGCGTCGATTGGGCCCGTGGGACGGTTGCCCGGATCCTTGGCTGCCGGCCCCGCGAGATCATCTTCACGGCTGGCGCGACGGAAGCGAACAACCTGGCCATTCGAGGTGTCGTTCGCCAGGCGCTCTTGGACGATCCGGCGAGCCGCCCACATGTCGTCACCTCGGCAATCGAGCACCATGCTGTGCTCCATGCCGTCACTGGCTTGCAGGTTGATCTTGATGTCGATGTCACCGTCGTCCCGGTAGACACCTCCGGACTTGTCGATCCTGCCGCGCTGTCGGAGGCGCTGCGGGACGAAACCTGCCTCGTCTCCGTGATGTACGCCAACAATGAGATTGGCGTCATCCAGCCCATCGGCGAGATGGCGGAGATCGCGCATGCGCACGGCGCCGTCTTTCATACGGACGCAGTTCAGGCAGCCGGGGCGCTCCCACTCGATGTCGACGAACTCGGCGTGGACATGCTGACAATCAGCGGGCACAAGATCTACGGGCCAAAGGGCTCCGGGCTGCTCTATGTTCGCGGCGGCACGCGTCTTCAGCCCTTGATCGTCGGCGGCGGTCAGGAACGCGCGATGCGTAGCGGGACCGAGAACGTCGCCGGCACCGTCGGGCTTGCCGCTGCGATGCAGATCGCCTACGACGAACGAGATGAGCGGGCGCGGCACGACTGTCTGCTTCGTGACCAGTTGGCCGAGGGGTTGCTTGAGCGCATTCCGGATGCAGTAGTCTACGGCAGCCGGGAACTGCGACTACCGAACAACCTAAACATCGGCTTCGAGGACATCGACGGCGAGAGTATCCTCCTGGATCTCGACCTGAACGGCATCGCCGCATCGAGCGGCTCCGCCTGCGCCAGCGCAACCAACGAGCCGTCGCACGTGCTGCTGGCGCTTGGGCTCGATGAGCAAGCGGCGGACGGCACGCTGCGACTGACCGTGGGACGCTCCAACACGCCCGAGCAGATCGATCGGGTGATCGAGGTCATCGTCGCTGCGGTCGAGCGTGTGCGCTCGCTACGATAGAGCACACTCCTGCGGGCCTGATCACCGCATGATTCATCGTTGAGGCCCTTCAACACCAACCCCGACGTAGGGCAGGGGCTCGTCCCCTGCCGGGCTTTGTGATGCGTTACCCCGGACCGGCAGGGGACGAGCCCCTGCCCTACGCGGCGCACGGGGATCCTCGCCCTGTGAACACCATCATTTGAACGTTGACTAACTGTCGCTCACCACGTGCGGTGCCTCTGGCTCGTCGAGCGCTAGCTCTTCAATCGTGGAGAGGCCGAACTGCCGGAGGAAGGCGTCGGTCGTGCGGTACTCCAATGGGTTGCCAAGGGCTTGACGGCGGCCGGCGACTTCGATCATCTCGCGTGCCACGAGGGTTGCCAGGACGCCACTGCAATCGACCCCGCGAATTGCCTCAATCTCGGCGCGGGTCGCCGGTTGCCGAAAGGCCAGGATCGCCAGCGTCTCTAACGCCGCTTCTGAGAGACGCACGCGCCGTTCGACGGCGAGGAAGCGCTCGATGATGGGTCCGAAGCGCGGGGCGGTGACGATCTGGACCTGGTCGCCCTGACGCTGCAGCATGATGCCACGCCGCTCCAAACGTAGCGCTTCTGCGAGCCGTTCGACGTGGCGCTCGACCTCTGCCCGCGACCAATCAAGCGTCGCTGCCAGCGTTCCGAGATCAATCTGCTCGCTGGCGACGAAGAGCAGCGCCTCAAGCGCCGCCCGCGCTTCGGCGGCGTCGCCTGCAAGCCCGTCGAGCGGTGGTTGCTCAGTCATGTGCCTGGTCACGCGATGTTGGCGACTGTAGCTCGATCTCGCCAAACAAGCTGGTCTGGGCGACGTCGAGCTCCCGCCGGGACCAGAGCGCGAGTAGGGCCACGAAGCCGGCGACGATTTCTTGCCGATTGCCACGGTCCACGAGATCGTAGAAACGAAGTCGCGTACCTGGTCGCAGCACGCGGCTCAGAATTCTGCCGGCCATCTCAGCGACGCTGATGACGGGCCGGATAGGTGCGACGTCGGGGATCTGCGGCTGGCGCGCAAGGGCCCGCAAAAAGAGCGATCTCAGAGCGCCCGGCTCGGGCGTCTGGAGTGTGACATTCACCAGCCGCCTTGGTCCCCGCGCCTGCTGGCCGTAGGAGCGCCAGCCACTATTCTGGCTGTCACGCATCCCGGCGGCGATCTGCTTGACCCGCTGGTACTCGCGCAGCCGTTCGGCGAGGTCGTCGACCTCCTCGTCGGGTTCCTGTTGCTCCGGGCGTGGCAGCAGGGAGCGAGATTTCAACACAAGCAGTCGGGCGGCGATGCTGACGAACTCGCCGAGCAGCCGCGGCGGGGGATTGTCCAGCTTGTCAATGTATTCGAGAAATCCGTCGGTAACGGCGACAAGCGAGAGCTCGGAGATGTCGAGTCTCTGACGTTCGATGAGCTGGAGCAGCACGTCCAGCGGTCCTTCGAAGCCTTCAAGATGGAGCTGGTAGCTGGAGATGTGCATGTGCGGCGTCGCTTGCATCGCGCTACGCCTCGTCATCCGCGGCGATGAGCGCATCGAGCGCGGCATCGCCGGTCGGGCTTGCTTGTTCGTGCCTGGCGATGAGCGCAGTGCACCGCTCAGATGCTCCAGCGGCGGTTGCGAGCGCCGCGCCTAGCCGGGCATGGTTGGCTGCCAGATACAGCCCGCCGTTTAGCTTATGCCGGGCGCCGGTCAGCGAACGCCAGAGTGTTGGTGAGAGCCTGCTGACCGAAACGCGCGCGATGCGGTGCCAAAGGCGCACACTGCCATGCTCATCTGCTTTGCCGATGTCGTGCAGCAGCGCGGCCCGGAGCAGGTCGGGATCGTCGCAATCGCGTGCAACCAGGAGATCGTGGACGCGCAGGAGGTGAGCCCGGTCGGAGCTTGTCAATCGCGCGACAAGCCGCCACTGCGCATCGTTGGCGAGCAGCATCTGGATGCGCGTGTCGATGCGGTCATCATGGCGGTGTGTTATGACCGCGAAGAATTGTTCGGCGCGCAGAATCACTGCGCCCGCTCTGGAGCCACGCCATTGTGAGGTCGACATCAGCGCCGGTACCCCGAAAGATCGGCCGATCCGATGACGACATCCCAAAGGAGATCGAGCACCGGGCGATACATCTCGAACAGCAGCCCGGTGCCGGTGAAGCCGCCGATCAAGATGACGACCAACAGGATGCCGAAGCCATACTGCTCGAGCCGCGCCAGGTATGGGTACCAGAAGTCCGGCAGGAGTGCCGTCAGTATCTTCGACCCGTCGAGAGGCGGGATCGGGACAAGGTTGAAGGCCGCCAGCAGGATGTTCAGGAAGACGATCTGACTGGCGAGCAAGCCTGAGAACCCGGTCAGCTCGACGTCGGTGAGGCGTAGGGGCAGCACCATGATGATCGCGATGACAAGATTCGATGCCGGGCCGGCCAGCGCGGTTAGCCCGTAGCCGTACTTGCCCCACTTGAGCCGGTTGATGTTGACCGGGACCGGACGGCCCCATGCGATGAAGCCAATGCCGAGCGCCAGCATGACCATGAAGATGAAGCCGAGTGGGTCGAAGTGGGCGACCGGATTGAGGGTTATGCGGCCCTGAGACGCCGCTGTCGTGTCACCGAGCTGATAGGCGCTCCAGGCGTGCATGAACTCGTGGATCGTGATCGCTAGGACGAACGCGATGATGGTCGCCGCGAAGAACTCGGGATCGAAATTGAGCGCGCGTTCACCAAACACGTAATCGGCATCCCCAAACGGATCAAACGCCAGTCAATGAGTAAACACCACAGGACAGACAAACGCCACGGCCTGAACCGTGGCGTTTGTGGTCATATCCGCTGGGCCAAATCGTGGCCCGGCCTGGACGTTACGCGTTCTCTCCCGAGGACGCTGCCAGCAGCTCCTGCTCGGTCGAAGATACCGCGAAATCAGCGTCGCCGCTCTCGGGTGTGCAGCCGGCATAGAGGTGGCACGCCACATAGTGGCCCTCGCCCTGGTCGACGAAGCGCGGCTCGAGCTGGCTACAGACATCCATGACATAGGGACAGCGCGTATGGAACACGCAGCCGGTCGGCGGGTTGATCGGGCTCGGCACGTCGCCGGTCAGAATGATGCGCTCACGGCGCTTCTCAATGACCGGATCGGGAATCGGCACCGCCGACAGCAACGCCTTCGTGTAAGGGTGCAGTGGGTCGTCGTAGAGCGCGTCCCGGTCGGCCAGCTCCATGAACTTCCCGAGGTACATCACGATGATGCGGTCGGAGATATGGCGGACAACCGAGAGGTCGTGGGCGATGAACAGGTAGGTCAGATCGAACTCATTCTGGAGGTCTTCCAGCAGGTTGATGATCTGGGCCTGAATCGAGACGTCAAGCGCCGAGACCGGCTCGTCAGCGACGATGAACTCGGGGTTTGCAGCCAGCGCCCGGGCGACCCCGATACGCTGCCGCTGGCCGCCCGAGAACTCGTGTGGGTAACGGTTGGCGAAGTAGGGATTGAGGCCGACGGTCTCAAGCAGCTCCTGTACGCGCTCGTTGCGCTCGCTCTTGGGCACGAGGTCGTGGATCTGCATCGGCTCGCTGATGATCGAGCCGACGGTCATGCGGGGATTGAGCGAGGCGTAGGGGTCCTGGAAGATCATCTGGAGATAACGGCGCATGCGGCGCATCTGACCGCCATCGAGCTCGGTCAGGTCGGTCCCTTTGTAGTGAACGTGACCGTCGGTTGGCTCATAGAGCTGAAGCAGCGCGCGTCCGGTTGTGCTCTTGCCGCAGCCGGACTCGCCGACGAGCCCGAGCGTCTCGCCTTTGTAGACATCGAAGCTCACGCCGTCGACGGCTTTGACCGCGCCGACCTGACGCTGGAAGATAATGCCCTGCGTCAGCGGGAAGTGCATCGTCAGGTTGTCGACAGTGAGCAGGACGTCTCCGCGTCCGTTGCCGTTGGTTTCTGCGCTCATGTCTGCGACACCGGCCCCTCTTTGTTGACTTCCTCCCAGAACCAGCAAGCGGATCTGTGGCCTTCCTCACCGTCCACTTCCATCAGTGGCGGCTTCTTCTGTTCGCACTGTTCGCGCGCCCAGTCGCAACGGGGCACGAACGGGCACATGTCCGGCAGATCGATCAAGTCCGGCGGCAGACCCCGAATCGGATCGAGGCGCGTGCGTTCGGTCTGGTCAAGCCGCGGGATCGAGTTCAGCAACCCCACCGTGTAAGGGTGGCGCGGGTTGTCGAAGAGCTCGAGCGCGCTGGCGGTCTCGACGATACCGCCGGCGTACATGACCTGGATGCGGTCGCTCATGCCGGCCACGACGCCGAGATCGTGGGTGATGAGCATCAACGCGGTGTTGTGCTCGGCCTGGAGGTTGCGCATCAGGTCAAGAATCTGCGCCTGGATCGTCACGTCGAGCGCTGTCGTCGGCTCGTCGGCAATCAGCAGGCTTGGGTTGCAGGAGAGCGCCATCGCGATCATCACGCGCTGACGCATACCGCCTGAAAACTGGTGCGGGTACTGGTCGACGCGCTCGTCGGCGTTTGGAATTCCGACCATCTGCAAGAGCTCGACCGAGCGCGCACGAGCCTGGCTCTGATTCATACCGAGGTGGAGTTGGAGTCCTTCGCCCAGCTGGCGGCGAATGGAGAGCACTGGATTGAGCGAGGTCATCGGATCCTGGAAGATCATGGCGATCTCGTTGCCACGGATGTGGCGGACTTCTTCGTCGCTCATGTCCAGGATGTTGTCACCTTTATAGATGACGCCGTCACCTTCGATCCTGCCGGGCGGTATCGGGATCAGGCGCATGATTGACATCGCCGTGACGCTCTTACCGCTACCGGACTCTCCAACGACCCCGAGCGTTTCGCCCGGGTGCATATCGAACGAGACGCCGTCGACTGCGCGAACGACGCCATCCTGCGTGAAGAATTGTGTCCGTAGACTACTCACGCTAAGGAGAGGTTCCATAACTACTCCTTCTCCGCCTCCCAATGTTCACTTGCATTGTCCCCAGAATCCGCAGCAACTTACCGCTGGTCAAGGCTCAGCGAGCGATATCTCGACCAGATACGCCACCCCTGAGGGCGACGTCTCGAACGGTTTGCATAACGCGGATCATCCCGGTCGCAGTATAGCATGATAAGCGTTAGCGACTAGCGCGCAGCGCCGATCAAAATCGTATCTGCCACTCTGCCTGCGCAGGCTAGCACGCATCGTCATTGAGTACAACGTGATTCGATGCCCAGACCCCTAACCGTGGATCGGCACACGCGTCAAGAAGTGCTCGTGCGCTTTGTCCTTGCCGCGCACCATGTCGAAGAACTTCTCCTGGAGCTGTTTGGTGACCGGACCGCGCTGCCCATCGCCTACCTTGCGTCCGTCGATTTCGCCGACGACTGCCACCTGTGCGCCGGTCCCACAGACGAAGGCCTCGTCCGCGATGTAGAGCTCCGAGCGGTCGATCGGCCGCTCGTCGACCGGGACGCCCAGTTGCTCGGCGAACAGCAAGACTGTGCGCCGTGTAATGCCCTCGAGGATGTCGCCAGTGGTCGGCGACGTCGCCAGCCGGCCATTGCGGACAATGAAGAAGTTCGCGCCGCTGGCCTCGGAAACTTTGCCGTCGGAATTGAGCATCAATGCGTCGTCGCAGCCGGCCTCCTCGGCTTGGTCCTTCGCGAAGGCCGAGTTGATGTAGGCGCCGGTGATCTTGCCGCGGCTGGGGATGTTGTTGTCGGTGCTGCGGACCCAGGCCGAGACGAAGAACTTGAGCGGACGGTCCATCGCGAAGTAGTCGCCGAATGGAATCTGATAGATCGCAAGGTCGGACTCGACGTCCTTGAGCCGCGGGCTCAGCTCGATGGCCGACTTATAGATAAAGGGTCGAATGTAGATGTCGGACTGCGGGTTGTTCTTCAACGTCAAGTCTTCGATGACCTTGGCCACCCCCTCGGCGTCGAGCGCAAGCTCGGCCCGGAGTAGCTTGGCGCTATCCATCAGGCGCTTGGTGTGATCGACCAGCCGAATGATGTTGATCGACTCGCCGGTGGCGTCCATGTAGCCGCGAATGCCGGCGAATGCGCCGGTCCCGTACTGTAGCGCGTGGGTCGCAATGCTCACCGTCGCCTGCTCGACTGGCACGATGTCGCCCTGGAAATATGCGTACGGCATCAGGTCAATTTTCACCGGTTCTCCGTCCTCCCTCGACGTTGCGCGTCACAGCGCGGATGGTGTGACTGCGGACTTGATCGGCATTGTACCGTGAGATGTGGCGCTGTCGGACGGATTGACGCGCTGTCGGCGGCTGCTTAGACTCCGAAGCCGGTTGAGACGGAGGCTACAGGCGTGGACAACGAGCGCGATCTTCAATATTGGGTGGCGTACCACCGCATCGCTGGTGTCGGGTCCGCGACGCTGCTCGCGCTGAAGGACGCCTTTGGCAGCTTGCGGGATGCCTGGGAGGCGAGCCCGTCCGATCTGCGCGCAATTGGCCTGAACGCCAACGCCGTTCAGGGCATCGCGGAAAGTCGTCGCTCGCTCGACCCTGAGGCTGAGCTTGAGCAGATTCACCGTGCAGGGGCGCGGGCGATCTCGCTCGACAGCGCGGAGTACCCGCGTTTGCTTCGGGAGATCCCGCACGCGCCGGCCGTCCTGTACCTGCGCGGTGAGCTCCTGGCGGAGGATGAGCTGGCGATCGCGATGGTCGGGACGCGCAAGGCCACGGCCTATGGCGCGGATATGGCGCGGCGTCTGGCATTCGATTTTGGCAAGTCCGACGTCACGGTCGTGAGCGGGCTGGCGCTCGGCGTCGATACGGTCGCGCATCATGCTGCGATTGACGCTGGAGGCCGGACGCTTGCGGTGCTGGGCTCGGGCATCGACGTGATCTATCCGGCGCGGAATCGAAAGCTGGCTGAGAGCGTTGTTAACCACGGCGCGGTGATCAGCGAGTACCCGTTGGGCACGCGTCCCGACGCCCGAAACTTCCCGGCCCGCAACAGAATCATCAGTGGCTTGTCGCGCGGCGTCCTGGTGGTTGAAGCGCCGCTGAAGAGCGGCGCGCTGATTACGGCGTCCTTCGCGGCGGACCAGGGGCGCGATGTCTACGCGGTGCCCGGTTCTGCGCGCTCGCCCTCAAGCTCCGGCTGTCACCGGCTAATCCGCGAGGGCGCGACGCTTGTGACAAATGCCCGGCAGGTGCTTGAGGAACTGCTGGTCGAGGTGTCACGGGCCGCCGTGCAGACCCGCCTGGAGCTGCCCGATGAGCCGGATGAGCGCGCGCTCTTCGCGTTAATTGGAGCGGAGCCGCGCCATGTCGACGAACTCTGTCACGCCAGTGGGTTGGCGATTCAGGCGACCAGTGGGGCCTTGCTCGCGCTGGAGCTGAAAGGTCTCGTGCGGCAGCAAGGCGCGGGCTTCTATGTCCGGAACTGACCCGTATGGGCTATTCGCAGATAGCGCGGAGATGTGGCATCATCCCCAATCCAAACGGTAAGACGATCTAGTTGTTACAGTTGATGCGCGGCTTATCACCGCGTACGTACGACTTCCCTCGAACGACGAACAAGGCAGTGTGAGCCAATGGCTACAAAAGCAAAGAAATCGACGACAAAGAAGAAGACGAAGCGCGCGGCGCCCCGCAAGCGCATCGTCATCGTGGAATCCCCCGCCAAGGCCAGGACGCTTGGCCGCTATCTCGGCCGCGCCTACGACGTGCAGGCATCGATGGGCCACGTCCGCGATCTCCCGAAGAGCACGATGGGTGTGGATACCGATGGCGAGTTCGAACCCAAGTATCTGATCCCGCGTGACAAATCGGCGCGGGTCAAAGAGCTGCGGAAGCTGGTCAAGAACGCCCGCGAGCTCATCCTGGCGACTGACCCTGACCGCGAAGGTGAAGCGATCGCCTGGCACCTTGTCGAGGCGACAAAGCCAAATGAAGACGTCCCGCTCAAGCGCGTTGTTTTCCATGAGGTAACGCCCGACGCAGTCCGCGAAGCGATGGACAATCCGCGGGAGATCGACGACCGCCTCGTCGAAGCCCAGCAGGCGCGGCGCATCCTGGACCGCCTTGTCGGGTACTCGATCTCGCCGCTGCTCTGGAAGAAGGTCAAGAGCGGGCTCTCGGCCGGCCGGGTGCAGTCGGCTGCGTTGCGGATCGTGGTCCAGCGCGAGCGCGAGGTCCAGGAATTTGAGCCAGTTGAGTACTGGACGCTCGACGCCGACCTCGCCAAGCAGTTGAAGAACGGCGGCAAGCCGCCGTCCCTTACCGCGCGGTTGAACCGGCTTGAGGGCAAGAAGGCCGAGCTACCGACGGGCGAGATGGTCGATGAGATCGTCTCCCGGCTCGACAACGCCGGCTGGGAGGTGGCCGCGGTCCAAACGCGTGAATCCAAGCGTCGCCCGGCCGCGCCCTTCACGACGAGCACGCTGCAACAGGAAGCCTCACGCAAGCTGCGCTTCAATGTGCGCCGGACGATGCAGATCGCCCAAGAGCTCTATGAAGGTATCGACATCGGTTCGGAAGGCCTGAGCGGTCTCATCACCTACATGCGTACCGATTCGACGAACGTCGCAGCGGTCGCCCAAGAGCGTGCCCGCGAGGCGATCAAGGCACACTTCAGTGCCGAGCTGCTGCCGGACAAGCCGCCGGTCTACTCACGGCGGTCGAAGGGTGCGCAGGAGGCGCACGAGGCGATCCGGCCGACCGACCCGATGCGCCACCCCGATCAGTTGAAGAAAGATCTGAGCACGGCACAGTACCGGCTCTACCGGCTGATCTGGCAGCGCTTTGTCGCCAGCCAGATGCGCGAGGCGCTGTTTGATGCGACCCGTGTCGATATTGATGCGATCCTGCAGGACGGTACGCGGCCTTACCAGTTCCGCGCCACCGGCTCGGTCATCAAGTTCCAGGGTTTCCTGGCCGTCTATCGCGAAGGCAAGGATGACGAAGAAGAGGACGAGATCGACCGCTCGGCGCTGCCGGAGCTGAAGCAGGGCGAGGCGTTGGACCTGAACAAGCTGCTGCCCGAGCAGCACTGGACTAAGCCGCCGCCACGCTACTCCGAAGCCTCGCTGGTCAAAGCGCTGGAGGAACATGGCATCGGCCGGCCGAGCACCTACGCGCCGACGATTCAGAACATCGTTTCGCGCAACTACATCACGCTCGAAGACCGGCGGTTGGTGCCGACCGAACTGGGCTTTGTGATCAACGACATCCTCGTTGAACACTTCCCGACGATCGTAGATCTGGAGTTCACCTCACGCATGGAGGGCGAGCTTGACGAGATCGCCTCCGGCGAGCGCGAGTGGGTACCGATGCTCGACGAATTCTGGCAGCCCTTCACCGACCGGTTGCGCGAAGCCGAGCAGACGATGGAGAAGGTCCAGATCCGCGACGAGCCGACGGGCGAAGATTGCCCGGATTGCGGCAAGCCGCTGGTCTACAAGCTCGGGAAGTTCGGCAAGTTTATCGGTTGTAGCGGCTTCCCGGACTGCCGCCACACCGAGCCCTTCCTGGAGAAGATCGGCGTCGAGTGTCCCGAGTGCCACGAAGGCGAGCTTGTGGAGCGGCGCACCAAGCGCGGGCGCATCTTCTACGGTTGCGAGCGCTATCCTGAGTGCGAGTTTGCGGCCTGGTCGAAGCCGACCGGTGAGCGCTGCTCGGAGTGTGGCGGCGTCATGGTTGTCGCCAACCGTGCCGGCACGC
>JAUIIK010000219.1 GCA_030431755.1 Chloroflexia bacterium
GTCGAAGGCTTCCTGAATCGTCGCACCCCAGCCGAGAACGCAGCCCTCGTCTTCGTCGCCGAAGCCCCAACACTTCCGCTCTGCGGCGTCGTTCATCCTTCATACTCCATTGCTTCTAAGTCGCCTTTGAGTTCGTCGATCTCGCGTTCCTGGGCCCGGATGTGCATCTGGAGTTGATGTGCGTCGCAGGGCCAGCGCGTCCCGCAAGCTCGGCACTCCTTCCATGTCGCGCCGTTCTCGGTATCGCGCACATCGAAGGCTTCATGGTGGTCGAAGATCACGCTGAGATCCTTCTGGGAGAGCGCGCGCGGATCATGCGTTGTCGCCGGAACAATCGCACCGTAGGTCATATCTGCTCCCCATCCTCTATCCCGAGGTAGTCTTCGGGCGTCTTGCCGGTCGCCGCCTCGAACATCTCCCGGAGCGCCTCCGTTGAGTCCGCAAGCCGGTCGATCCGCTGGTTCGCCTCACGCCAGGCGGCGTAGACGCGGTCCTTCTCGCTGCGTTCTTTGAGCAACTGGATGTAGATCTCTTGTGGCATTGCCGCGACGTCCCGATAGCAATAGTCGGTCTCCCAACTCGGGCCGTGGACCGGATCACCATCCACCGTCCACCAGACCGGGCAGACTTCGGCGAAGACGATCTCGTTACAGAAGGCGCATGCCTGCCCGTAGCCCATGTCGAGCAAGTACCAGTCGAGCTTCGTTATGTCGTCTGGGTCTCGGTCATCCCAGTCCGGGATGCGCGTGGGAATGCAGCCGCTGGTGCTGCCATCCCATTCGTTCGTCGTCGCGATGGCAGCTTCGAGGGTGTCTCCCCAGATGGGTGAACACCCGTCTCCCTCCGGCTCGCAGAACATCCAGCACTTCCGCACAGCATCGTCTGCGGTCATCTCACCTTCCCTTCTTGTAGGAGTAGTTGACAGCGGTTCATGACGGACGCGACCGGCCGGCGGAGCTCGCCGGCGACGTCGTCGATCGACGCGCCGGATGTGATGAGCTCCACGATCTGACGGTCGTCTCGCTTGCTATATGGGCCGTTGGCGTGCTCGGTACGCTCGGCGATCCCCGCAGCAACGTCGCTTTCTCTGATGCGTAGGTAGCGACCGGCACGGCGAACTGGGAGTGTGCCGGAATCAATCGCATTCCAAATCGCCGTGACGGATACGCCTGCACGCCGTGCAACCTCTGACATCGAGAGGTAGCGGACATCTCCGCGCACCGACTGAGCGAACGCACGCAGGTGCTCATCGGTGATGTTGTCAACGTCCCAACAGTGCCAGTGGTCGGGGTTGCGAATGAAGGATTCCAGCGCGCGATTCGTGATCTTCCAGGCCAGCCGGCCACCGAATCCAACACTTGTACGGGAGGCTTCAAGCCGGCCGTCCCGAATCCAGCGTTCGACGCTCGTCTGACTCACGCCCATGTCCCGCTTGACCGTCGTGAGCGTGTGTCCTTGCCGAATGCGAGCCTTGATCCCAAAGCGCTGTCGGGCGTTCCTGATTGCGCCGACGGTCGTTCCCAAACGGACAGCGATGCGCTCGTCGCTCCAGCCCTTGTCAAGGAGCTCGTCAAGCTCCCAGCGGCGTTCTCGCGTCCAGTGCTGGTAGGCCCGGATGTCGCCCGATCCCACCTCCCCAGTCGTCGTGAGACGCTGGTAGTGTGGGCGGCACAGTCCGCGCACCTCGGAGGCGCGTGTACATCCATCCACCGAGCACGCCGCCATCATGCTGCCTGGTCATCTGTCATCTGACGCCTGACAGGTTGACAATCGATGGCGTCAAAAAAACCCGACTCTTCCGGCGAGACGACCGCGACGCCGATCTCAGCGCGGTGACTGAGGAACTCCTCGATATAGTCTTCGGCGGCAATCCGCGTTCGGAATGGCGCGCACATGCGCTTGTGCCGTTGCCGGCCACCGAGGTAGTAGGTCATGTCGACCCAGTAGTCCGTGGCCACTAGAACGGGACGTCATCGAGATCGTCGTCGTAGTACGAGCCGTCGCCGGCGTTGTCATCGCGCCGGCCGCTCGACTCCGTCCGGGCCGGTGCGTTGTTCTGTTGATCGTCGCGGCTCCCGAGCATCTGGAAGTTGTCGCCGATGATCTTGACGGAGGTCCGACGCGTGCCATCGTCGCCGACCCAGTCGTCGATCTGGAGCCGTCCGTCGACCAGCACCGGCGCGCCGCGCCGCAGATACTGGTCAGCGATCTCGGCTTGTTTGCCGAAGTAGGTCACGCGGTACCAATCGGTCGCGTCACGCTCCTCGCCGTTGCGCCGCTCGCGTCGGTTGACGGCGACGCTGAAGTTCGCGACCGGCGTGCCCTGGGCCGTGTAGCGGAGGTCGGGATCGCCACCGAGGTTGCCGGCGATGACGACGCGGGAGAATCCACGCATGGGTTAAGGATCCTTTCGAGTGGGACGACGTGGCTAGGCCGTCGTCTTCGTGCGTGCGTGCTCTTTGCGATAGCGGCGGAGCTCGTCGGGGTGGATCGTGTAATAGAAGCCGGCCCGGTTCGGCGCTTCGACCTGATCGGCATCGAGACTCCCGCGCCGGATGGCCATCTTGATCGCGGCCGGAGTTACGCCTAGTTCGCGCGCGGCATCGGAGACGGTGAGTTTGTCATCGTTCATCTGAACCTCCCGGTCCCAGAGGCAGCGGACCGCCGCCGGGAATAAGCGATGGCAGCGGCCGGCCGGCGAACGCCTGTCTGAGCGCCGGTCGCGCGACATCGCCGAAGACCCCGCCGTCCGGCAGCATCAGGTGTGGCAGGAAGGCGGAATCGAAGTCGAGGATGCCCTCCTGGATCTCCGTCACACGGGCCTTGACGTAGAGGACCATGTGCCGCCAGATCATGCGGCGGGTTGTGTCGCGGTCGTCGGGCATGTCCAGGACGATACGCACCGTCCGGTTGTACGCCTCGAATGCGACCATGATGTGCTGCGAGCCGTTCGTGGTCGTGAAGTTGTCGCCGTCGATGCGGCCGATCAGCTTTTCGATCTCGGCTTGTGAGCGAGCCGGAGAAACCGACGTCCCTTCGGCGTAGCGTCGTTTACGCGCCATCCGCGGCCTCGCCTTCGCTTGGCCCGAACTCGGTCGCGAGATCAGCTGTGAATGTCGCGACGTTGTTGAGCGCCGTCTGGTACTCAGCTTGGGTGATCTTGCCGGTGAAGAGCCGATAGAAGAGGTTGTCGCCCCAGATCTGATCGAGCTTCCATCCTTCGTATTCCGCGCCGGCGCGTTCGCACTGAATGCGCTTCCGTGCCGCGTCGCGGGCAGCGACGATGTAGCGGTCGAGCGTGGTACGGGGCATGGTCGCCTTCGTCATGCCGACACCTGATCTGCGGCGTCCGGCTCGTCGCGTAGCGGGGTAAAGAAGTGCTTACTCTCCGTCCAGGTGTGTCCGCCGTCGAACTCGACACGGTAGCTCTTGCGGTTGACACGAATGACCGTGCCGTGACCGCCCATGGGGTGCGAGACGCGGGAGCCGACGCTGATGACCTTGTCGAGCGCATCCCGGCGGCGCTGTCGCCGACGTTCGGCGTCGCCCTTCTCCGGCATCCCGTACGTTTCGAGCCGGTCAGCCTTCTCCCGGAGCTTCCGCGCTTCTTCAAGCAGATCGACCCCGGCCATGTGCCGCTTCATCGCCCGGTCACGCTGACGGCCGAACGTGCTGTGACGACTGGCCGGCTGTGAGAGGTAGGCCAAGTCCTTGCGGTTGCGATCCCACTCCGCGCATTTCGCGCGGCCCTCGCGTTCCATGCGGGCAGCTCGCTTCCGGAGCCGTTCGATCTTCTGTGTCGGGATGTGGGTCATGGCGTTAGTCCTCCCAGCGTTCGACATGTGACGTGACGGCTTGCACAACCGCCCCATTCCAATCCGGTCCCGGTGTGAAGCGCCGCGCGCAGATGCGATCTCCAACCTTCCGCGCAGAATCCGCGGAATCGGCTTCGATCAGGAAGTAGCGCGGTCTCGGTGATTGTGGCGATGTCCGCGCATAGGCGTCGATGCGTACGAGGTAGTCGCGCATTAGAACGGCGCTTCCTCGCCGAACCAGTCGGTCGTCTCGGGGTGGTAGCGGAGCAGCGCGGCTTCGTAGTCGGCGGAGCGCTCGCGGTCGGTGTGAATGTCTTCGAGGATCTCGGCACACTCCCGGTCCCAGCAGTCCCAGCAGATCGCCTCGCCGGTCACGTCGCACGTTCGGGCGATGTCGTCCGCGTCGACGTCGTGGGAGCCGTGCTCGCAGTAGACCATCGTCATCGCTAGACTCCCCGTGCCAGTGTCGAGAAATTCGGGCGCCCGGTGGCGTCGTTGCGGCTCGCAGCGACGGCGGTGAGATAGTCGCCGTGGGCACGGCCGGGGCGGTCGGCTGCAAGAAACGCAGGCTCGGGAATCCAGGTGAAGGTCGCCTGCGGGCCGTGCTGATCGAAGAAATAGAACTTGCCATCGGTGTCGACGGCATAGCGGTGCAAGCGATGCTGGCCGGGAGCACGGGTGGCGGTGAGTCCGTTGGGAAGTTGTGTCGTCTGGTTCACTGTCGCGTCCTCTCTTGTATACCTATATGGTAACTCATCATCTGACAGATGGCAATATGTCAGATGACATTCGGGCAGAAACGCGGGCGGCAACTACGACCTGGATTAGTCCGGCTCGTAGTTGCAGTAGCCGCGTGAGTTGGCCCATTCGGGGTTGTCGGTTTTCGACGGGCACATCCAGCCGAACTTGCCCATCGGCATCGTCTTGCCGTGCCGGGGGCAGGTTGGCGCTGCGCCGGA
>JAUIIK010000220.1 GCA_030431755.1 Chloroflexia bacterium
CGTGGAAGTCCGGGGAGATCAGGAAGTGCCGCCAGGCTTGGCGACGCGTTCAACGTAGGAGGTTGCATGAGCGAGAAGAATCAGATCCAGCAATTGCAGACCGAGATACACCAGATGGCACGCGACAAAGGCTTCTACGACGAGCCGCGCTCGCTCGGTGACGCCATCGCGTTGCAGCACTCGGAGCTGTCGGAGGCGTTGGAAGCGTTCCGGAAGACCGGCGACACACGGCGCTGGGAGGTGTATGTCCCGGTCGACGTCGGAGTCGACGATCACGGCGGGCGGATCATCGAACGGGTGTTGAAACCCGAAGGCGTCGGGCCGGAGCTCGCGGACTGTGTCATCCGCATCATGGACACCTGCGAGCATCTCGGGATCGATCTGTCGGAAGAGATCGACCTGAAGATGAAATACAACGCGACCCGCGGCTACCGCCACGGTGGGAAGGCGCTCTAATGCAGAAAACTGTGTCTCTGTGCTCGCTTGACGTCATCGACGGAACGGTGAGCGTGCTCGACACCGGCGTCGAACCTGCTTCCGGCGTCGCCCAGGTCAACACACTCAACCGAAAGTCTAAGGACGACGTGCAGTACGTCGCGTTCCTGGTCTCGGAGTACGGCCCTGGCTACGGCGCGTGGCGGACCTTGATCGAACGTCAGCGTCAAATCCGCGACGAGGGCTACACGGCCGAACACGATGCCGAGCATGCGAACGGCGAGCTCGTTCAGGCGGCGATTGCCTATGCCTGCATCCACACGCCTGATCCCGAAGTCGCAGCCGTCTGGCCGTGGGAAATGGAGTCGTTCAAGCTCGCGACGCCGGAGCGTGACCTCGAACGTGCCGCTGCGCTGCTCACTGCCGAGATCGACCGCCGTGTCGCGGAATCGTTGGGTAGTGGAAAATGACGCGCGTCTACGGCCCTGCCGCGTTGCTCGGCTTCATCCTGACCATCTTCGCGGCGAACTACTCCATCGCCCACATCGGTTGGTGCAGTTCAACGGGTCCATGCACCGTCCCCGTTGCGCCGCCGATTCCTGGTCTATGGGAATCCGTCTGGGCTCCGTCCGGCGTCCTCTGGATTGGCCTGGCGTTCGTCTTGCGCGATCTCGTGCATGAGACCTATGGACCACGCGGAGCGCTTCTGGCGATTCTCGCTGGCGCATTGTTGAGTTGGTACGTCGCGCCGGCGTTCGCTCTCGCCTCCGGTGTGGCATTTCTTCTGAGCGAGCTCGCTGACCTCTTCGTCTACGCGCCGTTGCGCGAGCGCCATCTGGTCGCTGCGGCGACGGCCTCCAACACGGTTGGGGCGCTCGTTGATAGCGCGCTCTTCCTCTGGCTTGCATTCGGCTCGCTCGCGTTCATCGAAGGGCAGATCATCGGCAAGATCCTGATGAGTGCCATCGGTGTGACGGTGATCTGGTGGCTGCGCTGGCACGCCCGGCACAGCGTTAGCACGTAACGGACGCTTCTGGACGTGATGTACCTGACCGGATCGACCAATGCCAAGCTCGAAGCACGGCTGGTCGAGATCGGTGTCGGGTTGATGGTCACGCCGGAAAGCGGTTATCGCCCGGAACGCATTGCGCGGTATCCGGCCTGGGCAGCGGACAACGGCTGCTACGCCAAGGGTGAAAGATTCGACGCGCAACGCTGGCTGGACTGGCTGGAGCGTCACCGGCAGTTTGCAGTGTCGTGTCTCTTTGCCACAGCTCCCGACGTCGTAGCTGACGCCAAAGCAACATGGGAGCGGTCGACGGAGTTCTTGCCCCAGTTGCGTGAGATGGGATTTCCTGCCGGGTTCGTGGCGCAAGACGGATTGGAGTCGCTGGAGGTTCACTGGGATGCGTTCGACTGTCTGTTCGTTGGCGGTTCGACGGAATGGAAACTGAGCGAGCCGGCGTACGAGCTTGCGATGGAAGCGCGACAGCGTGGCAAGCATGTCCACATGGGCCGGGTGAACGGCTGGCGGCGTTTCCGAGCGGCGATGTTGTCGGGATTCCATAGCGCCGATGGCACCTACATCGCCTACGGACCGGACGAACTCATCGAACGCGTGAGTTATTGGATGGATCAACAGAGGCGGCAACCCGCGCTCTGGTCGTGAGAGGACACGCCCCATGCCGAAGACGGAGATCGAGATATTGCTGGACGACCTGCACAGCAACCTGGTTGTGACGGCATCCCGGCTCTGCAAGCTGATTGACGAGGAAGGCACGGCCAAGGAGAAAGCCGGCGTCGTCAAGCGGCTCCAGACACTCAACAAGAACTACACGGCGTTGATCCACGCGGCGACGCCCGACCCGCTGCATCCACGCCAGCAACAACTGGAAGTCGAGGCGTCATGATGCCGCGCAAGCCCGGTCTCGCGGTCAAGATCGAAACCGATCTGACGCCGGCGGCACGTGCGTACTGGGGCGCGATGGCGGCGATTGTCTCGACCGATCGACGGAGGTGTCAGCAGTGGATGACCGAGCTTGGCGTCCGCAACGAGCGGCACCGGTGGGTCATCGAGACGACGTTGCGGGACTTCGACCTCATCGGCAAGGGCACGGTCCAGAAAGCCGACGTCGAGCGCATCGCCGCGTTCCTTGGCTACCCGACACGCTGGCAGCGGTTCAGCTGCTGGTTCCGTGCGTTCTGGCTGGAGCGGCGCTGGGGCATGCCAGATGGAACCTGAGACGCGGAGGAAACACGTCTTAGTGGTTGGGAAGGCGACGGGGAATGACGTACCGATTGTTCGACTCCCGCGAAGCGATCTATGACCTAGTGAATCAACATCGGCTGCCGTCCACGATCACGATCAGAATTGCCCAGACATCCGATTTCAGAGCGCCCGCGACGATGGACGACATTGGGTTCGAGTTGTTTACTCCAGCCCCCCTGCCCGGAGGAGGGACACCACAAATGCCTGACGATGTGGCGACATTCATCGAGCGTGCTTGGTTGGTACTGCAACGAGATCTCAAAGCTCTGATGGAGCCGTACGCTCCGTTCTATGGCATTCGTTTGTGGATTCGACGCGACGAGACGGGGTACGTGAGCGTCGATGGGAGCGAAGGTCGTGCCACATGAAGATCATTAGCTTCGCCTGGACGACGCCGGCGCTCGTGACCGGGAATAAGACGGTGACGCGACGCGGCTGGGACGACCGCTACGCCGCGCGATTCAAGCCCGGCGAGCTGGTCCAGGCGTACAACCGCAGTCCACGGCACAAAGGCGAGTGCGTCGCGATCATTCGCATCGTGTACGTCAAGAAGCAGCTTGACCAACTCGCCCCAGATAGCGACTACGAGGCCGAAGGGTTCGCGTGGTTTGCAACCGGCAACGGCGACGCTCTGCCGAAGAGCGACCGGCTGGGCTACCTCGAAACCGTCTCACGTGAGTCGTACGACGCCTGGCGACAGCGCGGCGGATCGTCGTGGGTCTGTCGTTTCGAGCTTGTGGAGCTCACGCCGCAGGGTCAGAAGCTCGCGGACTGGTGGAACCTGCCGCCATTTCAACGTGCCTTGGCGAGAGGAGATAGCGATGAGTAAGCGCATCTGGAAGTACACGATGCCCTACCCCCATGAGCGCCATGTATTCTCGATTCCGGCCGGCGCTGCGTTTCGCTCCGCTCGCCTCTGGCAGCAATATGAAGGCTATGCACCGCAGATCGACATCTGGTTTGAGGTCGACGACGAACAGCCGAAGGAAATCGTGCGCATCCAGATAGTCGGCACCGGGCAGGTCGTATTGGGGAAGGCGTCGGAGTATCTCGCAACGGTATTTGACGACATGTACGTCTGGCACCTCTATCGAGTGAAGGAGTGAAGATGGTTGCGGACCCGGCTGTTCTCCAAGTGCTCGATAAGGGCTATGTGCGCCTGCGAGACCACATGGGCTCGGACCTCACCGTTGTGGATGCCGCCCGCGTGAGCTTTGACAAGCAGAGCGAGTGGCGCAAGGTGTGGGACGCGGTCAAGGAGGCGTACATCGAACGTCTCGGGGATCGTGACATCGCGCTCCTTCATTTTCTTGCGGACTACGAGCACTGGTCGCCGTTCTCGCACCCGCATGTCATGCTCGAAGTGAAAGCGCCGGTCATGGTGGTAAACCAGTGGTACAAGCACCGTATCGGCTCGCGGTTCACGGAAGCTCCGGCGGTTGGTGATGAGACTTTCGACGATCCCTGGAATGAGATGTCGGGGCGCTACGTCAGTGAGGACCTGGAGTTCTACCAGCCCACCGTCTCACAATGGAGGTCAGCTCCTGCGAGCCGCAAACAGGGTAGTGGCGAGCCCGTGGGGCATCTCACAGCAGACAGTGCTTGGGATCTGCATGAAAGAAACATCAGTGACTGTCTATTCCGTTACAACTGGTGCATAGACAAGGGTATCGCACCCGAGCAGGCGCGACTCTTTCTTCCCTATGCCGCCATGTATACGAAACTCATGTGGACACCGAGCCTCTACACGGTCATGCGGTTTCTGAGGTTGCGTGAGGATAGTCACGCCCAGTGGGAGATCCGGGAGTACGCGCATGCGGTGCGTTGCCTGGTCGAGCCGCTCTTCCCAGAGTCGTTCACGGCTTTTGAGGAGGTAGCCCATGAGTGATAGCCAAGCGATCACGGTCGCTGAGGTCGCCGCCTACTGCGAACGGAAACGCGATGAAGCACGCAGAACGGAGAATGATCTCTACAAAGAGGCAAGCGACGCGGTCAAGGC
>JAUIIK010000221.1 GCA_030431755.1 Chloroflexia bacterium
ACCAGGACAATGATGATGATGTCAAGTGGATTCAAGCCAGCCCTCTGCCGCGCGCGAACTCCAGCCGCTTATGGATTGTACGGAATCGGATCGGGGTAGCCGCACGGTGAAGCGTCCTAATGGCAGTCACACGGTCGTCATTATTGGAGCCGGGCCAAACGGTCTGAGCGCCGGAATCGTCCTTGCTCACGCCGGTCTCAACGTCCTGATCCTCGAGCGCAATGCAACCATCGGTGGTGGCGCACGTACTGCCGAGCTCACGGAGCCCGGTTTCCTGCATGACATCTGTTCGGCCGTCCATCCCCTCGGGGTGGGTTCGCCCTTCTTCCGCCGATTGCCACTGGATCACTATGGGCTGGAGTGGGTCCATCCGCCGGTGCTGGCAGCGCAACCGATCGACGATGGCGCGGCCGTGCTGCATAGCTCGCTCGACGCGACGGCCGAGGGGCTCGGCAACGACGCGGCCAGCTACCGGTCGATCCTCGAACCGCTCGTAGCTGACTCGGATCAACTCTTCCGCCAGCTCCTGCGGCCGCTTCGCCCGACGCTGCCGTCACGAAACCTCTTGCGGTTCGGATTGCGCGGGTTGATGCCGGCCGAGGCTGCCGCGAGGCGTTGGTTTCGCGAGGAACCAGCCCGTGCGCTCTTCGCCGGCATGGCGGCGCACTCAGTCCTGTCGCTGGAACAGCCCGGCACATCCGCCTTCGCGCTAACGCTGTTGGTGGCAGGGCATGCCCACGGCTGGCCATTTCCGAAGGGTGGCTCGCAGGCGCTCGTCGATGCCCTGGCCGCCTACTTCACCGACCTCGGCGGCACTATCCGCACGAACGTTGAGGTCGAGCGAGTGAATCAGCTACCGGCGAACGCCACACTCGTCTTCGACACGGCACCGGCGCAAATGCTCGCCATCACATGTGATCGCCTCGGCGGGCTCTACCGACGGCAGCTCTCCCGCTACAAGCATGGCCCCGGCGTGTTCAAGCTCGACTACGCGCTGTCAGCGCCGATACCGTGGCTGGCCGAGACCTGCCGGCAGGCGGGGACAGTCCATGTCGGCGGCAGGCTGGATGAGGTCGCGGCGGCGGAACGGGCGGTCATCGCGGACAAGCACCCGGCGCGTCCATTCGTGCTCGTCGCGCAACCGAGCCTCTTCGATGGGACACGCGCTCCGGAAGGGCAACACACCGCCTGGGTCTATTGCCACGCCCCGGCGGGCTCCACCGTCGACATGACGGCCGCCATCGAAGCGCAGATCGAGCGCTACGCGCCCGGCTTCAGCGCGACGGTCATTGGCCGGCACACGTTGAACGCGTTGGACTTCGAGCAGCACAATCCGAACTACATCGGCGGCGACATCAGCGCCGGCAGCAACCACCTGGCACAGCTTGTCGCCCGGCCCGCAGTGCGTTGGGATCCCTACGCGACGCCAGACCCGCAGATCTTCCTCTGCTCGGCTGCAACACCGCCCGGTGGGGGTGTCCACGGGATGTCCGGCTACCACGCGGCCAGAAGCATCCTCCGCCGCCTACGGGCGTCGTAGCTGGACGTCGATCACAGCAGTCGTCCCATTGCGGACTGAATCGAGACCACGCCGGAGGGCAGCGGCCAGCTCGCCCGGAGCAGAGACCTGCTCGCCATAAGCGCCGACTGCCTGAGCAATGGCGTCGTAGCGCGGCGGCGGTGTCAGGTCGATCCCGGTGAATTGGTCGGTACTGACCGAGAAGCCCTCGGGGTAGGAGGCGACCAGCGGACGCTTCGTCGCGTTGTAGCAGGCGTTGTTGAAGATGACGATCATGACCGGCGCATTCTGCGTCTCCATCGCCCAGAGCGCCGCCGTCGGCGCGCCAAAGACGAACGAACCGTCGCCGACCAGCGAGACGACCTGCTGCTCCGGCCGGGCCAGCTTCACGCCCAAGCCCGCGCCGAGTCCCCAGCCTAGGCCCGAGCCGCCGCTGACGTACCAGCTCTCGGGCCGCGTCACGGGGAATTGCTCCCAGACTGTCGCATTGCTCGTGACCATCTCATCCACGACGGTCAGATCATCATGCTCGCGCGCGAGCTCCCCGAGACAGTATCCGAGCCAGGCAACGGTGATGTCGTCGCCATCGCCATCATCCAGGGCCACGGCGCGCCAATCGTCGCGCAACCGCTCGTGACGCTCCGCGAGCTTGGCGCGCCGCGCTTCAATGCGCGTCGTGTGCTGCTCGCTGATCCTGTCTGCGAGAAGCGCATCAAGCAACTCCAGTGCCGGTGCGCTATCGGCTTTGATCGGTAAGTCAACGGGAAAGGTCCAAAGCGGAATGCGCTCCTTGACCGGGTCAACATCGATCTGGATGATCCGCGCGTCCGGCCACAGATCGGTCGTCGTCGGGATGTACGGGACATCGTGATCGACAACGAGGATCACGTCGGAGGCTGCGGCCAGCTCGGTCGCGTCATAACCCTGGTGCAGTGGGTGGTCGCCGGGAAAATTGGCCCGGTTGCGCCACTCGACCACTGGAAGTGCCAGGCGCTCACAGAGGGCAAGCAGAGCCGCATAGCCGCGCCCAGTCTTGCCGGCGTCGGCAGTCAATACCAGCGGATACTCGGCTGCCGCCAACCAGTCGGCGGCGGTTGCCAGCGCCTCGCGGTCGCCGCTGCCGAGACGCGCCGGTTGGAAGCGCTCGGGCGCATAGAGCTTCGGCGTCCCGACCTGCTCCATCAGGAGCTCGCGCGGGAGCGTCATATAGACCGGTCCCGGCGGGTCGCTGGCGGCAACCTGGAAGGCGCGGTTGACCGCCTCGCCGACCTGATCTGCCCGCCGCAGCTCGTAATCCCACTTGGTGTAGTTACGGACGATGCCATGCTGGTCCAGCTGTTCCTGGAGCCAGTGAATATAGGTCGTCCGGCTGCCGCGCTCGGCGGGGTCGGTCGTATATGGCGCGCGGCCCGCAGCGATCACGACAGCGGCGCGGCCCCGCTGGGCGTTGTGGAGCATGCTCCCGAGGTTCTGCGTACCAACATCGACATGTACCAGCACCGCCTGCGGCCGGCCCGTCGCCGCGTAGTAGCCGTGCGCCGCCGCCAGCGCGACGATCTCGAAGAGACACAAGACAACACGCGGCGCGGTACGCCCCTGGACCTCCAGCTTGCGAATGGCTTCCTGGACCGGGAAGGTATCGGTACCAGGGTTGAGAAAGAGGCACTCGACGCCCTGGGCGACAAGCGCTTCGACAAATGCCTCGGCAGTCTCGCCAACCTCAATCGTCGTCACAGGCTGCGGGATCTGCTCACTGGTGCTCGCCATGGCCGCGATCCTATCGGTTCAAGCTAGTGTGTGTATGTTTGCCGCGTCGTGCCGGGCGCGTCAACCTCGCGGCGCAGGGCACGGCCTCCGAGGTAGCCGGTTTCGCGCCCGTAGGCGACCGCGTGGAACCCATTGACGAAGACATGCTCTACGCCAAGCGGGTACTGCACCGGCTCGGCGTAGGTCGAGGTATCGATCACCGTGTCAGGGTTGAAGACGGTGATATCCGCAAACGCGCCCGGCTGTAAGACGCCCCGATTCAATAGACCACACCGCCAGGCCGGCAGGTATGTCATCTTCCGGATCGCTTCCTCGACGGGCATGAGCTGCAAGTCACGCACGTAGTGACCCAGAACTCTGGGATATGTCCCATAGGTGCGCGGGTGCGGCGTGCCGCCCATCAAGCCATCCGTCGCGTGCATCAGCCACGGCTGCACCAGCAAGGTCTGGACATCGGCCTCGTCCATCATGTGCAGGATCATTGAGACCGCGTGGTTCTCCTCGAGCAACAGCCGCACCAGCGCCTCGTAGCTCTCGACATTCCACTCGGCCGCGATCTCCGGGATACGCTTGCCGACCGCCCACTGGTTGCCCGCCGTCCGCACGCCGGCAATCTGGATCGACTCCCAACCGCTGGACGCGATGCTCGATTCCCAGTCGGCGCGGCCACCTTCGATCTCCTGCCGGATCTGCTGGCTCATTTCGTCGTCGCGCAGCCAGGCGTTCAGGCCGTCGACACCGCGCGAGTGCACCCAGGGCGGGAGCAGCGCGCCGAGCATCGTCGAACCGGCCGTGTAGGGGTACTGGTCGGCGGTCAGATCGACGCCATCTTCACGGGCGTCGTTGATCGCCTTGACCATCTTCGGGGCATTGCCCCAGGCTTCGCGGCCACGCGCCTTGAAGTGCGAGATATGCTGTGACGCGCCGGTGAAGAGACCAACCGTGACAACCTCACGGATGCCGTCGAGGACGCGTTCGCCCTCAAAACGCATGTGATAGACCATGAATGAGTTGTGCCGCGCAACGACCCGTCCAAGCTCCAGCAGCTCGTTGGTTTCACAGTAGACAGCCGGCGTGTAGATCAGACCGGTCGAAAAACCGCACGCGCCCTCTTGCAGTGCCTGACCTACGAGAATCTGCATGCGCGTTAGCTCGTCGCGCGTCGGTTGTCGGTCGGCCATCCCCATCGCGTGCAGCCGTACCGTGCCGTGCCCGACCATGCAGGCGAAGTTGATTGCCGAGCCCTTCAGCAGCCGGAAATAGTCGGCAAAGCTGCGCCAGGTCCATTCGAGCTCAGGGTCGTCATTCAGGCCTGCCAGGTGGGTACGCCACTGGTCGACATCCGCTGGTTTGATCGGCGCTTCCGAGAAGCCATCCTGACCCAGGAGA
>JAUIIK010000222.1 GCA_030431755.1 Chloroflexia bacterium
CCGCCGCGGCGCGCAACGGCGTCTTGATCAAGGGCGGTGCCTACCTCGAAGCTCTCGGATCCGTCCGCGCCGTCGCCTTCGACAAGACCGGTACCCTGACAATTGGTCAGCCGCGTGTCCAGTCGGTCCTGCCGCTCAATGGGCGCTCGGAGGCTGAGCTGTTGCAGCAGGCCGCGGCGGCCGAGCGTTACTCCGAGCACCCCCTGGGCGAGGCCATCGTCGCGGAGGCGATGGAACGCAACATCCCGCTCGATGTCCTGAGCGTCGAACAATCTCAATCTCATACTGGGGCGGGCATCGCAGCGCTGGTCGCTGATCGTCCCGTTCAGGTCGGCACGCGCCAATTCGTCCTCAATGGTCGCGCATCGCCCGTGATCGAGGAGCAGCTCGCCAACCTCGAGCGGCAAGGACAAACCGCCGTGCTCGTCAGCATCGATGGTAAGGTCGAGGGCATCATCGGCATGGCGGACGAACTGCGTCCAGAGGCCAAGAATGCCGTCACCGCTATCCATAAGGCCGGCGTTGAGCAGACGGTAATGCTGACCGGCGACCGCGAGCTGGTTGCCCGAATGATTGCCGCCGAGGTCGGCATTGATGAGGTGCGTGCCGAACTGCTGCCCGACCAGAAGGTGGAGGCGGTCGTCGGTTTGCTTGACGCACATGGTAGCGTCGCCATGGTCGGGGACGGCATCAACGATGCCCCGGCGCTGGCACGCGCGACGGTCGGCATCGCCATGGGCGCCGCTGGCACCGACACCGCGCTGGAAACCGCCGATGTGGCCCTGATGGGCAACGATCTGACCAGGGCCAGCTGGGCTATCCATCTCTCGCGCAAGACCAAGCGCATCATCACCGAGAACATCACGATCGCGCTGGGCATCAAAGCCGCCGTGCTGCTGCTCGCCGTCGCCGGCCTCGCCACCCTCTGGCAGGCCATCTTCGCCGACGTCGGTGCGTCCCTGATCGTTATTCTGAACGGCTTACGGTTGCTACGCCAGCAAGACGAGCATGCTTGACCGGCGCGGCCACGGTGATCCAGCAACACGCCGGCGTAGCCGGATCTGGCTTCCGGTCATTGTGCTCGTCTTTGGCGTGATCATCTTCGCCATCTTCCTGGCCATTGACCAGTTCGCACATGACCAGGAATCCCGGTCAATCTCAGATCTCACGTCCGCTCCTCGGATCGTCGTCGTGGCAGACGAGAGCTAGAGAGGAAAGCCAGCACGTGTCTCTTCCACTCCTGCACGCCGATGGGGCGGTCAGCATCCCGTGGCTCGGGCCCTGGAATCTCAATCCGCTGTTGCTGGCATTCCTCGCCGTCGCATCAGTGGCCTATGCCTGGGGCATCAACGAGGTCGCCCGCAAACAGCCGAAACGTCCCTGGCCAGCCTTGCATGCGGTGGCCTTCTACGGCGGATTAGCCGCAACGGCGCTGGCACTCATTGGACCGCTCGACACCTACAACGATGAGTCGTTTATGATGCACATGGCCCAGCATCTCGTCCTCATCCAGATTGCTGCACCACTCTTGCTGCTGGGCCGCCCGGTTCAACTGCTGTTACGTGCGGCACCCTACGCGCGCTCCAAAGCTGTCTTGAGTTCGGTCGTGCGAAGGCCTTCCATCCGGGTCGCACTCGGCGCGCTCGTGTCGCCGATCGTCGTCCTGGGACTCTTTAACCTCAATCTTGCGGCTTGGCACTTCCCGGAGCTTTACCACGCCGCGTTACGCAGCGATCCAATACATGAGCTCATGCACATGAGCTTCTTCCTGACCGGTTTGCTCTTCTGGTGGCCGATTATCGATCCGGTTCCGCGCCACCACCGCTTCGGTACGGCGCTCACGCTCACGGCGTTGGGTATGGCAATGCTGAACGGCAAGATCATCAGCGGGATCCTGATCTCCTCCCCCACCTTGATCTATACGTTCTACCAGGGTAAGGAAGGCCTGTGGGGCATGAGTCCCTTGACTGACCAGCACCTTGGCGGCGGACTCATGTTGGCCACTGGGGTCGTCATCTACGCTGGGTTGTTCTTCATCATCCTGACACGAGCATTGCTCAACTCCACGCCCGAAACAGCCCTCGGGCGTCATTCGACTCGCCATGCGACCAGCAGCAACAGTCAGATATTGGAGCAAGGAGGGTTGCATGAAGGTGGAGCTGAAACGGCTGCGCGACAGCATTCGCCATCTCCCAGCGATTGATAGGCTGACAGCCCACCCAGCAGCGGGACCGGTCAGATTATGGAGCTGCTTGCCTGCCACTTCGGATGACGATGGCTGTACGTTTCTGTCTTTTGCCCTCGTCGGCCAATGGCAACAGGATCGCTATGTGTTTCATTGGACGATTGATCAGGTTGATCGCGTGACTGGCGCATTCACTGGCGCCTCGACCCGCTCGAGCGCGTTCTACCGGGATCCTCAGGCAGCAGGGCAAGCAGCATTCGACGCCCTGATACGGATATGCCGTCAGACTAACGAGAATGGAAACCCAATCGTATGACCAAAATACCCCGCTGGGGGCAGTTCGCAGCCCTGGCGATCGCCATGCTCGTCGCCGGAGCTCTGATCGGGCTCGCAATTGCCGCCTGGACCGGCGACGCCTCCGACAGTGAACCGGATTTTGTGAGCGAGGCCACCTCGCCAGCGACGCTAAACGTCCCAACGAATGGCCGCACGCTAGGCAAAGCCGATGCTCCAGTCAACGTTGTCGAGTGGGGCAACTACAAATGACCGCACTGCGCCGAATTCACCCGTGAGGTGTTGCCACAACTACTCGAAGACTACATCATGCCAGGCCAGGTCCTGCTGGAATACCGCGATCTGACCTTTGACAACGAGGAATCCACGCGTGCCGCCGAGGCGGCCGCCTGTGCAAACGAACAAGGACAGTTCTGGGCGTATCATGAGCAACTCTTCCTCCATCAGCGCCCGTCGGACGTCGAATCGTTCTCGGATGAGCAAGTGCGTGAGATCGCAGGAGAAGTGGGGCTGGACCGAGAGGCCTTTGACACCTGCCTCGTCGAGGGACGCTTCGCCGACGAGATTGCGGCAATGCAGGCAGAAGCGCGAGAGCTCGAACTGGACTCGACGCCGACGCTAGTGATCAACGGTGAGATCGTGCCCTTCGAAAGCTACGACCAGATACGGGCACGTATCGACGCCGCGCTCGATGAATGACTGAGCGCAAACCCGCTACCCGCATGACGATGGGGAGAGTTGCGATGCACGACGAGTTAGACCTCCGGTTCCAGCACGATGCACGCTGGCTAGCCGTAGCGGTGTTGTTCCTTGCCACCCTACACCTGTTAGCAGTCGCCCTTGGCCAGGTCTGGACGGCGGCGGGGGATTCGTTCATCTCTACGCATAACCTTGCAAGTATCTTCCTGATCGCTGCGACTGTGATCCTCGCGTGTTTCACGCTCCTCGGAGCGCTCTACCAAGTGCGCATCATCGTGTGGGAAGTCGCGCTCCTCATGCTCGTCGGCCTTCAACTTGGCGCTGGTGGGCCCGCACCACTCCTCGTCACGCTAGACGTGCTGGTTGTCGGCTGTGCGCTCGGCGCACTGACAGGTGTGCGGGCCAGCACTAGGACCGACAGTCGTATTCGAGGACATGTCTGAGACGATGAAACTCAAGCGTCGCCATAACCTCCGCCTCGCCACCCTGTTCACTGCCATTGCCGTTGTGGCGTTCGCTGCAGCCAGCTATACCTATGCCACCATCGATTCCGTGCCTGCGCAGCCATCACCGCAGGTTCGAACCCCGCCGATGCCAGACGGAGCATGGGCTGCGGCAGCGACTGGCACAAGCACCGCGACCGCTACTCCCAGTCCGACCCAAACCCCGTCACTGTCGCCAAGCCCTACACTCACCAGTACGCCAACGGCGACCGTCACGAGTACCCCGACCGCCACCGCGACGCAGCCGTTACCGACCAGCGCGCCTGTCCCGCCAACACCGACCGCGACGCCGGTCATATATCTGACCGAGTCGCTCGACGGCGATCCTGCCTGGCAGCCAGCGATCCACACGTTGGACGGTGCCTTCATGGGCGTCGTTACCGACGGGGAACTCAATATCCGTGCCGAACCGAACATTGGAGCCGAGATTGTCGAGACGACCTACGCGCGTCATACCCTGACCGTCTACGAGTCCGTGACGAACATCCCGGAGGACAGCCGCTGGTATCGCATCGGAAATGAACGCTACGTTGCCGCTGCTTATGTCGAACCCTTCGTCGCTTCTGAGCCAGCCGAAACATTTGAGGGACGCTGGGTTGATGTCAACCTTTCGACTTTCTATGCCACGGCATATGAAGGCGACACCCCGGTTTACAGCGCGCTCATCACGGCAGGCCGCGGCGACCGCACCCCGCGCGGCACCTTTTGGGTCTTTTACCGCGTGCGTAACGAGACGATGGATTCAGCCACGGTCGGTATCCCCGAAGGGGATCCCGAGTACTACTACCTGGAGAACGTCGAGTACACCCAGTACTTCAAACCGGGCGGCTTCGCCCTGCACGGGAATTACTGGACGCCGCCGGACCAGTTCGGCGCCTTCAGCTCGAATGGCTGCATCGGGT
>JAUIIK010000223.1 GCA_030431755.1 Chloroflexia bacterium
GGCGGCCATCACGTTCTTCAGCCAATCCACATCGCTGCCGTAGGTCAGCGCCAGCGTCGCCTGGCGACCAGACATGAAGACCGAGACCGGCGTCTCGTAGCGGCGTCCGGACGCACGGCCACGATGCACGACAACCGCCATGCCCGGCATGCGCGCCGCGAGATGACGCATGACCGGATTTAGAATCCGCCGGTTGATTCTCGTGATGCGTTTTGGAATCGGCATCCAGGCAAACTCCAACCGTTCCCCATCGCGAAACAACCGCGAAACGTCACTGTGGTGTTGTCCCGCAATCGACGTCAGATTCGTTAGCTACGTCACAACGATTCGCCAGATCCAACCAATTGGACACGATGGCCTATGCCCTGACCAATCGTTAGGGGACCAATGGCGGGTGTCACCCATCACCGCTTCAGCATACCTTCAGATACTGATTGCGCTGCTGTTTTTTAGGCGAAATCGAGGGAAAGATTGACAGGTAGATTCATTTCGGCTCATGGCTTCCGGCTGTTGCTCGTCGCCTTCATCGCGGCCAGCGTCGCCGCCGTCGGGATACACCCCGGCACCGGCGAGCAGAATCCGGACGACGAGCTCAAGCTCAAAATCAACGAGACGGTCGCGGAGGTCTGGGAGCGCTCCGATGGCGCGGTGTCGCGTGGGGACGCCGACCGCGCCTGGCTCTGGGGTCCGGCCCCGATCACGACGTCGACCGAGTACTACCCGGAGAGCCCAACCGGCAACCGGACGCTCGTCTATTACAACAAGGGCCGGCTCGATATTCTCGACGCCGACGCCAGCAGCGCTAATGAGTGGTACGCCGTCGGCGGCTTGCTCGTTCACGAGATGCTGGCCGGCCGCGTGCAGCTCGGCGACACCTTTTTCGTCGAGCGGGAGCAGCCGAACATCCCGCTGACCGGCGACTTCAACCAGGAACAGCCGGTGACCTACGCGACGCTTGCGCCCTTCACCAGCGCCTGGACGGCAGCCGGCGGCGACGGCTTCGCGACTGGCGGCGAGCGGAGCGTCGAGGCGCGCACCGGCGAGACGGTCATGGCCTACCTCGGTGGCGATGGCCGCTTGGTTCCGAACGCGATGCTCGAATCCGCAGTGCGCTTCAGCAGCTTCGACGAGACGACCGGCCACAACATCGCCGACGTCTTCGCCGACTGGAACGCGGCCCAGCCCTACCACGAGCTCTATCTGCTCGGGCATCCGGTGAGCGAGCCGTACTGGATCGAAACCGTCGTCAATGGCGAGACCCAGACGGTGCTCGTCCAGGCTTTTCAGCGGCGCGTGCTCACCTACAACGTCAACAATCCTGCCGGCTGGCAGGTGGAATCCGCCAACGTCGGCGACCACTACCGCGCCTGGCGCGGTCTGCCTGACATCACCGATCCTGAATACATGCCGCTTGCGGCGGGCGTGCCCTTCGGCGAGGAGCTGACCGGCGCGGCGCTGGCCTGGGATGTCGATCCCTTCATGCTGGCCGCCATCAGCCAGGTCGCCTCGGCTGGCGATCCGCAGGACTTCAGTGGCAACGGCGGGCGCGGCCTACTGGCGGTCAACCCTGGCCTCCACGAAGTCCCCGCCCAGGAGCTGTTGCTCGATCCGGCCCTCAACGCCGACAATGGCGCGCGGGCGTTGGCCTTCTGGATGCCGGACGGCGCGGCCGAGTTCGACTGGCGCGGCGTGCTGGCCAACTACTACACCCACGGCGAGGTTGATTGGAGCGACGAGCATCTGGAGCGTTTCGTCCAGGACGTGCTCGAAACCTACGGCGACCTCAAGGAGCAGTATCCACGCCTGGAAGCCGAGCCGGCGCTCGATCCGGCTGAAACCGCAGTCTGGGGCGGTGTGTTGGACCGCGGCCCGGCCGCTTACTACGACCCAAGCTACACGACTCCGTGGTGGGAGCGCACCCAGAATCTCTACGCCAGCATCGGCGTCATCGCGCCCAGCTACGAACCGGACCCGAACGGCTACTACTGCGTCCGGCCCGGCTACGTGCCTGGCGAGCGGCTGCGCTTGCGCGCCAACGGCGTGACGATCACCTGCACCGTCGGCGACATGGTTGCCGACCACGACCTGCACAACTGGCTACTCGTCTCCAACTGGGCAGTCGAGCTCAGCTGGTCCGCCTTCACGGCGCTCGGGCTCCAGCACCACAACTACGTCGAGGTCGACTACCCCGGTACCTGGGCCAAGAGCCCGCCGCCGATCCCGCCGCCCGCGCCGGAGCCGACCGAGACGCCGTCGGCGACCCCGACGCCGGAGACAACTCCAGAGGTTGGCGACGACGGTCAGCAGGATGAAGCGCCGGTAACGGCAACCCCCGCGCCGCCTGTCTCGGCGCTCCCGGCCAACCCGTCGGAAGCAACCCCGGAGGCGACCGAGCCACCAGCGGTCGAGCCCGAGCCGACCGAGCCGGAGGAGACTGAAGCGGCCCCGGCGCCGCCATCGGACTAACGTCCCGACGGAACCACACGCAACACGACGCAGGCCGGTGACTCGCAGCACCGGCCTGCGTTTTTCCAATCAGATTCCGATGCAGCTCACCACAGCGGTCATCGCATCGCCGAACGCTTACGCGTCACTCACAGTCACTTCACATTGTCCTGCTACGCTTGAGACGAGACTGCGGCATCCGATCATCAGCGTCTCTGGAGGTGGAGTGATGCGCGCCTTGGTCGTGACCATGAAATTCGACGAACTCACGCACGACACCGAAACACAACTCGAACAGATCGCCCGGGCGTTGGCAGCGATCGATGGGCTCCTGTCGACCTCCTGGCTGCGCACCTCCGACCGCGTCATGCTGGTGCAATCGTTCGACTCGCACCGCGCCGTCAACAGCTACCTCGACGGCGACATATTCGCTGGTCTGGGCCGCATTCCCGGAGCGCGCGACGTCTTCGTCACTCACTATGAGGTTGCTACCAGATTGAACGGCCTCTCGGTCCTCGGCGCGCTCGAAGAGCTGCGCCAGCCGGAACGCGAGCTTGTCCCGGCCTGACCTACCAGCCCAACGAGACATCTTGTTCCCAGCTGGCTGATTCGGCTGTTGCTAGAAATTGCCCCAGGATCGGTGTATGCTCCAGATATTCCATAATCGAACTGGAGCATCCCGATGTCCATCGACCCCACCGGCGCAGCCGGACCACACCCCGACCTCCGCGGACTCTACTGCAATGCCCTCGACCTAATGCGCCAGCAGATGGCCGATCATCCCGGCGCCGGACCGCCCATCCCGGCCAACCTCCAACCCGACGACGTGACGATACGCAGCCAGCGCACCTGGTACGGCGTCGACGGCTTCAGCCCCGAGATCAACGGCGCAAACTATGCAGCCGCCATCGTCCAGCTCTCAGACGGCGACAACCACTTCTCTTTCTTTATAGAAGCGAAGCAGCCGGGCGGTCGTGGCGAATGGCAATGGGCCGGCACTAGTGGCGGCGCACAGCAGGAGAACCGTCTGGACGATAGCGGAGGGTTCAGCCTCTCGGGAGGCAGCCATGTCTGCGTCGGTGGCCTGACCCATCTCCGCCCGAAACTCAAAGCCATCGAAGTCGAGCACGCGGACGGCAGCCGCGTCTCCGCACCGGTCGGAGCCGACGGCGCGATCATCGTCCTCGCCCCAGTCATGAGCGAGCCCTCCCAGGCCGATGAGGTGATCGTCCGCTACCTCGACGCCAACGGCAACACGCTCTCCGAAGACCGCGCCTGGTTCGGCAACGGCGGTCCACCGCCCATGGAAATGCTGCAACAGATGGCAAGGTAGACAACCATGCGCGACAATGGCCTCGCCGGTCCCCACCCCGACATCCGCGATCAGATCTGCGACATGGCAAATATGCTGGCTGGCGAGCACACAGAACAAATCGTCTGGCCAGCACGGCCATTCGTCTCCGAGGACCTGGCGATCCTCGGACAGCGCACCTGGAACGACATCACGACGATCAATCGCGTCATCGACCGCGGCGGAGTCTCGGCCCTCCTCGTCAGCGCCGAGATCGAAGGCAAGCAGTACGGCGGGTTGATCATGGCCGGAAGGAAGCCGGACGACGAAAACTGGGGTCTCATGGGCGCTTCGTTTGGGGAAGCCGGAAGCGAGTACGGCGTGCGCGGCAACATGGTCGGCCCCGACTACCAGTGCATCGCGTTCAGCAATTCGACCGCCCGTTCCCCGAGCGACGTTCACGCCATCGAGATCGAGTATGCCGACGGCACCCTCTACCGTGCCGCACAAGAAGCCGACGGTTGCACGATCCTCTTCGCGCCGGTCGAGCGCTGGGAACAGAAGGACAACCAGGTCGAAACCCGCTACCTGGCCCCAGACGGCACGATTATCCACACCGAAACCCGCTGGCTCGGCGCGGGCATGGGACCGCCTGAGAACCACAACGAGGAGCAACCATGATCGACAACGGACTCGCCGGACCTCATCCCGACATGCGTGAGCTAGCCTGCTTCAACGCCAACACAACAGCCGAGTTCTCTCGCAAGGATGGCAGCGAGTACA
>JAUIIK010000224.1 GCA_030431755.1 Chloroflexia bacterium
GTGGCGAGACCTTCGAGACAGTCTCGCCAGCGACGAACGAGGTCGTTGGACGGGTAGCGAAGGCGGGACCGGAGGACGTTGACCGAGCCGTTGCGGCGGCGCGGAAGGCATTCGATGATGGGCGCTGGTCGCGGATGGCCCCGAATGAGCGGGCCAAACGCATGCGCCGGGCGGCCGATATCCTGCGCGAACGGGTCGATGAGCTGGCGGAACTGGAGACGCTCAACTGCGGCAAGATCATCGTCGAGTCGCGCGGCGACGTGCTGAACTCGGCCAACTGCCTGGAGTACTACGCCAACCTGACCGGCCAGATCTGGGGCGAGACGATCCCGATGAACGGGCCGCTCTTCGACTACACCGTGCGCGAGCCGGTCGGCGTCTGCGCCCAGATCATTCCCTGGAATTTCCCGCTGCTGATGGCTGCCTGGAAGCTTGGACCGGCGCTGGCAGCCGGCAACACCATCGTTCTCAAGCCGGCCAGCAACACGCCGATCACCGCAGTCGTCCTCGGCCAGATCTGCCAGGAGGCGGGCATCCCTGATGGCGTCGTCAACGTCCTGCCGGGCCCGGGCCGGGTCATCGGCGCGGCGCTCTGCGAGCATCCCGATGTCGACAAGGTCGCCTTCACCGGCGAGACGGAGACGGGCCGCGATATCCTGCGGCTGTCGGCCGGGACGATCAAGAAGGTTTCGCTGGAACTGGGCGGCAAGAGCCCAAACATCGTCTTCCCGGACGCCGACATTGACGAGGCGGTGCGCGGTTCGCTCTTCGCGATCTTCACCAACGCCGGCCAGCGCTGCACTGCCCGGACACGGCTATTCCTGCACGAGTCGATCCATGACAAGTTCATGTCCGAGTTTGTAGCCAAGACCGCCCAGATTCGCGTCGGTGATCCGATGGAGTGGGACACGCAGATGGGGCCGGTCATCTCGACGGCTCAGTGCGAGCGTGTCCTGAGCTTCGTCGAGAAGGCGCGCGGTGAGGGCGCGGACCTGGCCCACGGCGGACGCAAGGTCGACACCGAGACGCTCAGCGCCGGCAACTTCGTCGAACCGACGATCTTCGATCACGTCGGCAACGACATGACGATTGCCCAGGAGGAAGTCTTCGGGCCCGTCCTCTCGGTCATTCCCTTCAAGGATGATGAGGAAGTGCTGGGGCTGGCCAACAACGTCATCTACGGCCTGGCTGCGACGATGTGGACGAACGATATCAAGCGCGCTCACCGCATGGCTGCCGATCTCCGGGCTGGCAACGTCTCGATCAACTACCCGACGGTCAACCCGCCCGAAGCGCCCTTTGGCGGCTACAAGCAGTCCGGCATCGGCCGCGAGCTGTCGCGCCACGCGCTCGATCTCTACACCCAGGTCAAGAACGTCGTCGTCAACCTCGATGACAAACCCTTCGACTGGTACGGCGCTTGGCCGGAGAAGCCGGCGTAGACAAGAGGTAACAGGGAAGAGGGAGTTGGGAAATAGCCGGAACAGCCCTCATCCCCTGGCCCCTTCTCCCAATCTTGGGAGAAGGGGAATCGATCCGCGAGTGATGATGATTGCGCTTAGATTTACTCCCCTCTCCCAGCATTGGGAGAGGGGCTGGGGGTGAGGGCCGCTTGATCGATCTCTACAGCGATACGAAGACCAAACCGACACCAGGCATGCGCGAGGCGATCGCGAACGCCGAGGTCGGGGACGCCCAAAAGGACGAGGATCCGACGGTCCTGAAGCTTGAGCGGATGGTTGCCGACCTGGTTGGAAAGGAAGCGGCCGTCTTCCTGCCGAGCGGCACGATGTGCAACCAGATCGCGCTGAAGACACACACCAACCACGGTGAGACGGTCATCGCCGACCGGCTGTCGCATGTCCTGATCTCGGAGGCCGGCGGGCCGGGGTTGCTCTCGGGCGTGCTGTTCCGGCAGCTTGAAGGGAATGCCGGACGCTATAGCGCCGAGCAGGTCGAGGAGGCCATCCAGCCCGGCTCGCGCTACCAGTCGCCGACGACGCTGCTCTGGGCCGAGCAGACGAACGTCTACGGCGGCGGTGTCATCTGGCCGCTGGAGCAGTTGCAGGCGGTCCGGGCTACGGCCCAGAAGCACGGCCTGAAGGCGCATCTCGATGGCGCGCGGTTGTTAAACGCCAGCGTCGCGACTGGCGTGCCGGCGGCGGACTACGCCGAGGGTTTTGACTCTACCTGGCTCTGCCTCACCAAGGGGCTTGGCTGTCCTGTGGGCGCGGTACTGGCCGGGAGCGCCGAGTTCATCGACCGGGCGCGCGGCTACCAACACCGTATCGGCGGTGCGATGCGGCAGGCCGGGATCATCGCCGCAGCCGGCGTCTACGCGCTGGAGAACCATGTCGAGCGGCTCGCGGAAGACCATCAGAATGCGCGGATGCTTGCCGCCGGACTGGCGGAAATCGCGGGCATCACCGTTCTGAACGACCCGCCTGACTCGAACATGGTGCTCTTCCGCGTCGATGAGACCGGGAAGTCGGTGAGCGAGTTTCTGGAGGCCACCGACGAGCAGGGTGTGAAGATGTGCGACTTCCGGGCCGGCCAGATCCGCGCCGTGACACACATCGACGTCACCAGCGACGACATCGAACGGGCGTTGGATGTCGTCGAAACCGTCGCCAACGGCCGGTGACGCACAGCGAATCCGATACCTTGGTTGCGCCCGATCGCTTGCAGACGGATTTGCGCCAATTGGTCTCGCTGCTGGCGGAGTCGCACCCAGACTCGTTCTCCGGGGCAGGCGGCATGCTCGCGTTCCACCGCCATGCTGGAGAGATCGCGCGGTCGATCCCGAATGACGGTATGACCGCAGCGGCGTTCCTGCGCCTGCTCCGGCCGCTGGTTGCCTCGGTGCGCGACGGCCATACGACAATCTTCGATCCGCATCAGCCAGATGAGTTGATCGATGCCCGCGCGATGGGCGGCGATCCGGAGTCCTCACCGCGGCTCTGGATCGACTGGGAACCGCTTGACGAAGTACTCGTCATTTCCGGTGTCTACGAGGATCGCCTACGTGAGCTGCTCGGAGCGCGGCTCAACGCGATCGACGGCGTATCGTTTCGTGATCTCGTCGCGCGTATGCGACGGCTGCGCGGCGACGACAATGTTTACAACAACCTCGTGCATTTGACCGATGCGCTCAGGCATCCTGCGTTGATCTTCGAGTTGCTCGAGTGCGAGCCACGCGACGAGGTGCATCTTCAGACTCTCGATGCGTCCGGCAGCGCTCATGACACGTTGATACGGCTGGGCGCACGCCCCGGCAGCGAACGGATGGCTCAGCCAACAACCATCGATCTCGTCCCGGTCGGCCCAACCCGTATCTCCTGGCAGCTGGTAGACGACGCGATGCTGCTCCGGATCGGGACGATGATGTGGTACCGCGAGGCCTTCGAGGTTTGGCGGCACTATGGCTATCACCACAACCTAACTCACCATCTCGACCGGTTGCTGGATGACCTTGGCGTCGATCCGCGTCCAGCGACGCTCGACGAGCGCATTGCGGCAGTGCCAGCGGCCTCGGATCTATTCATCGAGATGCTTGATGCGATGACAACGGCAGATTGCTCGCAGCTGATCGTTGATCTCCGGGATGCGACCGGCGGCAATAGCGCGATTGCCGCAATCCTGCAGTTCTTGCTCTACGGGCTTGACGCGATGGTTGAGCACGACGGTGGCTATCAAGTGCGGCGGCTGTCTCCGCTCTTCTTTGAAAACAATCAGAACATTCCGCCGGAGTCGGCCGCGGACCTGCCCGGTGGCTACGACTTTTCGGAGGAGCGGGATTGGAAGCAGCGCGTCGCCGGGCTCAGTGCCGAGGAGCGAACCGGGATTCGCCGTCAGATCTTCGACCAAGCCGAGGCATCGCCGACCTTCAAGCGACTGATCGATGAGCATCGGACAATCGCGCCTCCTGCACTTGATGTGACAGTTCTGACCTCGGCCCGCACTTACAGCGCCGGTTTCGACATGGCGGCGATGCTCTACAAGCATGGCGCGACGGTGGTGGGCGTGCCGTCGTCTCAGGCAGGCAACTGCTTCATTGATACGCTGCGCTTTACCCTCGATCACTCAGGACTCCAGGGCCGTATCTCCTACAAGTGGAGCTTGCTCTTTCCCGGTGATTCCGAAACCGGCAAGATGCTTCGGCCACACCACGAGCTGACTTACGAAACGCTCGCGGAGATGGACTTCGATCCGCATGCGGCGTTGCGGCTCGCGCTTTCAACGCGTTCGTAGTGGTGGAGTTCATCTCGGTTGGTCCACATACGCCGGGAGTCACCGCGGCCGGTATGGCGACGCATTGTGTCGCAGCTACGGGGGATGGGATCCTCGGAACGGAACGGAACGGCACGGCACAGTGTCATTGGTAGGTGTGACGCGGTGCGTCGCCAGTCGCGGCTACGCAGGCCTGGCAGCTGAGACGCTCCATTCAGATCTCGTATCAGACGTCATGTTTCCAC
>JAUIIK010000060.1 GCA_030431755.1 Chloroflexia bacterium
CCTGCGAATAGAGCCTGATCTTGCCCGAGGTTCGCGACGGAACGACAAAACCGACCCGCTCATACTTCCGTAGCGTCTGCGGGTGCATATCAAGCAGCCGCGCCGCCACACTGATGACGAAGAGTCCTTCACTATCTCGCATACTTACTCCAGCCAGATCGATGCATCAGATCACAACAATGTTGAGTCTCATTATATCAGCTTTATGGAGATAAGCAAGTGGTGTTTGGTTTGGTCGCGCATGCATCGGCGCAGAACACGACCGTGGCCGGTCAGGCGTCGTCTGTCACAGCACTATCGACGAGAAATTGACTCGCTAGCCACGCAAGTGCGTATCGACCGCGATTCGAGCGAATCCGACCGCGCCGCAGCTTACGATATTATGTGGAATGAACCTGATCTCGTGACACTGGACCTGAGGTTGTCACTAAGGACGTGGCTCAGTCACTCCAGGCGATGCCGTATGCATCGTCGACCAACTCTCGCCGGGCGACATCCGAGTTGCTACCGGTCGCGGCGTGCCGTTCCAGCCGCTTGGATTGCCGCGCGGTTGGTGGCGCAACGATCAGACGGGCTTGCCGCACACAGAGGAGGAAAAGGCCGGCGGCGGCAGAGCCGGCGAAGATCCAGCGGAGACGCAGCCAGATAGCCAGCGTGCTGTTTGTGCCACTCTGCAGTACCACCACTGAGTCGCCTACCCCAGCTTGCGCTTCGTTTACCGGCTGCGATGAGCTATCGAAAGCGCCTGAGCTGACAAGCGCAAGCAACGCCACGAACGCGATGCAGATGATGACGCAGACTCTCCCCATGACTCCTCCAACACAGGCATGCCCAAGACCGCGCTCGAAAGCGCCTGCGATCAATGTCTCATTGGACTGCTTTGGCCTGATTACCCCGCCGGATGAAGGCTACCACCACTAGTGTACGTACGCCACCTAAAGCTACCGTCCTCCGCGTCGCAGCTTATCCAGGCGCTCCGCGGCGAGGTAGTTCTGCAAACGGCGCACGACGTCAGCACGGTCGGTCGCGCCGATGATGCGGCCGTCGCGAGTGATAAGTGCGATCGCATCCTGGTCCGGCGGCAACAGGTCGATCAGCTCCGAGAGCTGTGACGAGGAGGTCGTTGACGGCAAGCCCTCGATAGGCGCCATCACGTCGGCAATCTGGCGTTCGGTCCAGAGGCGCCGCGGCACCGGGCGAATCGATTTGAGATCAACCAGTCCGACTGCCGAGTCGCCGTCGAAGACCATCAGCGGTCCATCGTCGTGGCCTTCCAACATGCGTTCGATGCCCGCATCGATGGTGACGTTGGATTGGATGCGGCGCGTGCCGCCGACGAAGAGATCGTCTACCCGCAGTCGCTGGCTATTCTGCGACCAGAAGACGTGCGAGATGCCATCGGCGACGCTACGGTTGATCATGAACGCAGTCAGCAATACCCAGACACCCCACACAGCGTAGGTTCCGCCGCTGACGACGAGCAACGCGCCAAGCGCCATCACCGCCATGATGACGACGTAACCGACGTAGCCGACGATCTTCGTTGCCGTCATCAGGTCGCCGCCGAGATACCAGAACACGCCCCGGGCAATCCGCCCGCCATCGAATGGATAACCGGGCATAAGGCTAACGACCACGAGGCCGAGGTTTGCCAGCGCGAGCAGGCCCACGATAGTGGATACGTTCGAGCTGTCGAACTCCAGCGAGACCAGCCACACGCCACCGGCGATAGCTCCGACGAATAGCGACGCGAGCGGACCAGCGATCCCGACCTTCAGCTCGCTGGCCGGGTCACGCGCCTCAAAGACTGTATCCGGCAGCGCTCCGGCCAGCTGCGGACTGATGGCGACGAGCCCCGCTCCCGAACGCCGCGCAACAAGCAAATGCGCTAGTTCGTGAGCCGTCAGCGAACCGATGACTCCAACGAGCGTCGCCATGACGAAGACGACCTGGCCCGGGAGCGACGGCATGATGCCGGGAACCATCAAGTACGTCGCAATGACGGCGAGCGCCGAGACGACGAGCAGCCACACCAGGGTTGCGCGAATTTCGAGATTTGCGATGCTGAATCGAAGTGTGCGGTACATTGACTGAACCTGGAGATCGATGACGGGCGACGACGCCGAGCTGGTTGCTACAGGCGTTGATACTCTTCGAGATCGAGCACGAACACTGTGACGGCCGACTGACCCTCGGGCAATCGGTCATCAGCGCCTTCGACAGCGCCGCGCAACACGTCGACAACGTGATCGACCTGCTGATCCTGGACACCGACCATGATCGTCGTATTGCCACGACGCAAAAACCCACCGGTGCTGGCGAAACGCGTGGCCCGATACTCGGCCTGAACGAGCGCATCGACGACTTCATCCGCCTCTTGACTTTGGACGACCGCGATAATCAGCTTCATCCTGCTGTACGTCTCGTTTCGCCTGCAAACCGAATGGCCACGCCCGCGTCGCGAAGATCTGTCCGATTATAGGAACGATGCCGGAACCGCGTCAATCGGACCGGCGCAGCTCCTGGGTGCGCTTGAGCAACGCCAGCGCGCTGACGATGGCCCATACGCCTTCGAGGAGCAAGAAGCCCCATTGCCGCTCGATGATTGCGATCGACGCAAGCACCGCCGATCCCGCGAGATTGAGCGCTGAGTAGATCGGGCGCTCCGGCCCCAGGCGTCCTAGCTGATTGGCTCCGTACGCTCCGAGAATCAACAACGCGCCGATGATCGAGATGAGTTGCAGCATCTCCAACTAGTAATGCCGCCGGCGCTTGATTCGGGACACTGGGTTCGCATCGACGTAGCTCTGTAGCAGGATCGCTGCGGCAACCGCGTCCGGCTGCGTTGCGCGGGCTCGCCGGCGTCTGCTCCGTTTGGAAATCTGCTCGGCCATCGCCGTCGTCAAGCGCTCGTCCCAGAAGACAACCGGAATGTCAGTCTCACCCTGCAGCTCAGCGGCCTGATCGCGCGCGCGCTTCGCCTGAAAGCCTTCGTCCCCGGCCAGTGTGCGAGGAAGCCCGACGACAATACCGGCAACCGAGCGCTCAGCGGCGATGCCCGCGACATCGGCGAGAGGCCTGCGCTTGAGGTCGATTGTCTCCACCGGGGCGGCCAGGACGCCGGTGTCATCCGTCGCCGCGACACCGATCCAGCGTTCGCCGAGATCGACGCCGAGGAGCCGCACACCGGGCCGACCGCGTCTACGAGCCACTGACATTGATCGAGATGCGCTCCCCAAGGCGCGGCACCGGACGCCACGGCAGCCAGCTCGGGCCGTACTCCATTGAATAGCTCTCAACGCCGGGCATCTGCGCCAACACGAGCGCCGCGCGGTCCTGGCCCTTGCCGACCAGATCGCTGCGGAGCTGTGCCTCAGCTTCAGGGCCAATCTGCGCGGTTGCAGTGCCCTCGGCGCTCATCCGGAGCGCCGGGGTGTTCGCGTTATCGACCGGCTGCGGAGTCGAAAAGCGTAGCGTCTCGACATCCAGCCCGAATCCGCCAGGCACACTCCCGCTCATCGCCGTTAGCAAATGCTCGCGCGCGGCTTGTTCCAGATCACCGGGATTGTAAATCTCGCCAGCGACATCGATGGTTGCGATGACGGCCACCTCTTCAACGGCAGCGCCGACTTCAGCGGTGTAGGTCAGTGTGATCTCCCCGGCTTGCTCAGCGCCATTCACGAGTATCCATCCATCGGGTACCTGTCCATCCAACGCGTTGCCGGTCCGTGACGCAAACTCCTGCGTTGCAAGGTCACGTAGCCCATCGAGATCTGCCTGAGTCACGATGGCAACACTGCGCAGAGATCCGCCCTCAAACGGAAATCGATTCTGGTAGATGATGCCAGAGTCGAGGGTTCCGGTCAGATCGCCGGCATCCAAATTCCCTGCCGGGCCAGGATCGACAGCTTCGATACCGACCGCCGCCGTCCCGAACTGGGCCGACACGAACGGGTCCGCAGCCGGAATCGTGATGCTTTCAAGCGAGAGAAATGCCTGCCCGCCTTCAGTTGCAAAGACTGAGCCGGCCGACAGCTCGAAGGGTTCGGTATGCGGATTCGTAAGGAAGATCATCCCCCGCGCCGCGTCGTCGGGCACGAGACGCTCACCGGATGCCGGAACGGTTGTTTCAAAGGTCAACGTCTCAATCATCGGAACTGGTTCGACGACAACGTCGAGCCCTGCACCGCTGCCTGCCAGGCCGTAGCGCACCTCAGCAGTGAGCGCTTGCGTTTCCGGCACGATCTGAATCCTCGCCGAGGGCGCGAGCAGGCCGATGAGCAACACAGCCACCGCCACAGCGACGACCATCGCCGATACAACGACGGCGCTGGGGCTCAGCGAGCGGCTGACGGTCGTTCGCCCCCTGCGGCCATTCCGTCGCTGCCTGGCACGCGCCGCCTTGCGCTCGTCGAACGCGGGCTGGCTGCCGGCGGTTACGAAGCTATACGACGCGCCAGTCTCAAAGGGCGACCAAGCCGGAGAGGTTTCGCGGCCACCATCCGACAATCCGAATTCGGCAATCTCCGACAGTTTCTCGACCTGCTGCCGGACCAATCCAGGCTCCTCATCCGGGAGGGAGAACTGCTCGGTAACGTCGAGCCGGGCGTCGATGAGCTCTATCGTGTCACAGTCCGCCCCCGGCAGCACCAACATCCCGTAGATGCGGGCGAACTCTTGCCGCACCGGGTCGTCGGTAACGATCTCCAGCTCGACATCGTGATACCGCGCCGCGACGGCCAGCTCTTCGAACTCATCCGGGACCGATAGCGAGTCCACCCCGGTTGCGACATCGATGGTCAATGTCGATCCACGGTGCTGTCGCAGGAGGCGCAGGAGATCGTCGAAATCTTCGCGCTCCTGGATATCTACCGCGTGAATCTGGCGCGTTACCACGTAACGTTCCCTTTCAGGACTCATGGCCGGCCAGATTCTCACGGCGGCAACGCGCGACCGCCGGGAGCTGTGCTAGCCGGTCTGCTCCTCTACCGCCGCGTCCACTGCCGCGAGCGCTTCTTCTATCTTGCCAACATCCGCGCCACCGCCTTGGGCGGACTCTGGACGCCCGCCCCCACGACCGCCAACCACTGGAGCGATTGCCTGGATGATCCTGCCGGCGTGGAGACCGCGCTCGACCTGATCCGGCGTCACCATCGCGATCAACGCAACCTGCTCGGCAACCTCGCCGCCGAGCACGATCACTCCCGATTGCATGCGGTCGCGCAGCCTATCGCCGAGCTGCAACATCGTTGCCCGGTCGCCGGTGTCGGCGCGGACCGCCAGCACCGTCGTGCCGTTGACGGCGCGCTGCTTGCTCAGGTAGGCGTCGATGTCCGAGGTGAGACTCTGCAAGCGCAGGGCCTCGATCTCCCGGTCTTTCGCCCTGACAGTCTCCTGGAGGGCCGCGACAGCCTCGCCAATCTCGCCGGCCGGAGTTCGCAAGTCGCGCGCGAGCTCCTGGGACAGCTGCTGGGCGGACATGAGATAGTCAAGTGCCGCCGCGCCGGTGAGCGCCTCGATACGCCGGGTACCGGAGCCAATCGACGACTCATTCAGAATCACAATTGGACCGATCTCGCCGGTGCGCTGGACATGCGTCCCGCCGCACAGCTCGAGCGAATATCCCGGAACCTCGACAGTCCGCACGATGTCGCCGTATTTCTCGCCAAACAGCGCCATCGCGCCGCGTTCGACGGCAGCATCGTAGGGTTCCTCGCTGACGGCCACCGCCTTGTCGGCGATAACCTCCAGGTTGGCGAGCCGCTGGACCGCCTGCTGCCCCTCCGGCCCGAGCGCCTGGTGGCTCGTGAAGTCGAAGCGCAGCCGCTCCGGGGCAACCAATGATCCGGCCTGCTGGGTGTCGACACCCAGTACCTCACGCAACCCTTTGTGCAGCAGGTGCGTCGCCGTGTGGTTCCGTCGGATCGCCTGCCGGCGTTCGTGGTCGATCTCTGCCGAGACCGCTTGCCCGGCTTCAATGAAGCCTTCTTCCACCTCGCCGAGGTGGACGATCACACGCGGCGACGGTCGCTTCGTGTCGCTCACTCGAAAGCGGCCAGTCTCAGTTAAAATCAGCCCAGTGTCGCCAACCTGACCGCCCGACTCTGCGTAGAATGGCGTGGCATCGAGCACGAGCTCCGCGCTCTCCCCGGCTTCGAGTGCTTCCAACGACCCGTCGACGCCCAGAATTGCCGCCAGCCGGGTCTCCACTCGCTCCTGCGCGTAGCCCACGAACTCCGACGTGTCGTTACCGACAGCCGCGTAGATCGGCGCGCGGCTCCGGGCCGCGTCCGCGAAGGCGTCCATGTTCGCGCGTGAGCGCTCGCGCTGTTCAGCGAGCGCCGTCCGAAACCCGTCGATATCGACGCGCTTTCCGGCCTGGCCAGCGAGCTCGACCGTCAAGTCAATTGGGAATCCGTAGGTGTCGTGCAAACGAAACGCGTCGGAGCCCGAGATGGTTTCCCCATCGCCGGCTTCGTCGAGCAGCGTATCGAGACGTCCCATGCCGGTCGTCAACGTGCGGCTGAAGGATTCTTCTTCATGGGCTAGCGCCCGCCGGATCGTCTCGCGCCGGCGGTGTAGCTCGGCGTATTGCGGACCGAAGTTTTCGATGACGACATCAGCGAGGTCGCCGAGGAATGGACGCTCGATGCCCGCCGCGCGCGCCTTCTGCACGCAACGTCGGAGGATCCGCCGGAGAACGTAGCCGCGGCCCTCGTTGCCGGGCAGGACACCGTCGGCGATGAGAAACGTCACCCCGCGGCTGTGGTCGGCGACGATGCGCAGCGCCTGGTCGACGGACTCGGTTTCGCCATACCTGACGCCAGCGATGTCGGCGGCACGGTCGACGAGCGGCCGAAAGAGGTCGGTCTCGTAGATCGAGTCAACATTTTGCAAGATTGTTGCGACGCGCTCGAGTCCGCTGCCGGTATCGACGTTTTGCATGGCGAGCTGCTCATGCTGCGCGCCGGGGAGCATGTTGAACTCCATAAAGACGAGGTTCCAGAATTCGAGGTAGCGGTCTTCGTCTTCGCTCATCGGTCCCTTGCCGGCATCGCCGCCGTGCTGGTCCCATTCCATATCCGCATAGAGCTCTGAGTTCGGCCCGAACGGCCCGGTCTCACCGACCGGTCCCCAGACATTGCCGGGGTCGTCCTGGATGCGCTCTGCCGGGATGCCGATCTCGTCGCGCCAGTAAGCACGCGAGAAGTCGTCACCCGGCTCGACGGTGATCCAGATCCGCTCACGGGCGATCTTGTAGTGCTCGGTGACGAGCTCCCAGGCCATCTCAATCGCTTCGGCTTTGAAGTAGTCGCCAACGGAGAAATTGCCGAGCATCTCGAAGAAGGTGAGGTGTGTCGGGTCACCGACCTCCATGACATCGTCGTCTTTGCCAACCGCCCGGAAGCACTTCTGAATCGAGGTAAGCCGGCGGCCCGGCGGATCTTCGAGTCCCAGGAAATACGGCGTCATCTGCTGCATCCCGGCAGTCGTCAGGAGCACGGTTGGATCGTTGAGTGGAATCAACGACGATGACGGCACAGCGAGATGGCCGTGCTTTTCGACGAAGAAGTCCGTGAAAATGCGTCGAATTTCGTGGCTGTTCATCCCCAACCAACCGTTCTCTTCCAGCCCTGCAAGTTGCCCATCCGGCGTCCACAAGTGTATCCCAACACACCAAGTGCTAGCTGGCACGCCGTGTGTCCAGGAGGCAACGCACAAGTGTACGTACAGTCTGCACGTTCACTCTTGCAGTGTCAAGGAGGCACGCGACCTATCTCGTTCTCGCGGCGCGAACAAAGCCGCACGGCACCTGCGAAGCGGTACAATTCATGGGCTATGGTTACATCATCTGACTTCACCGAACGACTCGCCGCGCTGCCGCTCGAACCCGGCGTCTATCTCTTCCGCGACAAGCGGAAGAAGATCATCTATGTCGGTAAGGCACAGTCGCTGCGCAACCGCGTCCGCTCCTACTTCCAGCGGTCGAGCGGCCGTATCGACCCTAAGACACGCGAGCTCCAAACACAGATCGCCGATTTCGAGATCGTCAGGACATCGACGCCAGCAGAAGCGCTGATTCTCGAGAATGAGCTGATCAAGCGCCACCAACCGCGTTACAACGTGATGCTCAAGGACGGCAAGTCCTACCCCTATATCCGCATCACCAATGAAGAGTGGCCGAGGGTTATCAGCACACGCCGGATCGTCCGCGACGGTTCGAGCTATTTTGGTCCCTTTACGTCGGCCGGCTCTGTGCACCGCTTGCTCGATCTCCTCAAGCGGCTCTTCCCCTACCGGCCATGTGACATCGACATCACTGGCGACGCTGACCGGCCCTGCCTCTACTATCACATTGGCCGCTGCCTGGGACCGTGCACCGGCGCCGCCGACCACGACGAGTACGTGCGCGCCATCGACGGCGTCAAGCTCTTCCTGAATGGGCGTGGCGAGGAGCTCATCCCGGCGATGCGGGACGAAATGGAACGCGTGGCCGAGGATCTCGACTTCGAACGCGCCGCCAAGCTCCGCGATGACATCTCAGCAATCGAACACGTTTTGGAGCGGCAGAACATCGTCTCCGGACGCGGAGAAGACGCCGACGTCCTGGCAGTCGCCCAGACCGCCGGCGGTGAAGCCGGGGTCCAGGTCACGTTCATCCGCAATGGCAAGATGCTCGGCTCCGAGCATTTCCCGCTCTCCGGCACCCGCGTCGACGACGAAGCGCCGGATCTTCTGACGAGCTTCGTGAGTCAGTATTACCAGGATGCCGCCGTCGTGCCGGGCGAATTGATATTGCAACACAGCCTGGATGACATGGACACACTTGGCGAGTTTCTGACTGATCGGCGCAGGAAGAAAGTAACGCTGACCATTCCCCAGCGCGGTCGCAAACGCAAGCTGTTGGAGATGACCAGCGCCTCGGCAGACGAGAATTTGAAGCAGAGCCGCCTGCGCTGGCTCAACAATGAGCAGAAGCTGACCGCCGCGTTGACCGAGCTCTCCGATGCGTTGGAGCTGCCCGGCGTCCCCCGGCGCATCGAGTGCTACGACATCTCTACGCTCCAGGGCACGAACACCGTCGGCTCGATGGTGGTGTTTGAGGACGGCAAACCCGCCAAGAAGGAGTACCGCCGCTTCTCGATCCGAGACGTCGCGGGCCAGAACGACTTCGCCGCGATGAATGAGGTCCTCGGGCGGCGTTTCAAGCGCGCCCTCGATCAGGAGCAGACCGAGTCCTGGCGGACGATGCCCGATCTGGTCATCGTCGATGGTGGCAAAGGCCAGCTCAGCGCCGCCAAACGGGCGCTCGACGACCTCAACGTCGATGTGCCGCTCGCCGCGCTGGCCAAAGAGAACGAGGAGCTCTTCCTGCCGGGCCAGTCGATACCGGTGATTCTGCCGCGCGATTCGCAGTCGCTCTATCTCGTGCAGCGCCTGCGTGACGAGGCGCACCGCTTTGCGGTCACCTATCAGCGCAAAAAGCGTACCAAGAGCGCGTTCCGGTCGGAGCTCGATGAGCTCAAAGGGGTGGGGCCAAAGCGCAAGAAAGCGCTGATCAAGACCTTCGGCAGCGTCAAACGCATCCGTGAAGCGAGCGTCGACGACATTGCCTCAATCGACGGCATCGGTCCAGCGCTGGCGCGTGACATCCACGAGTCGCTGCAATCTGGATGATGGCCGTCGATATCACCCGTGACATCAACTTGGTCGCAACCGCCTTGAAGACCGGCGAGCTTGCCATCGTGCCAACCGACACCGTCTACGGCGTTGCCGCCTCGCTAGAGCATTCGCGCGCTATCGAACAACTCTACGTTGCCAAAAGTCGCCCCGAATCGAAGCCCATTCCAATCCTCGTCGACAGTGTCGAGACAGCGGGGCGCCTCGCTCAAATCTCCTCCAGTATCGCCGTTCAACTGTTTGAAGCCTTCTGGCCAGGCGGCTTGACCGTTGTGCTCCCTGGCGCTGACAGCGTGCCGGAACGCTGCCGCGCGGCGAGCGGGACCGTTGGGCTGCGTATGCCAGACCATCCACTGTTGCTTGAGCTGCTAGCTCGCTGCAGCGGCGCGCTGGCCGTCACCAGTGCCAATCTCTCCGGTGACACGGAAACAACAACTGCGAGCGCCGCGACGGCGGCCCTGGCTGACCGGGTCGCGATAGCTCTGGATGGCGGGGACGCTCCGGGCGGGTTGCCGTCGACGGTCGTTGCGGTCAAGGGCGACTCGCTCGCCATCCTCCGGGCCGGCGCGATTCCCGAAGCGGTCATCCGCCATCAATTGCAAGGCCGGTAACGATCGTGCATGACCCTCTATTGGCGGTGGAGCCGGATGACCGCAACACACTCCAAAGGCCGCGCCTGTCTGTCGGATCGCTTACGGTTTTCATCGCTACGGTGCTTGTCATCGCCAGTGCGCTCTTACTGCGTCCCCGTGACGTAGGTGGAGCGCTCACCGCCGGTGAGAATCGGAGCTATCTCCTGATCCTCCTCACGATCTGTGTCATGGGCGTTATCTGGCGGGCACGGTCGGCCGGGTTTGCGCTCGACGCGACGATGGCGAGCGGCAGCGAATTTCTGGCCGTTGCAAGCGTCTTCGGGCTCTTCTTCATTGGCAACGTGAGTCTCCTGGCCGCCGCCGCCGTCGTCGCTATTGCTGCCCTGGTTGTTGCGTTGGACGACTCCGACGAAGCGCGTGCAACCTCGACGTCAAGCCAACCAGGTCGCCATTGGCTCGCTGCAATCGCAACGCTCTGGCTAGGCGTCTCGACGATTGTTGCGCTGAACATTGAACCCGCCGCACGCAACTTGCTGATTGCTGGTGAGACCGCGTGTGCGGGTTTCTGGATACTGTGGCGGCCAGGGACGCCGCGGGGCCAACTCGTATTGATTGCGGCACTTGCCATCATCGGAGTGGAGCTTTCGATGGGCATGGCGTTCCTCAATGTCTCACGCTTCGTCGAGGCGTCGCTGTGGATTGTCGCCATGGCTATTGTGATCGCCAGCCCGGCCCTGCTTCGGAGAGGTATCGTAGCGTGACCGATGGACAGCAATCTTCTCTCTTCGGCGCGTCGGAGTCAGCGAATACCGCGCGCTTTGGGCCACTTGCCGCCCGCATGCGTCCACGCACGCTCAACGACTTCGTCGGGCAGGACGACATCCTGAAGCCGGGCTCGATCATCCGCAAGATGATCGAGCGTGACCGCCTTAGCTCGCTGATCCTCTGGGGACCGCCCGGTGTCGGCAAGACGACGCTCGCCCGCATCCTCGCCGAGACCTCGACGGCCGAGTTCGTTCAACTCTCAGCTGTCTCCTCAGGCGTTGCCGATTTGCGGCGCGAGGTCGCTGCCGCGCGTGACCGGCAGGCAATGCTCAGCCAGCGCACCGTTCTCTTCATCGATGAGATCCACCGCTTCAACAAGGCCCAGCAGGACGCCATCCTACCTTACGTCGAGGACGGCACGGTCATCCTCATTGGCGCGACAACTGAGAACCCCTCGTTCGAGGTCAATGCGCCGCTACTCTCGCGAGCGCGAGTCGTCGTGCTGAAGCCACTGGAAGACACGCACATCGAGGATATCGTGCTCCGCGCGCTCAACGACCACGAACGCGGCCTCGGCGAAGACGAGCTCACTATCGAGCCTGATGCGCTCAAGCACCTGGTCAATCTCGCCAACGGCGATGCCCGCTTTGCGCTGACGTCCCTGGACATGGCCAGCGTCGGAGCCGAGCCAGGCGGCCCAATCACTGTCGATATGGTGGCCGGGGCAACGCAACGACGGGCAATGGTTTATGACAAGTCGGGCGAGGGCCACTATGACACGATCTCGGCGCTCCACAAGTCAATGCGCGACTCGGATCACAATGCTGCGCTCTACTGGCTTGCGAGGATGCTCGAAGGTGGCGACGATCCACTCTATGTGGCGCGGCGGCTCGTCCGCTTCGCGACTGAGGATGTCGGTCTGGCTGATCCGCGCGCGCTCACATTGACCATGTCAGCCCAGCAGGCTACCCATTTCATTGGCATGCCGGAGGCCGCGCTCGCGCTGTCAGAGGCCGTCGTCTACCTTTCGCTTGCGCCAAAAAGCAACGCGATCTATCGCGCCTATGGCGCTGCCCGCGACGATGTCCGCAATACGCGTAACGAGCCAGTGCCGCTACATCTGCGTAACGCGGTCACCGGCTTGATGCGTGGCCTGGGTTATGGGGAGGGCTACCAGTACGCGCACGACCACGAGGACGCCATGACGAGCCAGGTTAATGTGCCAGCGGACATAGCGGGCAAGGAGTATTACGAACCTGGACAGCGCGGCTTCGAGTCTAGGCTCGCCGAACGTATCGTCGAGCTGCGCGACCGCAAATCACAGCTTCAGGACGACAACGCTACGAAGACGGACCCATCGAAAGGCTAGCTCAATGAACATCGTCAGCGCCCGGTTCAAGCGCGAATCCGACGAACTCCGCGCCACGACAATCGAGACCGGCGTTGCGCCGTATGCCGAGGGTTCGGCGTTGATCTCCTGCGGCGACACACGCGTTTGGTGCACAGCAACCGTCGAAGAACGCGTGCCGCCGTGGCTGGAGTCATCCGGGCGCGGCTGGGTCACCGCCGAGTACGCGATGCTGCCGCGCTCGACGCAATCGCGCATCGGGCGGGATCGCGCCGCGAACTCGGGCCGCTCCCAGGAGATCTCGCGCTTGATTGGACGCTCGCTGCGGTCAGGGGTCGACCTCAAGCGCCTCGGCCCGCGCACGATCACGGTCGACTGTGACGTGCTCCAGGCCGACGGCGGCACCCGCACGGCGGCGATCACCGGCGGCTTCGTCGCGCTCGAACTCGCGCTCGATATGCTGGCCCAGACGCGCGTGATCCCGCGCTCGCCGGTTGCGGCGCGGATTGCAGCCGTCAGCGCCGGCATCGTCGGCGGGGAAGCGCGCCTGGACCTCGACTACCACGAGGACTCGGCGGCGGATGTCGACTGCAATGTCGTGATGAACAGCCGTGGGGACTTTGTCGAGCTACAGGCGACGGCTGAGGGCACGCCGCTCTCCGACGAACAGCTGCAGCAGCTGCTCGCGCTCTGCAGGACCGGGATCAATCAGCTCATGGAAATCCAGCGCGCCGCCGCCGGCAAACCGGCCGGCAGCTAGCGGCGCGCTAGAGCTTGTTGACAACCAGCTTGGAGACCGCCCGGAGCGTCTCGAAGACGCCCTGGCCGTTGACGGCCGAGGCCTCGAAGCGCGGCACCTTGATCGTGTTGAGGTAGCGATCAAGCACCGGCGTTGGCAGCGCCGTCGGCAGGTCCATCTTGTTGTACTGCATGACCAGCGGATAATCGACGAGCCGTTTGCCCTGGTTCTTCAGATTCTGGGCGAGCTCACGGAGGCTCTGGAGATTGTCGGCCAACCGGTCACGCTGGGCATCCGCGACGAAGACCACACCATCCGCTCCATTGAGCACGGCCACGCGCGTGCGCTCATAGAGCACCTGCCCCGGCACCGTGTAGAGGTGGAAACGGATCGAGAAGCCATGGACCTTGCCCAACTCGAGGGGCATGAAGTCGAAGAAGAGCGTGCGCTCTGTCTCAGTGGCAATCGACAGGAGATCACTGCGGCCGTTGGTCGGGATCTGGCCGTGGATGAACTGCAGATTCGTTGTTTTCCCACAGAGGCCCGGACCGTAGTAGACGATCTTGCCGTGGATTTCCCGGGCGGCTACGTTGATCAGCGCCATGTGCTATTTCTTCTCGTTGGTTGTCGGATTCGCGGCCTGCCGCGAACCGTCGTCTTCTCCGAAGATGAGATCAATAGTGTCAGTCGCTGCTTTGGCCATGCTCGAGCCCATCTGCGACCGGCGGCTCTCGTTGCGCTCGATGACGAGCGCGAGAATCGTCGCCAGCGACTCGGTTGCCCGCTTCGCGAGCACTTTGACAAGGCCGAGATGCGCCTGGTGGTCGAACACCACGACGAGCAGCCAACGGCCCTCGACCGTCTCTGTGAAGATCTTCTCCTTCATGCCCTCTTGCACGAGCACGCGGAAGTTCTCTTCTTTGAGGAGACGAGCCATTTCCTGGCTCGATGCGTATGTCCCGGCGAGCAGCGCGCCGAGATGCATCATCTCTGCCTGATGCCCGCTCCCCTGCCACGATAGCACTTGACCGGCACGATCGAGCAACATGCTGTAGGTTGCTCCAGTCTCGTCCATCAACCGCTCGAGGCATTTCTGTATCATCGCAGACTCGTCGGGCCCCACGATCAAATTTGTCAGATCCGGATCAAACCGACCTGGAAGTAGCGATTCCATTGCACCTACTATCGTGCGAAACCAAGATCGCCAGGGTTCGGAATCAAGTACCTGCCGGCCGGTCGACTACCCGGCAACGAGCGTCACGCGCTCGTCCGAGTCTTCACTCACGACCTCGCCGATGCGCACACTTCCTTCAAGCGTGTCGAGCAGGTCGTGCGCGCCGTCTGCACGGCACACGAGTACAAAACCAATACCCATGTTGAAGACGCGATAGCACTCTTCGGTCGCTATGTGCCCGCGCTCGGCCACATAGGTCATCAGCCTGGGAACCGACCAGGATGATGTCTCGACAACCGCGGTGAGGCCCGAGGGAATTACACGGCTCAGGTTCCCGGCGATTCCGCCTCCGGTGATGTGTGCCATACCATGCACAGATCCATGTTCCAGAGCTTCGCCGACCGTCGCCAGATAACTGCGATGCGGTTCCAGTAGTGCCTCTGCGAATGTTCGCGTCTCGTCCCACGGAAGCGCCGCCGAAAGACGGTCGGCTGCGCTGCCGTCGTCCTCATTAAGCCCTAGAACCGAGCGAATGAGGGAGTACCCATTAGTGTGAAATCCGTTGCTCGGAAGTCCAATTAGAACGTCGCCGGACCGTATCGTCGTACCATCGACGATATGCTCCTGATCGACAAGCCCGAGGATTACCCCGGCGAGGTCGTAGTCGCTGCCGCTGTAAACCCCCGGCATTTCCGCCGTCTCGCCGCCGATCAACGCGACGCCAAGCGCCTCGCAAGCTGCCGCAATCCCGCCGATGACAGTCGCCGCAACCTCGACATCGAGTTTGCCGGCGGCAAAGTAGTCGAGGAAACAGATCGGCCGCGCCCCGCAGGCGATGATGTCATTCACCGAGTGGTGGACGATGTCGTGCCCGATGAACTCGTGTCGATCCGCCAGCGCCGCGACCTTGAGCTTCGTGCCGACCCCGTCGATGCTCGCGACGAGCGTTAGACCGTCGTCGCCCGAGCCGATGCGGTAGAAGCCGCCGAAGTGACCGACGCCGCGCAACACGCGCTCATTGTGCGTGCGTGCAATGGCCGGGGCAATCGCTCGCACCAGCGCGTCGCCCGCGTCGATGTCGACGCCGGACGCGGCATAGGTTGTGCCGCTGAACTCGGCCATATCTAGATGTCGTCGAGCGCCGCGCGCAGGCTGTCAGTCGAACGGCGCAGCACGATCCGCAGCTGGCCGAGGTTCATCGCGCCGGACTCGGCCACAGCGATCAGCAGCGTGTCCTCGTTCAACGGCATCATGATGGCAACGTGACTCTCGTATTCGAGTGTCGTGAGCTGCGCGAGCCCCTCATTCAGCTCGGTCGCGAGGTCACTCATCATCAGGAGCCCTGGCGCGGCCACGGCCGAGACCATTTCCGCATCGAGCTTGCCGTCCGACGCCGATTCGACGACGAGACCGTCCAGGCCAACAATCGCAACCATCTGAAGTGCGTGACCTGCTTGAAGCTGCTCAAGCAATCCCGCCAGGTCCTGCAAACTACCCGACATCTGCCATCCTCCTCTGGAACCTTGTGCGTCCGCGCCCGATGTTTCGCCTGGAGTATATAGTACGTTCGCAGCTAGCTCTATTGGTCGTACGTGGTACTTTCGTGGAGGTTTTCGTCGCCTGCAGGCGGAAAGTCACTGGTATAGGGCTCAAAGCGGTCGGCATAGCGTGTTGGGACGAAGCCCGCGATGGACGTGCCCTCCGCTGTGTAGTCCTCGTTCTCGACCTGACCCAGGCGATGAAAGACATCGACCAGCTCCGATTTGGCAAATGGAATGCACACCTCGAGGTAGGTGTAGCGCGCCGTTGCAGAAACTGCCTCATCCAGCCGCTCCAGCAACGCCTCAAGCCCCTCGCCGGTCCGTGCCGACACCGGCACATAATCCAGCGGCAGATCGTCCAAGTCAAACCCGGCGGCGCTTGTGTCGCCATCGAGCGCGTCGACCTTGTTGAGCGCCGTGACCGTCTGGATCTCGTCGAGGTCGAGAGTGTCGAGCACTTCGATAACGGTGTCCGATTGCGCGGCGGCGTCGGGATGGGTGACGTCGACGACATGCAGCAAGACCGTCGCCTCGGCGATCTCCTCGAGCGTCGCGGAGAATGCGGCAATGAGCGTTGGCGGCAGGTTGTTGATGAAGCCGACGGTGTCTGTGACGAGCGCTGCACGGCCACTCGGCAGGCGCAACCGGCGCGTCGTCGGATCAAGTGTCGCGAAGAGCTTGTCTTCCTGCAGCACCCCGGCATCGGTGAGCTGGTTGAGCAGGGTCGATTTCCCCGCATTCGTGTAGCCCACAAGCGCGACGACCGGCGTCTCGGATTTGCGCCGCCGGTCGCGGTACAGCTCGCGGTGGCGGTGGACCTGTAGGAGCTGCTCCTTGATGTGCGCGATGCGCTGCTCTGCCAACCGGCGGTCAACTTCGAGCTGCGTCTCGCCGGGGCCGCGCAGACCGACGCCGCCAACGCCCTGACGCGAGAGGTGACTCCACATGTTGGTTAGCCGCGGCAGCCGGTACTCAAGCTGCGCCAACTCAACCTGCAAGCGGCCTTCGTGCGTCACCGCATGACGCGCGAAGATGTCGAGGATCAGTGTCGGACGATCGACGACTTTGCGGTCGAGCGTCTCGTCCTCGGTCAACCGGCGCTCCAGATTGCGGATCTGCGCCGGCGTCAGCTCGTCGTCGAAGACCGCTACAGACGCCTCAAGCTCGTGCATCAGCCCATGAAGCTCCTCCAGCTTGCCTTTGCCGACATAGCTGCGCGGGTTTGGATGGTTGAGATTCTGCGTGATCGAGCCGACGACGTTGATATCCGCCGTCTCGCACAACAGCGCAAGCTCCTCGAGCGCGCCCTCGGGGCTCCAGCCATCGTGCTGGTGGTTGACGCGCACGAGAATGGCGCGTTCCTGGAATGTGTTTCGCAAGTAGGCAGGACGGTCGAGAATGTGCGTCTCCTCTGGATGCAGCGGACCGGATGATCTTTAAGTGTACGATGCCGGGCGCTCAGCCGCCGGGGAAGACGATGTCATCTCGTTGGACCGCTGGATGCGACACGGAAAGATCACGCTCCCGATAGAGACCGCGCATTGGCTCAGGCAGCAACCGTGCGAGTTCCAGCATCATCGCGTCAGTGAGCTCGGCCATCGAGAAGCGGCGACCGTCCTCGGTGCGCGGCCGCAGCATGAAGGCCGGGCCAAACCAGACCTCGACCCGCGGATAGCCACGGCGCTGCCGTTTAGTCTTGCTGTCGAAGGGCAGGTCGCCTGACCCGACAATCACGCAGGGAATGATCAGCGCGCCGGCGCGCACCGCGACGAGGCTCGCTCCAGGGAACGGTTCCTTCAGTCCCCCAGTCGTCGAGCGCGTCCCCTCGGGATACATGCCAACAAGGAGTCCCTCATTGATCGTGTCAATCGCCGTGCGAATCGCTGTGCGGTCGAATGATCCGCGCTGGACAGGAAACGCGCCGGCCTGGGTCGCGAACCATGAGAGGACCGGCAGATCCCAGACCTCCTCCTTGGCCATCCAGAGTATCGGTCGGTAGGTCGCGGAGAGCATCAGGATCGGATCGCTGTTGTGGACATGGTTGCCGATCACCAACGCGCCGCCGGCCGGTGGGATGTTCGACAGGCCGTGGACCTTGAACCGCATGACGACGCGCAAGGTCGGCAGGACGAAGATGCGTAGCAATACGAAGATCAGGTGTTTCCAACGCCGGCGAAAGCTCAAGCGCCTGTTGAAGAGCGGCCTAAGCAACGCTCACTCCGATGACTGCGGGCAAACGATTCGCCTCTCTTGCACGACCTTCAGAATCTGCTCAACGACCTCGTCCACGCTCTTACCCGTCGCGTCGACGACGACAGCACCGTCCGCGATCTGCAGCGGCGCAGCTTCACGAGAGATGTCGCGCCTGTCACGCTCCAACAGGTCACGATAGACCGTCTCGTGGGAAATCTCGACACCACGCCCCCGCAGCTCTTCATAGCGGCGGCGCGCGCGCTCGTCACTCGCGGAGTCGAGGTAGATCTTCAGATCAGCGTCAGGCAGGATGACCGTTCCAATGTCACGCCCGACTACGACGGCAGAGTGACCGGCGACAGCCGAGCGCTGTATCCCAAGCAGCTCGCGGCGTACACGCTGGTTGGCGGAGATTGGCGGCAGCGCCCGGTCTACCTCGGGCGTCCGCAGTTCGTCAGTGACATCGACGCCGTCCACGAGCAAGCGTGTGCCGGATGCGGTGTTCTCGAGTTGCAGATCCATTGCAGCGACGGTATCGGCCACTTTGGCGTCATCGTTCGGATCGACTGCGGACCGGAGCGCCTGGAGGGCAGATGCCCGATAGACGACCCCGCTGTCGAAGAACAGCGCACCGAGCGACTCCGCCAGCAGGCGTCCAACGGTCGTCTTGCCGGCGGCAACCGGCCCGTCAATGGCAATAGCGTACGCACGGCTCATCTGCGCCCTCGGCGCTCATGCCGCCTGTCCCGATCTTCCGCCGGCCGGTGCAGGAGCCCGACTGCGTCGCGGAGAAGCTCGAGCTCACTCGGGTTCAGATCCCGCCATGCGCCGCGCGGCAGATTGCCGAGCTGAATTGGGCCAATGCGCGTGCGAACCAGGCGCAAGACTGGGTAGTTAACGGCCTCGAACATGCGCCTGACGATGCGGTTGCGACCTTCCTGGATCACGACCTTGAGCAGCAGGCCGTCCTGCGTCTCCTGGAGCGGACGCACCTCATCTGGGGCTGTCCGCGTGCCGTCGATGTTGATCCCCTCGCGCAGCTCGCGGATCACCTCCGGCGGCGGGAAACCGTCCGCCAACACCAGATATTCCTTCGCGATCTGGTGCGCCGGATGCATGACGCGGTTGGCTAGCTCGCCATCGTTAGTAAAGAGCAACAGCCCCTGAGTCGGTCGATCAAGCCGTCCGACCGGGACCACTCGTTCGGCAGTTTCGACAAGCTCGGCAACAGTCCGGCGGCCGCGTTCATCCGCGAGCGTCGTGATGTAGCCGCTGGGCTTGTTGAGCATGATGTAACGCGGGCGCTGCGAGCGCACCTGCTGGCCATCGACCTCGATGCGGACGGCATCCGGGTCAACCTTTGTGCCCATCTCGGTCACGACGGTGCCGTCAACCCGCACGCGGCCCTCCGCAATCAGCTTCTCGGACGCGCGCCGTGACGCGACGCCCGCAGCGGCCAGTACTTTCTGCAACCGTTCAGGTTCCGCCATTACCGTCCTTACTCCTGTGCCTCACCGGGCTCGCCAATCGGATAGACAGGCAACTCCGCCAGCGTCTCGCCGTCCAGCGCAAACCTGACGACGCCCTCCGCCCTACGCCCCGGTTCCGCATTGCCTTCCATAGCATAGGTCACGAGTGGCAACTGGCTTGCGGGTAGCAGCAGCGTCCGGCTAACCGGCATCCAGAGTCCATTCGCCGCGAGCTCGTCAGTCGCGCCGAGGGATGACGCGCTCCCTCCAAGCTCGAGCCAGGTCCAGCTCGCTCGCACAATGTCGAGCATCGTCGTCGTATCAGCATAGCGGTCACCGCTGCCGAGCACGACAGTAACCACGACATGATCACCGAACTCGAAGGCGCTGATGAGGTTTTGGCCCGCAGCGTCCGTCGTGCCGGTCTTGATCCCAATGGCGTCATCGAAGAGAACAAACTGGTTCGAATTCTCGATAACTAGCTCACGTGCGTTAGGTCCATTCACCGCGACCGAAGCCCAGGGCGTGCGGACTATAGCTGCCAGCAGTGGATCGTCGAGCGCGAAGCGTCCGGCACGGACAAGGTCGCGCGCCGTCGTCCATGAGCGTTCGTCGTCGCTCCCAACTGGATTGCCGAACGACGAGCTGGCCATACCGAGCGTGCCCGCCACCGCGTTCATCTCCTGGACAAACCGTTCGACCGGGTCAGCACTCTCGGGATCAAGCCGCAGGCCAGCCGTGCGAGCCAACGCCATCGCCGCGTCGCCGCCGGACGGCACCAGCGTGCCATAGAGCAGCTGCTCGACGGTCAACACATCACCGGGTTCAACCCCCATCTTGCTGAAGTCCTCCGGCACAAGATCCGTTTCCTCGACTGTCACCTGTTCGTTGACGCTAAGCAAGCGTTGGGCGGTAATAGCCGTCACGAGCTTCGCTGTGCTGGCCGGCAGGAGCGGCGTATCACCGTTGTCGTCGTACAACGTCATCCCGGTGGTCAGGTCGATGGCGAACCAGGCCGGACCAGCGGTCGGATCGACCTGTAGCGCAGGGCGGGACGTAGATGCGCCTGGCACGGCAACGACCTGCGGACCGACAATCAACGGCACGAGGAACAGGCAGAGTGCCAGCAGATACTTGGTTTTGGCTCGCAACGCAGTCAACGGCCGGTCGGTCTCCCGTCAGATCGTGCAACTCGACGCTGGAAGTATAAGGACCGGCGCAATGCCCAGTCAGCGGTATGATTGTCAGGATACGCGGAAGGACCAGCGGGACGTAAACATGTCGTCAGAAACCGGACAACGCAGACTCGTACGCGAGTCCATCGAAGAGCTCACGCCCTACCATCCAGTCGAGTCGCCGGAGTCGTTGGCGGGTCGGCTCGGGATGCCGCTCGACATGATCCTGAAACTCGACTCAAATGAGAACCCGTATGGGGCCTCGATCTCAGTCCAGGAGGCGCTGGGCGCATTCGACCGTTACCACTTCTACCCCGACGCTCAAGCGGCGAGCCTCCGCGAGCGACTTGCAATCTATTGCGGTGTGCGGCCCTCGGCCATTCTCGTCGGCAACGGCTCCGACGAGCTGATCGACCTGACCTTGCTCTCCATCCTCGATCCAGGCGACGAGGTCGTCATTCCTGAACCGACATTCGGTGTCTACCGCGCACGCACCGAGCTCTTTCGTGGCATTCCGATGATCGTCCCGCGCACGGCCGGCTTCGACCTCAACATGCCAGCCATGCTCGATGCGATCACGCCACGGACAAAGGCGATGTTCCTCACGTCGCCGAACAACCCGACCGGAAACCTGACACCGACCGCTGAGATCGTCCAGCTGCTGGAGACCGGCGTGCTGGTGATCGTCGACGAGGCGTACTACGAATTCTGTGGCAAGACCGTAATGCCGTTGACCCAGGAGTTCGACAACCTGATCGTCCTCCGGACATTCTCAAAATGGGCGGGCCTGGCCGGCATGCGTGTTGGCTACGGGGTGTTCCCGGAGGCGATTGCTAACCAGATCTGGAAGGTCAAGCCGCCCTTCAATGTGAGCGTCGCCGCGTTGCAGGCCGCCGAGGCTTCGCTGGACGATGTTGAATACCTGCATCTGTCGATCAACCGCATCCGCAACGAGACCCGCCGCATGCGGCGCATGCTGGGGACGATTGAGTACCTCCAGCCGTATCCGACTGTCGCCAACTATGTCCTCTGCAAGGTCATCGGCGTTGACGCGCACGTTGTCCACCAACGGCTCGCCGACCACGGGATCATGATCCGCGCCTACGGCGGCCCGTTGCGCGAGTACCTGCGCTTCAGCACCGGCCGACCGGAAGACACCAACCGCTTGCTGACGGCGTTGCAACGGATCGGCGAGTATGACTGAGCGACGGGCACGAGTCGAACGCCAGACGTCCGAGACGGCGGTGGCACTGACGCTCGCCCTGGACGGTAGTGGCGACGCCAACATCCGTACAGGCATCGGCGCGCTGGACCACTTTCTGACGCTCTTCACGCGGCACGGGTTATTCGACCTGACAGTGGAGGCATCCGGCGATCTCGACATCGATGGGCACCACACCGCCGAGGACATCGCAATCTGCCTCGGACAGGCGATCAATACTGCTCTGGGCGAGCATCGCGGCATCCGCCGCACAGCGAGTTATGCGGTTCCGATGGACGAAGCCCTGGCGCACGTCGCGATTGACCTCTCCGGCCGCTCGTTCTTTGTCTTGAATGGCGCGTTCTCTGCGCCCGCCGTCGGCGACCTGGAGACGGATCTCGTCTGGCACTTCTTTGACACACTGAGCCGCGAAGCCCGCATGAACATCCACGTCGTGACGCTCTACGGCCGCAATGCACACCATGAGGTCGAGGCGCTCTTCAAGGCGTATGCGCGCGCCCTCGACGCGGCGGCTGAGGTCGATCCACGGCTAGGAAACCGGCTCCCGTCAACGAAAGAGCGCATCGAAGGTTCTGCGTAGTTTCCGGCACGCGCGCTTGCCTACTCGCGTGATTTGCTTTCGTTTCCGCAAGGCTGTCTGGGAGCGTGCCAACCGAGGGCTTTGATAGCTTCAGGCTAGCGGTCATTCTCCGCGTACGAACGCATCCTCCGCCCGGCGCATAGGTCTTCAGTCCTGTTTGACTTTGAGTCAGATTGCATTCTGGACCAAAGCTTGTACGATTGTGTGTACGGACACGACTGCGTCCGCACTGATGCTGTACAGGCAGGGGCCGAAGTGACACTGACGACGACCGCCAATCGATATCTCCGCCTCGCGCTGGCAGCCATCGTGCTGGCGACCTCGCTCGCGGCAATCGACTTTCGACTTCAACCGCGACCTGCCGAAGCAGCCGCATTTGTCGAGTGGGATGGGCCGCGCGTCTACTTCCCAACAACCGGCCAAACACTAGGCGGCGTCTTCCTGGAGAAGTGGGCCTTCGAGCTACGCGATCTTGAGATCGGCGAACCGGTCACACCGCCGGTTCAGGGCTTCGGCTCCGTCGCGCAGTGGACCGAGTACGGCCGGCTTGAGTACCAGGGCGACGACATCGCGGCCGCGACAGCCGCCGACATTGTCCGCTCGCCGATCGGTCGAATCTACGCCGAGCGCATGGGTTACGCCCGCTGGGTTCCAGCCTTCAAGCCGGTCGATCCAGCAGGCGTCGAGAACCGGTACTTCTACGAGACACGCCACGCCATCGCCAACGACTTCCTGCGCATCTACGAGAAGCGCGGCAACGAGGAACGGCTCGGCGCGCCGATCTCTGAGGAATTCAGCATCGGCAATGTGAATTACCAGTTCTTCGAGTACGGCGCGCTCTCCTGGGACAGCGCCAATGGCACGCAGTTTGTGCCGCTTGGACGGCTGGACGCAGCGCTGGCGGGGCTCGGCAACATGCCGGACAATTACCGCGCCGGCGATGTCTACCACTCGTCGAAGAACATGCTTCAGCTCAGCGATGCATTCCCAGGGGAACGCTGGATCGAGATTGATCTCGCGAACCATGAGATCATCGCCTGGGTTGGCGACTACGAGCTGATGCGCGAGGAGGTTGTCACCGGGCCGGTTCAAGCGCCGACGCCGACCGGCACCTTCTCAATCTATCTCAAGTACGAAATCCAGAACCTGACTGGCATCGGCTGGAACGGCCAGCCCTACTCAGCCCCGGCGACGCCGTGGGTGATGTACTTCTACGTCGACTACGCAGTTCACGGTTCGACCTGGCGCGACTCCTACGGCTACGGTGCCGGTCAGGGGTGCGTCATCCCACCCAACGATGTCGCCGAAGCGCTCTGGAAGTGGGCCGACTACGGCACGAAGGTCTGGGTTCACCACTAGGAGCCTGTGACACAAGACTTGGTCGACAATCTGCGGTGTCCCGGACGACTCAACACGCATCACGCCTGTCATCTCGACCGGAGCGGAGGTCTTACGACGCCGGGTCCGGCGTGCGGGTGTGAGAGATCTCCGTGTAGCACCTCACTGGGGTTCGACTGAGATTTCCTGCTTCTTCACGGCGGTTGTGTGTCCCGGCTAGGTGAGTCGTTCACATTGGCACGGCCGTTGCGCTACCGCAAGCCCACGATGCCGGCTGGCGCCTACTCAACGATCTTGGGACGGTACTGGAGCGCTTCTGCCAGGTGGTGCGACTCGATCTCCTGAGAATCGCCGAGATCAGCAATCGTCCGGGCCAGCTTTAGGACCCGATGATAGCTGCGCGCAGATAACTGCAACCGCTGCATCGCAGCCCGCATCAGCGCGTCGCCGGCATCATCCAGGCGGCAATGGCGTTGTACCTCCCGCGCTGACATGTCCGAGTTCGCCAACATGCGGGTACCTTCAAACCGCTGCAATTGACGCCCCCGCGCCGCTTCGACACGACTGCGGATTGCCGCCGACGGTTCACCGGCTCGATCATCGGTCAGCTTCTCGTAGTCGATCTGTGGCACTTCGAGATGGATATCGATCCGGTCGAGCAATGGGCCGGAGATGCGCTTCTGATACCGCGTAACCTGCGCGGCAGAACAGACGCAATCACGAGTTGGATGGCCCAAATACCCACATGGACATGGGTTCATAGCTCCCACCAGCACGAAGCTTGCCGGAAAGGTGATCGCGCCGGCCGCCCGACTGATCGTTACCTGCCGATCTTCGAGCGGCTGCCGCAGGATCTCGAGCGATTGCGACCCGAACTCCGGTAGCTCATCGAGAAATAGGACGCCGCGATGCGAGAGCGTGATCTCGCCGGGCCTGGGGAACGTCCCGCCGCCAACGAGCCCCGCGTACGAAATCGTATGGTGCGGCGAGCGGAACGGGCGCTCCTGAATCAAGGGCTGGGAGGACGGTAGCAACCCGGAGATCGAGTAGATCTTCGTCACCTCGATACTCTCGGTCCGGGTCAGGAGGGGCAAGATCGTCGGCATCGAGCGCGCCAGCAGCGTCTTGCCGGTGCCGGGCGGACCACTGAGCAGGACGTTGTGGTTTCCAGCGGCAGCGACCTCAAGTCCGCGTTTGACCTGCTCCTGTCCCCGGATGTGCTTGAAGTCAAGCGCCTCGCCCGGCTC
>JAUIIK010000061.1 GCA_030431755.1 Chloroflexia bacterium
CGATCCAACCGCCGAAGTAACCGCTCACGGCTCCAACCAGCACGCCAATCGTCATCAGGATCGCGACGGCGACGAAACCCACCGAGAGTGACGTTCGCGAGCCAACGAGGATGCGGCTGAGGACATCGCGGGTCTGGCGGTCGGTCCCAAGCGGGAACTCGGCGCTCGGCGCTTTGAGGGATTGACCGGCATTGAGTTGCTTATAGTCATGCGGCGCGAGCTGCGGCGCGAAAATTGCGCCGAAGTAGAGCAAGATCACAATCGCGCCACCGATCATCGCCAGTCGGTTGCGACGGAAATTGTCCCAGACGATCTTCGCCTGACTGCGCGCCGGTTGCCGCAGCTCCGGCGTCGTGACGCCAACACTGGTCGAGGTCTGATTCGCGCTCATCCGGAACCACCTTCGTAGCCAATGCGCGGGTCAATCAGCACGTAGACGATATCGACGATGATGTTGAGCACCAGCAGGAACGCGCCGCTGATAATCGTCAGTCCGAGGATGATCGGGTAGTCCCGGCGCAGAATCGCCTCGAACCCCAGCAGGCCGAGGCCCGGCCAGGCGAAGATCGTCTCGACGATGACGCCGCCGCTCAGCATGCGCGGGAGTTGCAGGCCGATAACCGTGACCATGGGAATCAGCGCGTTGCGGAGCGCGTGGTGGTAGAGCACGCTGCGCTCACCCAGGCCTTTCGAGCGGGCGGTGTTAACGTAGTCCTGGCGAATCACCTCAAGCATGCTCGACCGCATGAAGCGAGCAAAGGTCGCGATGAGCGGCACAGCCAGCACGACGACCGGCAGGACGTAGTACTTGGCCTTCGCCAACCCGTCGACGTCTTGCCCTTGTGTCGCAATCGGTAACCACCCCAGTTGGACACCGAGGAACAGCTGTAAGAGCAACGCCAACCAGAACTGGGGAATCGCCAGCCCCATGAACGCGCCGACCGTCGCGCTGTTGTCGACGACCGAGTACTGGCGCGTTGCCGAGACGATCCCAACTGGCAGGGCAATCGCCAGCGCGAGAATGATGCTCAATGCCTGAATCTGGATTGTCGGCCAGGCGCGTTCCTTGATGAGCGTCAGCACCGGCTTGCTATTGAAGGTGTAGGCCAGCCCGAAGTCGCCTTGCACGAGATTGCCGAGCCACTTGACGTACTGGACCGGTATTGGCTGGTTGAGGCCGAGGTCCTCGCGGATCTGTTCGAGCACCTCGGGATCGTTGTTCTGCTCGGACACGAAGGCCAACGCGGGATCGCCGGGAGCCAGGTGCACCAGGAGGAAGATGATCATGCTCAGACCGAGCAGTAGCGGAACGACCATCAGTGTCCGCCGGATGATATAGGCCCGCGTCCCGCTCATCGCCCCTCCGGTTCAGTGTGGTGACGGCGGGGCCGGGTGTCGCCCGCGGCCCCGCCGTTGTGAGTTCTACTCGTTGACGTACCAGTTCTCCAGGCCGACGAAGAGGCCGCCGGTCAGGTTACTGTCGATGTAGCCGCCGAAGCGGTTGTTCGTCACATGGATGAACGGCCGGTACCAGGCCCAGAAGATTGGAACCTCTTCCATCAAGATCTCCTGCACCCGCCCGTACATCTCCTTACGCGCCTCCTGATCGACCTCGGCGCGCGCGTTCTCCAGCAGCTCGTCCACCTCCGCGTTGGAGTAATGGTAGACGTTGCGGGCGGACTCGGAGTGTAGCGTGAGGTAGAGCTCGTCCGGCTCGACGATCGCGCCTGACCAGGTCGGGCAGAGCGCCTCGAAGTTGCCGGTCGAAGCCGCGTCGACGACCTGGGTCCACTCCGACAGGTTCGACACCGCGTCGATCCCAAGCTCGGTGAGCGCCGCCTGGGTAAAGGTCAGGAAGTCCTCGCGCAGGATGTTGCCCTGATTCGTCGTGAAGGCAATCGAGAAGCCGCCATCCTCGTAGCCGGCCTCGGCCATCAGCTCCTTGGCGCGGTCCACGTCATAGGGGATCGCTTCAAGGTTCTCGTTGAAGGCCCAGTTGCCGGGCGCAATCGGCCCGATGCCGACCTCGCCCAGACCGAGCAGGAAGTCGGAAGCGTACTGCTCCATGTTGATCGCATGGGCAATCGCCTGCCTCACCTGCATGTTCGAGAGCGCCTCGTGCTCAAGGTTGAAGGCCCAGCCGTCAGGTTGGGTGAAGGGCGGCACGATGACATCGAGCGTGTCAATCGACTGCAAGTTCTCAGCGACCGTTGGCGCGGGGTAGTTCGAGGCGTCGATCTCGCCCGTCTCCAAGGCCAGCACCAGCGTCTGCGAGTCGGCGATCGTCCGGTGGACGAAACGGTCGAGGTAGGGCTTGCCCGGCTGCCAGTAGTTCTCGTTGCGCTCGGCAACGAAGTCGCCGCCCGTCTGCCAGGAGACGAACTTGAAGGGACCAGCGCCGATCGGCTCCTGGAACCAGGGGTCGTCCGTCAGGCTCTTGCCTTCAAGCTGCGCCGCCGGAACGGGCCGGACGTGCTCGAGGTTGACCAGGAATGCCGCATTCGGCTCAGCCAGCGTCAGCTTGATCTGCTGTTCATCGATGACCTCGATGCCCGAGATCGTATCGGCGCTGCCGTCGTTGTACTCCTGGGCGCCGGCAATCGCGATAAAACGCGCCACCAACGGACTGGTCGAATCGGGCTGCAAGACGCCGTGGAAGAAGAAGGAGATGTCCTCGGTCGTCAACGGCGTGCCGTCGGAGAAGAGGATCTCATCCTGGAGCGTGAACGTGAACTCGGTCGCGTCATCGGAGGCGTCCCACTCCTTGGCGAGCTTCGGGCGGACCTCGTAGGTCTCCGAGTCGATGATGATGAACTGGTCGTAGAGCATGTTCGAGCGCCACTGGCCCTCGGACTCGTTCGTCAGGAACGGGTTGATCGACTGTGCTTCACCGAGGGTGCCGATGATGATCTCGCCACCCTGCTGCGGTTCGCCGGCAGCCCCACCGTCGCCACTGTCCTCGGCCTCGGTCGGCTCTTCGTCGCCGCCATCTTCGGCTTCGGTCGGCTCATCGCCGCCATCGCCACTATCCTCGGCTTCCGTCGGCGCGCCGCCGGTGTCACCGGAATCACCGGAGTCGTCATCATCGTCATCGTCGTCGTCATCGCCACAAGCGGCGAGCACCGACGCGATGACCGAGCCGGAGAGGCCGAGCGCGACCGCCTGGCGCACGAACGCACGCCGGCTCAGCTGGTTCTGCTGAACCCACTCGACTAACCGGTCGATTCTGGCCTGGTGTGCAGATTGGTCCATTGGTTCCTCCTCAGACCCTTCACTAACCGCGCATTAGCATTGACCCATAGGGTACGGGCTAGTAAGGCATACGTACAATCGTCCAAATAGGTTTTCACATCCTACAGATTCGCGCGTAGCGACAACCCGCCCCCGGCGGGATTGCGGCTGCGCTAGCCAATCGGATCAACGCCGCTAGCGCGAATACCTTCGTTCAATTCAGCCACATCGCTCGTCCAGAGGGCCTTGAGCTCTCCGATGTGCTCGTCCGCATAAGCCGCCAGATCGTCGTAGACATCAAAGCACTGCTGTGGGGGCCGCGCATCGCCGAAACCGACCGAGTTCGCTAGCGACGCCAGCTTGCGGTTTACCATCGGCGGGTAGTTGAAGACATCCGCGCCGCCGGTGCTGCGCGCTTCGACGAGCTTGCCCTCGACTGCTTCGAGCTTCTCGACTACGGCATCGGCCTGGGTCACGATATCGCTCCCGCCGTCCGATTCCGCCAGGCGACCGCGCCATGCGGCAATCTGCTCGCGGATGTCGCGACTATGCGCTACCGACTCATGGACCTCGCTCAGCTTGTCACGAATGGCAAGCAGCAGATCGAACTGCGCCTGTAGGTCGTCCTGACTGACATCGAGCCGTGGGTCGGCGACGATCTCGAACGGCTGCTCGGCCGACTCACCGTCTACGTCGACGCGTACCGTGTAGTTGCCCGGCATCGCCAGCGGGCCGATCGTGCTGCCGCCCCAGTAGGCGGAGAGCGCCACCGCCGTGCCCGGCAGGCTTGTCGCGCTCGGGTAGCGCAGATCCCAGACGAAACGCTGTAGGCCTGGTCCCGTCTCAATCGCCGGTCCATCTTCATCATCGCTGCTGTAGCTGCGGACCTCGTTGCCATCGCCATCGAGAATCGTAATCGTGACGTTCGCTGCGTCATCCCCGTCAACGACGTAATGCACCATGACGCCGATCGGCGGATTGTCACCGGCTTCGAGCTGCTCCAGCTCAAGTCCGCCGCGCCCGTCCGGCACGAGCTCCGCCTTGACCTGGTTGCCCCAGGCCTGGACATAGCCCTTGTATCCGGCCGAGCCGCGGCTGGGCCAGCGGCGTGGCGGCATCAGGCGCACCGTTGTCCGCGGCGGGAAGACGGTGACGGCCTCAGAAGCGCCTTCGCCATCCGCCTGACGAATGGGCGTCAGATCGTCGATCATCCAGAACGAACGACCGTGCGTCGCCAGGATCAGATCGGTGTCGTGAATCACGAGGTCGTGGATCGGCACGACCGGCACATTCCCGCCCATGCGATGCCAGCTGTCGCCGGCATCCCAGCTCACATAGACGCCCGACTCGGTGCCGGCGTAGAGCAAGCCGGCTCGGGCCGGATCTTCGCGAATAGCCCGTGAGAAATCGTCTTCGGGAATACCGTCCGTGATCAGCTCCCAGCTCTGGCCGTAGTCGCTGGTTCGGAGTAGGTACGGCGTGAAATCGTCCAGCTTGTAGCGCGTAGCGGCAACATAAGCGACCGCGGCGTCGTGCGGCGACGGCTCGATGATGCTGATGAGCGCCCAGTCCGGCAGGATCTGCGGTGTCGCGTCCTCCCAGGTTTCGCCACCATCCTTCGAGACGTTGATCAGGCCGTCGTCCGAGCCCGCCCAGAGCACACCAGCCTGGACCGGCGACTCCGCGAAGGCGAAGATCGTGCCGTAGTACTCAGTGCTGACGTTGTCGAGCGTGATCGGACCGCCGGACGCCCGTAGCGTCTCGGGGTCGCCACGGGTCAGGTCGGGGCTGATCGACTGGAAGAGCTGGCCGCCGGTCTTCGACCGGAAGACGTGGTTGCCGGTCACATAGAGAGTGTCCGGGTCGTGCGGCGACAGCGCGATCGGGAAGGTCCACTGGAAGCGGTACTTCATCGACTCCGCGCCGTATCCAATCGGGTCGTCCGGCCAGACAGTGATATCCACCTCTTGCTTCGTGCGGTGGTCGTAGCGTGTCATCCGGGACGCATAGCCGCCAGCGAAGATGATGTTCGGGTCATCCGGCCGAACGGCGATGTAGCCACTCTCGCTACCGCCGACCGGGAAGGTGTCGTCAGCTGAGATGACGCCGCGATCCGAATAGCTCAACGTCGAGATCGTCGTGTTGTCCTGCTGCGCGCCATAGATCCGATAAGGCCACTGCGTATCGGTCGTGACGTGATAGAACTGCGCCGTCGGCTGGTTGTAGATCGACGACCAGGTGATGCCCTCGTCAAACGTCACGCACGCGCCGCCGTCGTTCGCCTCGACCATATGGCGCGGATTGTCGGGGTTGATCCAGAGATCGTGGTTATCGCCGTGGGGCGTCGGGATCGCCTGGTGCGTTGCCCCGCCATCGGTTGAGCGCCACATTTGCAAATTGAGCGTGTACATCGTCTCAGGGTCGGTCGGGTGCGCGAAGATGTGCATGTAGTACCAGGGACGCTGCATCAGGTCGGCCTCGTCGCTGACGAGCTGCCAGGTCTCGCCGGCGTCGTCCGAGCGGTAGAGCCCACCGGACTTCGACTCGATCAACGCCCAAACACGGTCCGGGTTGGCCGGCGAGACCGTCACGCCGATGCGACCCATCAACCCTTCCGGCAGGCCCGGATTGCGTGTTAGCTCGACCCAGGTCGTGCCGCCGTCAGTCGTCTTGAAGATGCCGCTGCCTTCACCGCCGCTGACCAGCGACCAGGGCGAGCGCTGCGCTTCCCAGAGACCGGCGTAGAGCACGCGCGGGTTGTTCGGGTCCATCGTCAGGTCACAAGCGCCGGTCTTGTCATCGCGATGGAGCACCAGCTCCCAGTCCAACCCACCGTTCGTCGAGCGATAGACGCCACGTGCCGGATGCGGACCGAAAGCATGGCCAAAGGCCGCCACGTAGACGGTGTCCGGGTCTTTCGGGTGCACACGCACGCGGGCGATGTGGAGGGTGTCTTCGAGGCCGAGATGGACCCAGGTCGCGCCGCCGTCGTTCGAGCGGTAGACGCCGTCACCGTGGGTCACATTGCCGCGAATACACGCCTCCCCCATACCGGCGTAGACGACGTTGCGGTCCGACGGCGCGACGGCCATCGCGCCAACTGATGCCGTCTTGAAGAAACCATCGGAGACGTTCTTCCAGCTCGCCCCGCCGTCCTTCGTCTTCCAGACGCCACCGGAGCACGCGCCGAAGTAGGAGGTCAGCGGGTCCTCGGGATCACCGGCAACGGCAACGCTGCGGCCGCCACGAAATGGCCCGACAAGGCGCCATTCCAGGTCATTCAATATCGACTCTTTGGTCACCACGGTTGGCTTGTCCTCTCAATGGGTATGGCCCTCGCGCGGGGTCGCAGCTCGCAGGCTAAGACGCGATCACGCCAGCCGGTCAGCGCTCACCCGATTCAGGGCAATAACTGGAGATTTGTTAGCACGCTGTCGACGGCTACGTCAATTTGTGGCCGCAGCGATGAGCTACACGCCACGCGCATGGCCCGCCCGCCGCGGATCGGCTGATCCGACCAGCTCGCCGCTCTCTTCATCGCGCATCACAGCCTGGATCGAACCCATATGCCAGTTGTAGTCGCCGAGCGGCGCGAGGTCGATGCCGTAGCGCTCCAACCCCTCGACCGTCTGTGCCGGCAGGCGCGTTTCAATGTCCAGCGTTCCCAGCCGCCAACCGGCGTGGCCGGCATCGTTGCGGTGCAGCCGGAAGCGCGGCGCGTCAATCGCTTCATAGAGGCTCATTCCGCCAGCCAGCATGTTGATCAACACCTGGCTCACCGCGTGGCAGGATGCGCCAGGCGAACCGAGCCCCAACCAGGGCTCGCCATTCCGGAGTGCGAAGACCGGCGGCAATGGCGTACTGATGCGCCGTCCCGCTCCCCGTGATGTCCCGGCGAACGGCACGATGTTGCCGCTATTGACGCTGATGCCGTCGACGACCAACCCGGTACCGAAGGGCGTCCCGAAGACGGTGTGGAGCATCGTCAGCCAGTTGCCCTCGGCGTCGACGATCGTGATGTGATTGCTGTCGGTGTGAGCGGTGTCTGTGATTCCGTCGCGTGGGTAGGCCGTCGCGCTGGGGCGTTCCGGCGACAGGTCGGCCTTCGGGAAGCTGCCGAGAATGAGATCTGCCTGGGATTGCAAGAAGGCGTCTGAGAGCAGCACGTCAACCGGCACATCGAAGCCGACCGGGTCGAGCAGCAGGCGCGCAACGTACTCATCGGCAACCGCCAGTGCGCGAGCAATCAGGACGACCGCGCGGGCATCTGCGCGCCAGTCAGTGCCCGGTTCGAATCCGCAGCGTTCGAGAATCCCCAACCCGACCGCGGCATAGGCAGGCCCGTACTCGGGCGGCGGTCCGCCGAGCATGTCGACGCCGAAGGCGCTGAACGCCAGCGGTTCATCCCAGCGCACCTCGTACTCCGCAAGGTCCTCCAGCGTGATGCGGCCGCCGGTTCGCTGGACGGCGTCGACGAAGCGCTCGGCGAACACGCCGGTCTGGAACCACTCGGGGCCATCGGCTTCGGCCAACCGCTCCAGCGCCCGGGCGAACTTCGGGAGTTTGAAGGTCTCACCGGCCGGCACGAGAAAGCCATCCGGCGCGTACTGGTCGCGCCCGGACGGGTGGTGATTGATGCGCAGAAAGGCGTCGGCCATCTCGCCGTAGAGGAACGAGTACATTGGGAAGCCCTCGGCAGCCACGCGAATCGCCGGCTCGAAGTAGCTGGCCCAATCCCGTGTGCCGTAGCGCTCGACCAGTGCCTGCATCCCGCGCACGGCGCCGGGCACGGCAATCCGTTGTCCAGATGTGAACGGCACGCTGTCACCGGCAACGACACTGTGGCTCGCCCGGTCTATGTTGGCGTTGAGGTAGATCGTCTCGCCGGTCGCGGCCTCCCGGTAGAGCACGCCAAAGCCGCCGGCCGGCGTCGACATCTGCGGTTCAACGACATGCTGGACCGGCATCGCCGTCAGCAAGGCGTCAACGGCATTGCCGCCATCTTCGAGCACCTGACAGGCAACCGCAGTGACCAGCGGATGGGAGGTCGAGACCATCCCGTTCGCGCCGTGCGCCAGCTGCTTCGGTCCCTGCTCCGGCGCAGGCAATTGCTGCTCTCGCAGCCAGGCGTTCCAGTCAGTCATTGGATGAATCCTTCATGTATGTTCCGCTTAAATCACGTGAGGCGCGTCACGGTGACGCGCCTCACGAATGTAGACCGAATGGGTCCCTGCCTGCCAGGGGTCTAGTCGGCGGCAACCGCCTCCTCGACAGGGGCCAGCGTGCGGCCAACGGCAGCTGCGATCTGCTGGAGCTGGGGCACGAGCTCGTTGAAGCGCTCTGGCTTGAGCGACTGCGCCCCGTCGGACATCGCGTGACTCGGGTCGTTGTGGACCTCGACGATCAGGCCATCAGCGCCGGCAGCGACCGAAGCCAGCGACATCGCCGGGATCAGGTGCCAGTGGCCGGTGCCGTGGCTCGGGTCGGCGATGATCGGCAGGTGGCTCAGATGCTTGACGACTGGGATGGCCGTCAGGTCGAAGATGTTGCGGGTGTAGGTCTCGAAGCCACGCACGCCGCGCTCACACAGCATGACATTGGGGTTGCCCTGAGCCATGATGTACTCAGCCAGCAGCAGCCATTCCTCGTACTGCACCGCCATGCCGCGCTTGAGCATGGCCGGCTTGCCGGTCCTGCCCACCTCTTCGAGCAACTGGTAGTTCTGGCAGTTGCGCGCGCCGATCTGGAATATGTCAGTGTAGCGGCCAACCAGCTCAACGTCGGCGGGCGTCATCACCTCGGTGATGATCTTCAGGCCGTATTCGTCGCGCGCCTGGGCAAGGATCTTGAGGCCATCCTCGTGCATGCCCCGGAACTCGTAGGGCGATGTGCGCGGCTTGAACGCGCCGCCACGCAGCACCTTCGCGCCACCGTCGCTAACCGCCTTAGCCGTCGCCATCAACTGCTCTTCGGACTCGACCGAGCACGGCCCGGCCATGATGACGACCTCGTCGCCGCCGATCTTGACGCCGTCGACATCAATGACCGTCGATTCCGGATGGAACTCGCGGCTGGCGAGCTTGTAACGCTTAGTTACCCGGAAGACCTGCTCGACCGCGTCACGTGATTCGATCGCCGACTTGAGGCTATCGAGGATCGGCATGCCAATCACACCGATGATCGTCGTGCCTTCGCCGACCGAGAGGTGAACGTCGAGGCCTTCCTCTTTCACCCTGGCGATGACATCTTCTCGTTGTTCGGGCGTATGCCCGTGCTTCATGATGATAATCATTGGGAATTTCCCTGTTCGTTGATTTCGTTATCTACCCGGCCGCGGCCGGCTCGCGTTCCCACTTGACCGGCTTGCGGCCCCATTCCGGCCGTAGCTGCTCGGCCCCATGCAGGTAGACGTGACGGATCTCGTCCGGGCTCAGCACGGTATTGACATGCAACATGACACGCACACAGGAGCGCAGCGACCCCGGCACGTCCATCTCGTGCGCGCACATCAAGGCCGCGTTGTCGAGCCCGACGTCACGCGCCGCCACGGCTGGAAACGTCGCGTTGAGGTCGGTCGTTGTCGTGAAGAAACCGCTCACGACGTCATCGAGGCCGATGTCGTTGAGCGCGAAGATCGTCTCGAGCATCTCGGTCGTCGCTTCGAGAATATCTTCGGACGTGTTGGCGCGCGCAGTTGTCGCGCCACGAATCGCCCTGCAACGGGGCGCGTCCTGGTCCCCCTGTGGGGCTGGCATGTGGGAATCCAATCTCTTCAGCCAGGGCAGGCCTGGCGCGTTAGTCTCGTCCCAGAAGAGATGCCATGTAGCGCTCGATTTCGCCCGGGAGCTGGTCGGCGGGGGCTGGTTCCACGGCATTGAGCATCGCGCTCGCGAAGATCACACCGTCGACGAGCTTGCCCGCCTCAACCACATGCGCGTGGCTGGATATCCCGAAACCGAGCGCTAGCGGTAGATCGGTGTGCCGCCGCACCCGCGCGACGTAATCGGAGAGACCTTCCCAGAGCCGGTCGCGTGCGCCGGTGATCCCCACAACGGAGACCAGATAGATGAAGCCGCTGGCGCGTTCGAGGATGGCCTCGAAGCGCTCCTCGGTGCTCGTCGGGGCGAGCATGTAGACGAGATGCAATCCGTTATCGACACAGGCAGCAAGTAGCTCGTCACTTTCCTCCGGCGGCAGATCCGGCACGATGAACCCATCGGCTCCGGCCTCGCGGGCATCGTGCGTGAAGCGCTCGATGCCATAGGTCAGGATCGGATTGTAATACCCCATCGCGATCAAGGGAACCTCAACGCCGCGTGCATGTCTCAAATCGTGGATGTGCTGGAGTGCGAGTTCGGTCGTTACCCCATTGCTCAGCGAACGCTGGTTAACCCGTTGGACCGTCGGCCCGTCCGCGATCGGATCGCTGAACGGCATCCCAATCTCGAGCAGATCCGCGCCGCTTCGTACCAGTGCCTCAACCGCTCGACCGGTGTCATCAAGCTGCGGCCAGCCGACGGGCCAGTAGGGCATGATCGCCGGCCGCCCAGCATCGCGCGTTGCCTCGAATAGTCGCGTCGTCCGTGTGTCCGTCAAGCTCGTCGTCGAGATCGCGCTCACAGCGTCACCCCCAGCGCTTCAGCAATCGTATGCATGTCTTTATCGCCACGACCGGAGAGATTGATGATGATTGAGTGCGCGTCCGGATTCCTGGCGGCCCACTCGCTCGCCAGGTAGACCGCGTGTGAGGACTCGAGCGCCGGGATGATTCCTTCCGCTCGCGTCAGCATCTGAAAGCCTTCCAGCGCTGCCTGGTCGCTCACGGCATCGAACGTCGCCCGGCCCGTCTCTTTGAGATAGGCCAGCTCGGGGCCGACGCCCGGGTAGTCGAGCCCGGCCGAGATTGAGTGTGCTTCGGTGATCTGGCCGTGGTTGTCTTGCAGGATATAGGTCTTCGCGCCGTGTAGGACACCGACCGAACCGGCGGTCAGGCTGGCAGCGTGTCCACCTGGTTCTAGCCCGAGACCACCCGCCTCAGCGCCGATAAGCGCGACGTCGGTGTCGCCGACGAACGCGTGGAAGATACCCATCGCATTCGAGCCGCCCCCGATGCAGGCCATGACCGCGTCCGGCAGCCGGCCCTCGCGCTCCAGGAACTGCGCCCGCGCCTCGCGTCCGATAATGGACTGAAAATCCCGCACGATGAGCGGATACGGGTGCATCCCCGAGACAGTTCCGATCAGGTAGTAGGTGTTCTCAACATTGGTTACCCAGTCGCGGATCGACTCATTCAGCGCGTCCTTGAGCGTTCGTGACCCGCTGGATACCGGCCGGACCTCGGCCCCGAGCAGCTTCATGCGAAAGACATTGAGCGCCTGCCGCTCGACGTCGACTTCGCCCATGTAGACGACGCATTCGAGACCGAGCAAGGCACAGATCGTCGCCGTCGCCACGCCGTGCTGTCCGGCGCCTGTCTCGGCGATGACCCGCGGCTTGCCCATGCGCTTGGCCAGCAAGCCCTGGCCGATGACGTTGTTGACCTTGTGGGCGCCGGTATGTGCCAGGTCTTCGCGCTTGAGGTAGATCTTCGGGCCGCCCCATTGCTCGGTGAGATTCGCGCAATAGGTCAACGGCGTCGGGCGCCCGACGTACTCGGCTTCGAGCCGGTCGTATTCGGCCTGGAACTCTGGGTCGGCGCGCGCCTCGTTGTACGCGTTTTCCAGCTCGCGGATCGCCGGCATCAGCGTTTCCGGCGCGTACATCCCGCCGAACTCGCCGAAGCGCCCCATCCTGTCGGGCAACGTTGCCGCTGTCTGTTGGTTTGTTGCTGTCATCGTATCTAGTCCTCCGCGCCGCGCGCGGCGGCGATGAATGCTCTGATTTTCGCGTGATCTTTGCGTTTGTCCGTTTCGACGCCGCTTGAGACATCGGCGACATAGGGTTGCACCGTACGCACGGCCTCGGCGACGTTCTCGGGGTCGAGCCCGCCGGCCAGCAGGAGCCGATAGCGCTGTGCCAACTCCCGTGCAAGCTCCCAATCGCCGACGACGCCGCTGCCGCCCCACATGCCCGGAACGTGCGTGTCGAGGATCACGGCATAGGGGTGCTCGGCGACAATTTCCTGAAATCGCGCCTCGAGATCTGCTCCCTCGGCGTTCGCCGCCCGGACCGTCCCGATGAAGGGGATGTCCTGCTGGCGTAACCGGGCCATGTCATCCGGGGGCTCATCCCCGGAAATCTGGACGATGTCGAGACCGACGGCGGCGCGTGTCTCGATAACCTGCTCAACCGGTTCGTTGACGAATAGACCGACGAACTTGACCTCGTGGTCCGGGGCGATCTCGCGCGTTCCCCGCACAATCTCGGCGGCTCGCTCAGGTTCAACATAGCGATGGCTGCGCGGAAAGAAGTTGAGCCCGATGTAGTCCACCCCGGCCTCAATAGCGACGTGCGCTGTAGCCACGTCGCTGATGCCGCAGATCTTGACCCGCTGTGCGGCACTCATCGACCGAGCAGCGCTCGGACTGCTGCCGCCCGGTCCGCATGGCGCATGAGCGACTCGCCGACGAGCACCGCATCGACGCCGGCCGCGCCCAGACGTGTCACGTCGTCCCGGCTGCCGACGCCGCTCTCTCCAACGATGGCGATGCCGTCTGGGATCTCCGGCGCAAGCGCCTCGGTCGTGGCCAGATCGACGTCAAAGGTCCGCAAGTCGCGGTTGTTGATGCCGACGACCTTTGGGTGAATTGCAAGCGCACGCTCAAGCTCCAAGGCGTCATGAATCTCCACCAGCGCGTCCATGCCCAGCTCGGCGGCGCATGCCTGCAGCTCCGCCAGCTGCTCGGCGGTCAATGCGGCGACGATCAGGAGAATGGCATCCGCGCCATATGCTCGCGCTTCGTAGATTTGATAGGGCGAGATGATGAAGTCCTTGCGTAGCACCGGCCGTCGTTCAGCGCCGGAGCCGACGAGATCGCTCGCTACCCGCAGGTCCGCGAGCGTGCCCTGGAAGAACGTCTCATCGGTCAGCACCGACACCGCCGCGCAGCCGCCGCGCACGTAGTCCGCGACGACCTCCTCCGGACCCGCATCGCCAGCGATAAGCCCCTTCGACGGCGACGCCCGTTTGAACTCGGCAATGATCGACACTTCGTCAACGGCGGTCAGAGCCTGGGCCAACGAAACGGCAGCCGGTTGCTGCCGCGCAAGTTCCGCCAGCACTTCCTCGGGTTGGGCGCTCATCCGCTCGCGCACTTCATCGACGGTGTTCGTCAGGATACGGTCGAGATAGGTTCCGGTTGTCGTCTGTACCATCGCGCTATACTCCCGCCGTCTGCGGGGCGGAGACACGGCTGGTCAGCTCCGCCAGCTCGCGCGCCTTGGCTAGCGCCGCGCCACTGTCAATCGAACGCGCCGCCTCTTCGATGCCTGCTTCGATGGTTGGAACTGCGTCGGCGGCGTAGATCGCCGCGCCGGCATTGAGTAACGTGATGTCCCGGCGCGCGCCAGGTGTGCCGGATAGCACTTCCTCGGTGATCCTGACATTCTCACGTACGCCACCGCCTTTGATCTCGTCCAGGGGATACCGCTGCAGCCCAAAACGCTCAGGCACGACCTCGTACGACGTCACCCAGGCGCTCTCGCGCATCAACATCTCGGCGATGGTGCTTGCGCCAACGACACCGAGCTCGTCCATGCCTTCGTGCGCGTGGACGACGAGCGCGTGACGCGATCCAAGCATGCCCATGACGCGGGCCACCCGGTCGGCCGTCTCGATTCCCGGCACGCCGACGACCTGATGGGTTGCCCCAGCCGGGTTGACCAGCGGGCCTAGCAGGTTGAAGACGGTCCGAATGCCAATCTCGCGCCGGACCGGGGCGGCAAAGCGCATCGCGGGGTGAAACGCCTGGGCATACATGAAACCGATCCCGACCCGGTCGATGCACTCGGCGACGTGTTCCGGCTCCAGCTCGATCTGCACGCCGAGACCTTCGAGGACATCGGCTGACCCGCAACGGCTCGTCATCGCCCGGTTGCCGTGCTTGGCGACCTTGACTCCGGCCCCGGCGACGACAAATGCAGCAGTAGTTGAGATGTTGAAGGAACCGCTCACGTCCCCACCCGTGCCACAGGTATCCACAAGCGGGTCATCGCCCGGGTCGTAGGGAACCTTGATCGCTTTCTCGCGCATGACGTCAGCGAAGCCGGCCAGCTCGTCGTCGCTCTCGCCGCGCATCCGGAGCGCCGTGAGGAAAGCCCCAACCTGCGGTTGCGAAGCTTCGCCGTTCATGATGATCTGCATCGCCGACCGCGCGGCATCGCGCGATAGCTGCTCGCCGTCGACGATGGCTTGAATTGGTGCTCTCAGCATCATCCGCTCCCTGTCTAGTACCCGACGACAAGCTCGGCCGGAGCGGAACTGCCGATAAAAGTCGCCAGCATCTGGTGGCCGGTGTCCGTCAAGATCGACTCCGGGTGGAATTGGACGCCGTAGACATCGAACTCTCGGTGCCGCAACCCCATGATCGTCCCATCCTCCGAACGCGCCGTCACCTCCAGCACCGGCGGCAGGCTAGCCTCGTCGACGATGAGCGAGTGGTAGCGCGTCGCGGTAAAGGGGCTTGGCAAACGTGAGAAGATGCCGGTCACATCGTGACTGACGTCGCTGGTCTTGCCGTGCATGACAACCGGCGCGCGCACGATGTCCGCGCCATAGGCAGCGCCGATGGCCTGATGCCCAAGGCACACGCCGAGGATTGGCGTCGACGGTCCCAACTGCTTGATCAATTCAATTGAGATACCGGCATCCTGCGGAATACCCGGTCCGGGCGAGATAACGATTGCCTCCGGCATCATCGCCCGTACTTCCGAAACCGTCACAGCGTCGTTGCGAACGACCTCGACCGTCGCGCCCAGCTCACACAGGTACTGGTAGAGGTTGTAGGTAAAGGAATCGTAGTTGTCGATGATAAGTATCACGCGCGTTCCTCCACTTCCGCATTCAGCCGCAGACGCTCTTGCAGCTCGATCTCCTCGGCCAGCTCGACGGCCCGCATCGCCGCCGCCATCTTGTTGATCGACTCCTGGTACTCGTAGTCGGCTTGCGAGTCGTGCACGATCCCGCCACCGGCCTGCATGATGACGCGCCCGTCGCGCATTGCCATCGTCCGCAGCGCCAGCGCCTGGTCCATGTTGCCGCTATAGGCGAAGTAGCCGACGACGCCAGAGTAGAGCCCACGCCGGTCCGGCTCGAGCTCGGCGATGATCTCCATCGCTCGAATCTTCGGCGCGCCGCTTACCGTGCCGGCGGGGAAGCACGCCCGCAGCGCGTCGACGCCGCTAAGGTCGTCGCGCAGCTCACCGGTGACGTGGCTGACGAGGTGGATCACATGCGAGAAGCGCTCGGTGCGCATCAGCACCGGCACCTTGACTGTGCCGGGTTTCGCTACGCGTCCGATGTCGTTACGCGCCAGATCGACCAGCATGACGTGCTCGGCGCGCTCCTTCTCGTCTGCCATCAACTCTGCTTCGAGCTGCTGGTCCTCGGCCTCGTTGGCCCCGCGCCGCCGTGTCCCGGCGATTGGGTGCGTCGTCAGGACCCCATCATCGAGCCGGATCAGCGCTTCCGGAGAAGCCCCAACGACCTGCTCATTGCCCATCTGGACGTAGAACATGAAGGGCGAGGGGTTCACCGTCCGCAGCGCGCGGTAGACATTGAAGGAGTGCGCGCCGGTATCCAGCTCGACGCGCTGCGACGGCACGACCTGGAAGATGTCGCCGGCGGCGATGTACTCCTTGGCCCGGTCGATCATCGAGTCGTAGTAGTTGCGCTTGATGTTGAACTCAGCACGGTCATTGACGCTCGTGTCGCTCAATGGACGGCTGGAAACTGGCGGCTCGGGCCGCTGCGTGTGCAGTTTTCCGGCGATACGCTCGATGCGTTTGATAGCCTCCGCGTAGGACTGTTCCAGCGGCTTGTCCTCATCGGTGTGGACATGCGATACGACCTTCATGCGCCGCTCGACGTGATCGAAGACGACCATCGAATCGACAAACATGTACATGCCATCGGGGAAGCCGTGCGGGTCGTGCGCGGCGACCGGCAGGTGCTCGAAGAAGCGCACCGACTCATAGGACATGTAGCCGACCGCCCCACCCAGGAAGAGTGGCAAGCCGGGCACGTTGACGGCTTTGTAGGGCGAGAGAAAGCCCTGGAGCGCGACAAGTGGATCGTCGTAGGGGATCGCCTGCTTGTAGCCGCCCTGGTTGGCGTAGGCCACGCCGTTCTCGAGACGCACCGTCAGGTACGGGTCCGCGCCGATGAAGGAGTAGCGGGCAACCGACTGCCCACCCTCGACGCTCTCAAGCAGGAACGAATATGCCCCCTCCGCAACCTTGAGGTAGGCGCTGACCGGCGTCTCCAGATCAGCGATCAGCTCGCGGAAGACCGGGATGACATTACCCTGGTCGCGCAGCGCCCGGACCTCGTCGAGCGAGAGGGAGTAGCGTCGCGCCCGCTCCGGCGTCGCGACGGCCTCTTCAAATACTTTCGGGATCTCGTGTGTCTTCTCAACCATGCTTCGAACACTTTCAGGTTACTGCGAATCTCCGGCGGTGTTGGAGCTACGCCAACGCCCGCGGTACAGGCCCTCTGGTGTTCTGGTTCTGCGATCTCGTTCTGTACGTCTCATGTGCCTGCGTCTCTACGTCAATCCGGGCAACAAAAAAACCTCACGTCCCAACAGGGACGGAGGCTCGAAAGGCACAAGCTCCGCGGTGCCACCCTGGTTGACTACCTAACGCAGTCCACTCAGTCAGATGCGGGTTGCACGATCGCAACCGATACCTGGTCCCCTGGTAACGGCGGGACAGTCCCGGCGCCGCTTACTTCGCTCCGCTGGAGCGGTTCGGGGCGCAACTCCCGGATCCATTCCACGTCCTTGAAGGTACCGGCTTCACACCTGCCGCCGGCTCGCTGCACCTGCTCCGGTCGTGTACTCGTTCCGATCAACGCTGTTGATCTCGCTCAACTGTGGCGTAGCTTATCGGGATGATCTCAGTATGTCAACACGTCTGTCACGCATGTTCCGCATCGCGACGCTGAATTCGCTAGCGCTGACGTCTATCCTTAAGGAACACCGAACCGACGACGCACCGATTGAGTCAAGAACCTGGATACGTTGGGAGCACCACGAATGACCTCTACAGACACGAAGATCCCCGCCGCGTTGGCCGAGATTATGCAGGAGTTCAAGGCCGCCGACGACCGCGAAAAGCTCGAGCTCCTGCTCGAGTTCTCAGATGGGCTGCCTGATCTCCCGCAGCGGCTCGAGCATATGCTGGATGAGATGACACAAGTCGAGGAGTGCCAGGCGCCCGTCAGCATCCATGCCGAAAGCGAGGATGGACAGCTGCGCTACTTCTTCGCGATTCCCGAGAGCGCGCCGACCGTGCGCGGCTTCGCCGGCATCATGCTCGAAGGCACCGAGGGCGCGACGCCCGAGGAGATCATTCAGATCCCCAGCGACTTCTTCGTCGAGATGGGCCTCGCCAAGGTCCTCTCTCCGCAGCGGCTGCATGGCATGGCCGGTGTTCTGGCCCACATGAAGCGCATGGCCGTCGCCAGCCTGGACGGCCAAACGTCCTGATCTCGACAACTGCGGTTGTGACCGTCCGGTCAGGTTGATACGATTCTTTAATTCTGAACCGTGAGGGGACGGTCAGTGACGAGAATTGTCGCAGTCGCAAACCAGAAGGGCGGGGTCGGCAAGACCACGACGACTGCGAACGTCGCTGCCTGGCTCGCAGCCCAGGGCGCGAACGTCCTCGTCATCGACCTCGACCCGCAAGGCAACCTCACCAGCTCGCTCGGCGTCGACCGGGCAACCCTCGAAGCCTCCAGCTACGAGTTGCTGGTGGGCGAGGCAACCGTTGCTGAGGTCACGCTGCCGGAGGTGCGGCCAGGGTTGGACCTGATCGCGGCGCGTCCGGACCTCGCTGGTGCGGAGGTGGAGCTCGCCCAGCTCGACCACAAGGAATCCCAGCTACAGCGGTCGATGGCGGCCCAGGCGGATTTCTACGACGTCATCCTCATTGATTGTCCGCCGTCGCTCGGGCTTCTGACGATCAACGCCCTGTCGGCCGCGGACGATGTCATCATCCCGATTCAGTGCGAGTACCTCGCGCTCGAGGGGTTGATGCAGATGATGGAGTCGATCGGGCTGATCCGGCGGCGGGTCAACCCCAATCTGGCGGTGCTCGGGGTCGTCATGACCATGTTCGACGCCCGCACGCGCTTGGCGTCCGACGTCGTCGAGAATGTCCGTAGCCATTTCACCGGACACTCTTTCGGGGCGATTATTCCGCGCTCGGTGAGGCTCGCCGAAGCGCCCTCTTACGGCCAAACGATTGTCGACTACGCCCCGGAATCGTCCGGGGCGCTTGCGTATCGGGAGCTGTCCCACGAGGTCGCCGAGCGCCTCGGGCTAGCGGGACACGCAGAGCAACTATCCGCGTCTTACGAAGATCAGACGGTATCTACTGGGAACGGTGTTTAGCGCAGAAGGCAGAAGGGGTGCCCGGCCATGATTGTTGGAGATCAGCGTAGTACTCGAGTCGTAACCGAATCAGCGCGTATGGAACCACAGTCCGCCCGTGTCATAGGCACCGGCCTGACATTCGACGACGTGCTGCTGCTGCCGGACGAATCCGATCTGATGCCGAGCCAGGCCGACACGTCGAGCTTCTTCACCCCGCGCATCCGGCTGGCGCTGCCGCTCGTCTCGGCCGCCATGGATACCGTCACCGAGGCGCGCCTGGCAATTGCCCTGGCACGCGAGGGTGGCATCGGCGTCATCCACCGCAACCTGGCAATCGAGGATCAGGTTGCCGAGGTCGATAAAGTCAAACGCAGCGAATCGGGCATGATCGTCGAACCGGTCACGCTCGGCCCGAATGACCTCATCGCCGACGCCTTGGCCGTCATGGAGCGCTACCACATCTCCGGCGTGCCGATCACCGACCCGGACGGCAAGCTCGTCGGCATCCTCACCAACCGCGACCTGCGTTTCGAGACCAACGTCGACCAGCCTATTTCCACCTTGATGACCGCCGAGGGACTGGTGACAGTCCCGGTCGGCACGACACTGGAGCAGGCTGAGGAGATCCTCCACAAGCACAAGGTCGAAAAGCTCCCGGTCGTCGACGATGACTTCATTCTCAAGGGTCTGATCACCGTCAAGGACATCCAGAAGCGCCGTCTCTATCCCAACGCGACAAAGGACGCGCGCGGCCGGCTCTGTGTCGCTGGCGGCGTCGGGGTTGGCGAAGACGGGTTGGCGCGGGCCGAAGCGCTGATTCTGGCGGGTGTCGACGCCGTCGTTGTCGATACGGCCCATGGGTTCGCCAAAGCTGTCGCCGAGACGGTCAGTGAGATCAAGAGCCGCTGGGATATCGACGTCGTCGCCGGCAATGTCGCGACCGGCGAAGCCGCCGAAGCGCTGATCAACGCCGGGGCTGACGCCGTCAAGATCGGCGTTGGGCCAGGCTCGATCTGCACCACCCGTGTCGTCGCCGGCATCGGCGTCCCGCAGGTGTCGGCGATCTTCGACTGCGCCGCAGTCGCCTCGCGGCGCGGCGTGCCGATCATCGCGGATGGTGGCGTGCAGTTCTCCGGCGATGTCGCCAAGGCGATCGCTGCCGGCGCGGACACCGTCATGCTTGGCTCGCTCTTCGCCGGCGTCGACGAGAGCCCCGGCGAAGTCGTCCTCTACCAGGGCGAACGCTACAAGGAGTACCGCGGCATGGGCTCGCTGGGCGCGATGAAGGCCCGGTCGTTCTCCAAGGACCGCTACTTCCAGCAGGACATCGACAGCCTCGCCAAGTTCGTGCCGGAAGGTATCGAGGGCCGCATCGCTTACAAGGGTCCGCTCTCGAACGTCGTCTACCAGCTCGTCGGCGGACTCCGGGCAGCGATGGGTTACTGCGGCACGCCAACCATCGCCGAGATGAAGACGCGCACGCGCTTCGTCCAGATCACCGGCGCGGGATTGCGCGAGAGTCACCCGCACGATGTCGTGATCACCAAGGAAGCCCCGAACTACCGGATTTCCGGCTAATAGCTACACAGAGGAGCAACGTTCACCGTGGATCTGGGATTGCAAGGCAAGGTCGCGGTCGTCGCGGCATCGAGTAAGGGGCTTGGCAAAGCGACGGCGATTCAGTTCGCGCGCGAAGGAGCGCACGTCATCATGTGCTCCCGTAGCGCCGAGCGCATCGCAGCTGCGGCCGAGGAGGTCAGCGCGGAAGCAACGCGCTATGAGAACGGCGGCAGCGCGCTCGGCGTCCAGGCCGATGTCCGCAAGCAGGATGATGTCGACGCGCTGATCGCGGCCGCGCTGGAAGTGAACGGCCGGATCGACATCCTCGTGAACAATGCCGGCGGGCCGCCTGCCGGAACCTTCGAAACGCTTGACGCCGACGACTTTCAAGACGCCGTCGATCTCAACCTGATGAGCACTGTCCGGCTCTCGAAAGCCGTCGTGCCGATCATGAAGGCACAGGGTGGCGGCTCCATCGTCAATATCACCTCGATATCGGTGAAGCAACCAATCGAGGGCTTGATCCTCTCGAACACAGCCCGCGCGGGCGTCATTGGCCTCGCCAAGACGATGGCGACCGAGCTTGGTCAGTACGGCATCCGGGTCAACAATGTCGGGCCTGGACCGACGCGCACCGACCGCATCCTTGACCTGGCGCGGCAGCGGGCCGAGGCGGGTGGCGTCACGATGGACGACGCCCTTTCGGATGACGCCTCGGCGATTCCGCTTGGCCGTCTCGGGGAGCCGGACGAGTTCGCTAATGTCGTGACGTTCCTGGCGTCTCCGGCTGCGAGCTACGTGACCGGGATCACCCTCCAGGTGGACGGCGGGCTCTACCGCGGCCTGCAATAGCCCTCGCCGTCCGGACGCGGCCTCCGGCATCCAGGCTATAATCCGCAGGAGTGTGGCGGCGGTCCGCGCCGCCGCCCGGCCTTGTAAGCGGCACGCAACAGGCAGAACATGAAGATCCTGCAAGTCTCTCCGTTCGATTTCAACGTCCGCGGCGGTGTCAACGAACACGTCAGCCATCTGGACGCAGCGTTCCAGGCGCTCGGGATGGACACCCGTATCCTCGCGCCCGCCTCCGGTGATAGTGGCGAGGTCGACGACGGGCACGTCTACCGGCTCGGGACGTCGTTTCCGTTCCCGTCGAACGGCTCCACGGCCCGCGTGACTGTCTCGCCCTTCGTCATCTCGAAAGTGCGGAGCTTCCTCGAACGCGAGCCATTCGATGTCATCCACGTCCACGAGCCGCTCGCGCCCGTCCTGCCAATGGCCGCACTGACCTTCTCGAAGGCGCTCAACGTCGCGACATTTCACGCAGCCCGTGATTTCAACTTCTGGTACCACTACATCAAGGCCTTTATGGACTTCTTCGTCGACCGCCTCGATGTCCGCATCGCCGTATCGCAGGTCGCCCGTGGCAGCATCGACAGCCACTTTCCCGGCGAATACCAGATCGTCCCGAATGGCATTGATCTCGACCGCTTCCGGCCCGATGTCACGCCGGTCACCGAATACCTCGATGGAATGCGAAACATCCTCTTCGTCGGGCGCTACGACGAGCCGCGCAAGGGCTTCACCCACCTGCTGCGGGCGATGCCGCAGATTCAGAGCCAGTTCCCGGACGCCCGATTGATCGTCGTCGGCCGCGGCGACATCCGCCGGGCGATGCGGCAGGTCGACCAGATGGGCATCCCCAATGTCGTCTTCGCCGGGGCGGCCAAGGCCAGCGATCTCCCGCGCTACTACGCCACCTGCGACGTCTATTGCGCTCCCTCAACCGGACGCGAGTCATTCGGCATCGTTCTGCTCGAGGCGCTCGCCAGCGGCGCGCCAGTCGTTGCGTCAAATATCCCCGGCTATGCCGGCGTGATCGACCACGGGGAAACCGGGATTCTCGCCAATCCGGCGGATCCACAGGATCTGGCGCTACGGATCGTGCGCGTGCTGGCCGACGACGGATTGCGCCGCAGCTTGCGCGACAACGGCTTGCGGGCGGTGCAGAGATACGGCTGGAACGTCGTCGCCCGGCAGGTGCTTGAGGTCTACGAGCGTGGCCTGGCGCTCGAACGCCCGGTGCGCGAATCAGGCCATATCCCGGAGGCATTGCTGGAGCGCGCGCGTGGTTAGCACGCGTTTCGCGAACAGCGTCCGGGCGCGCCTCGGCGGCGTTGGCCGCATCGTCGCCAAGACGAATCTCTCACCGAACGCGATTACGGTCATTGGCCTCGCGCTGAATATCGTCGTCGCCGCGATCATTGCTAGCGGGAACCTGCTGCTCGGCGGCGCGCTCTTGCTCGTGGCCGGCGCGTTCGACGTGGTCGACGGCGCGGTCGCGCGCGCGACGAACCAGGTCAGCCGCTTCGGGTCGTTCTTCGATAGCACGATGGACCGCTACGCCGACGCCGTGATCCTCGGCGGTGTCCTCGTGTACTTCGTCAACGATGACACCGGCGTCTGGCCAATCATGCTGACCTTCGTAACGCTCGTCGGCTCGCTGATGATCTCCTATACCCGCTCGAAAGCCGAGAGCATCGACCTGCGGGGTGACGTGGGCTTCGCCCAACGCGCCGAACGGGTCATCATTCTGTCGGCCGGCCTGCTCATCGGCTACCCGGTCTGGGCCGTTGGCATCCTCGCCGTCCTGACCCAGTTCACCGTGCTCCAGCGCATTCTTCACGTCTGGCGGGAACTCAGGCTGACCGAAACCGACAGCTAATGCTGATTCGCCAAAACCACTCACAACGCACGACCTGCCTGCTCGTCGGCGCGATCATCGCCATCACGCTGCTGCTGGCCTGCATCATCGTCGCCGTCGCGCTGTCGATTGTGACGCTGCCGACGATCAGCGACAACGAACAGGCCAGCACGCCAGTCCCAACGCGCGTCGCGCCGTCTGGAGAGACGCTTGTGGCAGTCCTCGACGTCGATCAAGGTCAGGCCGTCCTGATCGTCGCGCCCGACGGCAGCGCCGCCCTCATTGACGCCGGGCGCTCGCAAGCCCGTGTCCGCGAGGAGGTCGTGCCCTACGCGCGGAGTCTCGGTGTCACCCGGCTCGAGTATCTCATCCTCAGCCATCCGGATCAGGACCACGTCGGCGGCATGCCGGCCGCGCTAACGTCCTTCACCGTGGCCAACTGGGTCGACCCCGGCATTCCTACGACGAATCAGACCTACGAGGAGTCGGTGGAGCTGGTGCTGGACGAGGATATTCCGGCGATTCTGGCGCGACAAGGAGAAACGCTACCGCTCGGCGACTCGATCAGCCTGTCGCTCCTCTGGCCCGAATCGGAGTTCATCATGGATGGTTCCGAGCCGGACTCCAACGAGAACAGCGTTGTCGTGGCGGTGTCGGTTGGCGACATCGACATTCTCATTCCCGGCGATCTCGAGACAGGCGGCGAAGCGCTGCTCGTTGAGCGGTACGGTGGCGCGCTGGCCTCCGAGGTGCTCGTGGCCGGTCACCACGGCAGCAACACGTCGAGCAGCCCCGATTTCCTCGATGCCGTCGATCCCGAGGTAGCGATCATCTCGGCCGGCGAGGATAATCCCTATGGGCATCCGCACGACGAAGTCCTGCAACGGCTGCGCTTTCGATCAATCGACATCTACCGCACCGACGAGGAAGGCACGATCGAGATTCGCACTGACGGCAATGAGTTCACGATCAGCACAGTCGAGACGGACACCGGCGTATGAACCAGAGGCCCCCGGGCATCCGCATGACGCTCGACGAGATCAACCGGGACGGCGACGGCCGCCTGATCGCCACGCTGGTGAGCGACGATGGCGCGACCGCGACGGTTCCACTCGATATGCTCCCGGAAGGCGCGGCTGTGAACCAGGTCATCGTTGCGAGATTCCGGCTCGACCAGACATCGACCGAACGCCGTGCCAAGCGGGTCCGCACCCTGCAGCACCGGCTCTTCAACCGGGAGACTGACCGTTGACCATGCAGACACTCCAAGCCATCGTCATCGTAGGCGCGTTGGCGGCGTTGCTCGCGGCCTGCGGCCCGATCGGCGACGATGAGCCACAGGTCTCTGGACCGACGCCCACAGCTACAGCAGAGCCGGCCGAGACATTGCCGCCGATGCAGATTGTCACTCGCACCCCGGTCGATCCGTCCCAGATCCCGCCGACGCCATCGGGGACCGCGGAGGAGATCGTGGTTCCCGCCACCTACGTCGTCCAGGACGGCGATTCGCTCTATTCGATAGCAATCCGCTTTCAGCTTGAGCTAGCGGAGATCGTGGCGCTCAACGGGCTGAACGATCCGAATGACATCAGCGTCGGCCAGGAGCTCCTGCTACCGGTTCCAGCCGAGGAGTAGGACGACCGTCATGCTTCTGCTCGACCGTCGCATCAATTCGTTGACGCATCTGGCTGTGTGGGGTAGACTCTTCTCGTGTCCGTTCGACGTAAGTTAAGACCGAGCAGGGTAAAGGAGGTGATGCCCAGTAATGAGTAGTCATGGTATTTCGGGCGTCGCCTCGGAGGTAGCTGCATAGCAGCTTCACCTTTGAGGTGACCGCCCAAAAACCCTGAAAAGCCGGCCTCTGGTCGGCTTTTCGCTTGCCCACAATACGCCCCCCGGTGTACTGCCAATCACCGCATTGAGTAAGATCAGCGCCAACACGCGCAATCGAAAGCCGGGGGAGCATGACCTGCAGTTCTGCCTGCGAGAAAGATACTTATGAGTTCCGTGACCTCTGCCGGGAGATC
>JAUIIK010000225.1 GCA_030431755.1 Chloroflexia bacterium
AACGCCACTCAGACCGGTATCGTCGATATCGCCGCGGGTGGCAGCGTCAGCGTCATCGAGGCCGAGGTTGGTGCTGGTGGCACGCTCCAGGGCGCCGGCACATTTTCCGCCGATCGGCTGCGGCTTCTGCCGGGTGGGGTGCTGGCGTTGGACGACCTGACCGGGGCGACGGAATTCGCGGTGGAAGGTCTGGCGTTCAACGTGGCCAACGACCTGCAGCTCGGACGGACGGGCGGCCAGCGTCTGATCGTCACGGACGGCGGCAGCGCCGGCACTTCCTTCGATGCAAACCTCGGCACGGTCGCGGGCACGGCCTTCGATGGCATCATCGAGCAGGCTTCACAGCTCAATGTCGGCGGTACGCTGCGCCTTGGTGGATCCGGCGAAAACAGCACCCTGCGACTACAGGATGCATCATCCGCCGTAGCCGGCGCGCTAGCGGAAGTCGCCGCGGGCGGAACGCTGGCACTCGATGGCGCCGGCACCCTGCTCACCGCACCGGTACTCGATATCAACGGCGGCGTTCTCGACGTGAGCAACGGCGCCGCAGCAAACGCAGCCGACCTCCGGGTAAGAAACGGCGGCTGGTTGCTCGGCAACGGCCTCGTCAACACACCGGCCATCCAGGTGGATTCAGGCGGCATCCTCGAGCTTGCCGATCTGTCGCCAATCCCTGCCCTCAACCTGGACGGCGGCATCCTCCGCTCGGCGGTTGTGCTTGACCTCGGCGGCCTCGCCCCACAGACGGTCACCGCCACCAACGGCGCCAGAATCGAAACGCTCGGCGCGCTGAACGTCGGGCTCGCGGCAGGAGAATCAGCGCAGGTTTCGCTGTCCAACAGCGTTCTCGACGCAGCAAACCTGACCATTGGTGGCGACGGCAGCAGCGTGAACGTGCTGGCAGGATCGACGGCCACCATCGGCTCCGACCTGAGCATTGCGACGGGAGGGACGCTACTCGTCGACGGCGCGGGCGCTTCCGTGAGCACGCAGAATCTCAACCTCGACGGCGGCGCGCTCTCCGTTCTCGGCGAAGGTGCCGTCACAGCCGGCACCACCACGCTGGCCGCGGGCAGCATGCTCAGCGGCGACGGGCGCTTCACGAGCAATAGCGTCACGGTGAGCGCCGGCGCTTCGCTCGACCTCGCGCAGCTTGATGGGATTGGCGAGCTGACCGTCAACGGCGACGTGCTCCGCGAAACGCCGGAAGGACTGTTTCTCGGCTCTTCCGGCGGACAGAGCGTGTCGGTCGCAAATGGCGGCAGCGTCGATTCCACCGGCGATATCTTTGTGGGCGGTGAAACGACGAGCGGCGCCCTGTCGCTGGCAGATGGCGCATCGCTAAGCGCCGCTGGTGACCTCTTCGTCAGCGGTACAGGCAGCGTGCTCGAGTTGAATCCGGGCGCGACAGCAAATATCGCGGGCAACGTCAGCATCGATACCGGTGGCCTGCTTGCGGGGTCCGGCACTCTGAACGCGGGTAACGTCACCATCGGCGATGGTGGCACCCTGGCTGCGGGCTTCAGTCCCGGCACGCTCAACATCGTTGGTGACGTCACCCTCGACGGTGGCGACTTCGTATTCGAGTTCGCCGGCCCCAATCCCGGCGAGTACGACGTGCTCAACGTAGACGGCGACCTGAACCTGCAGGCTGGCGGTGTCGTACTGCAGCTGCTCGACGGCTACGTACCCGAACCTGAAATCCCCTTCGACATCATTTCCGTCACCGGCGCGGTGACCGTCGATCCGGAAGTCTCATTCACGTTCAACGGCCTCGGTCCCGACTTCACCTTCGCCTTCGAAGACGTCAACGGCGTCACCGTAGGTACCGTCAATTTCCTGGCCCTGGATATCCAGGAGACGCTCGGACTGACGGAAGATCAGGTATCCATGGCCGCGCTGCTCGACGATCTGTGCCCGCGGGTAGAGGCGCTGGAAGATCCCACAACCGATGAGGCGGATCTCGACCGCCTGTGCGGCGGTCTTCGCAATGCCAGCCTCAGCGACGCGCAGATCGCTCAGGCGATCGATGCCATTACGCCGGACGAGTTGCTCGGCACCATCGATTCCCTGCTCCGTCTGACGACGCTGCAGCACGGCAACCTATCGCAACGGTTGAACGTACTGCGCTCAGGCGCTTCCCGCGGTAGCAACAGCATGCTCGACGACCAGACCGGAATCGGCAGCACGGCCAGCAGCTCATGGCAGACGGCTCTGATCGGCGGAGGCGCCGGCGCAGGCACCGAAGAAGATTTCGCGCGGTGGAGCTTCTTCAGCGACGGCAACCTGAAACGCGCAGAGAAAAGCGCTAACCGTCACGACCCGGGTGCGGATTTCGACAGCTATAACGTGCTGGTCGGCGCCGACTACAGGGTGAGCAACAATCTCTTCATCGGCGGCGCCGTGGGTTACGACAAACTCAATGCCGACTTTGCTGTGGGCGGTGGCATGGCCATGGAGTCCACGACGCTGACCCTGATGAGCACCTACTTCGCCGGTGAAGCCTTCTACGTGGACGTGCTTGCCACTTACGGCACGAGCGACGTGGAGACCTCCCGCTACATCACCTACACAGACGCCCTCGGCTCCGTGGCACGTCGCGCAAAGGGCCGCTCGGATGGTGAGCAGTTCGTCGCCGGGCTGGGCACCGGCTACGACTTCTCGAAGGGCAAATGGATCTTCGGCCCGCATGGCGGCGCCAACTACTCCGAGGTTCACGTCGACGCGTTCTCGGAGAGCGGTGCCGGCGGATTGAGCCTCGCGCTACCCAACCAGGTATCCCGCTCTGCAACGGCCAATGCCGGGTTCCACGTCTCATACACGCTGACGCCAGACTGGGGTGTTCTCGTGCCTTACCTGCGAGCGGATCTGGTTCATGAGTTCGCCCATCACGGCCAGCGCGAAAATGTGCGCTTCGCAAACGACCGCTTCGCGGACGATCCCTCCTCCCCCACCCGCCCGGCGCGCATCGACACAGCATCCACAGACCCGAACTACGTGTCGTGGTCTACGGGTATGCATGCACAATTCGTGAGAGGCTTTGCCGCGTTCATCAACTACAGAGGCACCGCAGGTTACAGAGATATCGACATCCACGATCTGAGCTTCGGCCTCCGCATCGAGCGACAGTTCTGATATGCCTGACACCAAACGTTCGACTCTTGCGGATGCCAGATCAACTTCAAATCGCTTCTGGCATTGTAATTGAAACAGTGGAAGATCCCTCGATGGGGTAGGTACGTTAAACGCTTCCCATCGATCAGCCTAGAGCTGGAACTGAATGATCTGCACGTGGACATTCTGAAGCACTACATCGATCTAGCATTACGCACCGGCTACGGTAAAGATAGCCGCCTCATCGCACGAAGGCTCAGCCCCATGGGCTTCCTCATCTGCGCGTCGCCGCAGCATCTCGAGCAGCATGGCTCACCCAGCCGAGCTGAGGATTTTCACGACCATCAATGGATCGGCCTTCGCATCAAAGAAACGCTGGAACTGCAGCCGATCTTTCTCCCAGACGAACACGGTGAGTATCTACCCGCCAAAGTGAGGGTCTTCATCGAGCTTCTCTCGGCATCGCTCAGCGCGATGGGAGAAAGCGCCAATCACACCTGAGCCAGGGATTGGATATCTTTAGGGTGCAAGACAGAGCCTTCATGAGACCGCGCGGATCAACGACGCCCAAGAACACGACACGACAATCGAAGCCATCTGCTCCGGATAGCACATGACAAAGACCTGGCGAATCAGGCCATCCTGCGCTGTGATCCGCATGGCCGAGTGCACGCGGTTTCCGGTGCACTCTTTTCATCTCGACGCCGCATTCCAGCGAGCGTTACTCCGGCCACGTCTGATAATTGGCTTTCATGTAGTCAACGCCAAAGCGAATAATCTCTTCAACCACATCGAGATCAACGTCGGATAGCTTGTTTATGTAGAGACAGGACTTCCCGAGCTTATGCTTGCCGAGACGCTCCAGCATAGCGCTCAGATCCTGATAACCGGGCATGATGTAGAGCGCCAGGTTTGCTTTGCGGGGCGAAAAGCCGGTCATCAGCATTTCACCTTCGCGCCCGCTCTCATATCGATAGGCATAGCGCCCATACCCGATCAGGCTCGGACCCCACATTTTCGGTCGGTAACCAGTCACGCGTGCAAAGAGCTTAAGCAACGTCTCCGCATCGGCGCGCCGGACAGGATGTTCGACGGCGGCGACGAAGTCTTCCGGTGCCACGTTGGTTGGTTTCGTTTTGTTGTCTGCTTTGGGCACGGTTCGCCTTTCCCGGTTCGTCTTTCCCAGTTCGGTTATCTCCATGCCGCTTCGGCTCGTAGCGAGCGGCATCAGCCTGCCAGCGATTCTGCAAACATGTAGCTGTTGCCGTCCGGATCGAAGAAGGTCGCGAGTTTCACCATACCCGGGATCTCCACG
>JAUIIK010000062.1 GCA_030431755.1 Chloroflexia bacterium
TGATTGCGTCTTTACCTTCCACAGCTCGGCCGACGGCGAGGGCTACCAGCACACGATCACCAGCTCGGCGAACCACATGGCCGGCGCAACCATCGACGTCGTCTACGCGGACGGGACCGGCCTGGAGCTGCGCGAGCTCCACGCTGTGGTCGAGACGTTGCTCGACAACATCGAGGAACCGGAGGCGGTAACGGCCACGGCCACCGGCTTTGAGATCGTCGCCTTCCGCTCCACGCGCGTCCAAGAGCTCGTTGATCAGATCAGCGCGCTCGTCCGCACGCGCGCCGAATCGTCCGGCATGGGCGTCGAGATCACCGCCTCGCCGGTCAATCACGAGATGCTGCCGAGCCGCATCCTCGCCCGCCGCATCAAGTCATTCACCGACACCATGAAGGTCAAGCTCGATCGCGTGCAGCGCCGCGCCCATGACGCGCCAAGTCGCTGGGGTCCAGTCTCGCACGAGGTCGCGACGGCTATTGTCGGGTTCCCGCTCTATACGAACGACGACCAGCCCGACGACGTCGATCAGTCGCTGATGATTGCGAAAGCAGTGTCCGGCGCGGCGCTCGATGTTTTCGGCGACATGGAGTTCCGCGGTTTCGTCGAAGGTGAGCGCCTGCGTGCATTGCGCGAGCGCGACCTCGCGCGAACGCCCCGGCGCTGGCTGGGCGTCCACCCGGTCAAGCCGCCGAAGGACGGTGCCAAGCGCACCCTCAGTATCCCCGACGTCATCGTCCGTGGGCCCGGCATACCGGAGCCAACGATGGAAGAGCTGATCGAAGACGACGAATCCTCGTAGCTCGTTGACGGCGACACGCCGCAGGCTCGGCCTCACCGATGTCGAACTCCCGCGCTACGGGCTGCGGGCGAGCGAACCCTTCGACGTCATCGGCAAGGAATCGCAAGCATCGCGCAGCCATCTGGTTCGGTCTGCGATCAGTCGCGACATCGACTTTCTCGCGAGCTCGCCCGCCAACGGCGAAGCCGAGCGCATCCTGGCAGCGGGAATGATCGGCTACCGCCACCGCGTCACCGTGATGAGCACACTCTGCAACCCCGACATCGCCGCGACCTACCGCGAGGTCGACGTCTCGTTGCACTACTTCGATAGCCGCATCGACATACTTGTTGCCGACTGGACGATAGTGACGGACGATCTGCTTACCTCGCTAGCTCGCACGCGCTTGATGGGTGACGCCGTCGCAATCGGCGTTGCCTGCCAGTCGCTCAGTGCGTTGCGGGAAGCTATTGGACGGATCGTGATCGAGGGCTTCGACGTCATCAGCTTTCCGGCAACGCTCCTAAGCGCCGCGGCGACAAGCGCGCTGCTTGACGAGGTCCTCGCACGCAACTGCGGCCTCATTGCCTATATCCCGGACGGCCTTGAGAACATCCGTGGCGAGAGCCTCGACGATATGAAAGTCAACCTCCGCGCCCATCAGCTCGAATCCGCCGCCGACGTGCTCTTCAAGCTCGCCCTGAGCGACGACCGCATCACGTCGGTCGTCAGACCTGTGCGCCGCATGCGAGACCTCGATCACCTGGAGCTGCTCGCTACGACACCTCCGTTCAGCGCAGCGGAGATTGACGCGCTCCGGACCAGCTAGCACGTCAGAGCTGTCCTGCTCCTGTTACACAGCCCGGCTACACTCACCGCTGACTGCCCGCTGGCCGGGCATATGAGCCTGTCCGATGAATGGCGGCAAGATGTTCCGGGGCCTGCGCGCAAAGCTCGTCGTATCGCACTTCATCGTGATCTTGACCGCGCTCGTTCTAACCGCCGCGATCGCCAGCGTGCCCATTCGTCGCGTACAGGAAGCGCGGATGCGGGCGAATCTCACCGCCAGTAGCGAGGCCGTTGCCCGGCAGCTCACGCTTGCCCGTGCCGCCAACGGTGATGCCGCGCTGACGACGGACACGACTCAGCGTGACTTCGCGCAGCGCCTCGTCACCGCCGAACAGCAACGTTCCGGCAACAGAATCCTCGTCCTGGACCAAGCCGGCAGCGTGCTGCTCGACTCCGCACCGGGAGCCGCGCTTGTCGGTCAGACACCGCCAGAGTTCGGGCGCGCGATCAGCCGTGTCGACGCGCAGGTGGGGATTCGACCAGCGCCGGCGCGCGTGGTTGGCCGCCTCGCGCTCTCGCTCGAAACCTACGCAACGCCAGCGGACCCTATCGAAGGCCGCGGGACGGTCATCGCGGCCTCGGCGGCAAACGGCGTACCGGGACAGACCCCGCTCTACGTTGCGGCGCTCGCGCCACAACGCTCTACGCCGCTCCTTGACGAATTCGTGCGACCGCTGGCCGTCGCCTCGATGATCGCCCTTGGCATCTCGGTGCTCGTCGCCCTGTTCATCGCGCGGGCCATCGCCGCCCCGCTCCGGCGAGTGACGAACACCGTCAGCCGGATAGCGGCGCATGACCTCGACACGCGCATATCGAGCGAGGGGAGCGACGAGGTCGGCGCGCTGGTCCACGCCTTCAACAACATGCTCGACCGGCTGGCCGGGACCTATCGCTCGCAACGCGACCTGCTCGCCAACATCGCCCACGAGCTACGCACACCGCTCACCTCGATCCAGGGCTACGCGCAAGGACTGCGCGACGGCGTGATCGCGGATGAGGCGGGGCAAGTAGAAGCGCTCGACGTCATCTCCGACGAAGCCCGGCGCATGGCAACACTGGTCGAGCAGATCTTGCAGCTCGCGCGCCTGGAATCCGGCCAACTCCCATTGACGATCACGGCCGTCGAGGCCAGCGACCTGCTCGTTAGCGTCGCGCGCGAATTCCGGCCCGTGGCGCTAGAGCGCGATGTCGAGCTCACAGCCACAGCGTCAGAAGTCACGCTGCGGACCGATCACGAGCTGCTGCGGCAAGCACTGGGCAACTTGACGAGCAACGCCTTGCGGCACACCGCGCCGGGCGGCCATGTAGGGCTCCAGGCCACGGCGGTGACCGATGCCGGTCGAGGTCCGCTCGTGCGCCTGGCCGTCACCGATGATGGCGCAGGGATGGCTCCAGAAGATCTACAGCGCATCTTCGAGCGCTTCTATCGCGCGAGTGAGCGCGAGGCAGGCCCTCCATCCAAGAACTACGGCCTCGGCCTGGCAATCGTGCAGGAGATCGTCAACCGGCTGAGTGGAACGATCAGTGTCGAGAGCAGAGTGAATGCCGGCACGACCTTCACCATCGAGCTCCCGCTACGCCTGGACGATAGTGCTTGACCGTCGTCAAGCCAGGATTCACACAGCTGTTACAAACGCCCCCTAGCCTGAAGACGTAGCGGGGAACGGTCCTCGCGAAACAGTCCAGCACTGACGCGTGCTTGCAACGCTGCCACGCGCGTCGGAGCGCACATCTAGGAGGCTCCACGTATGAAGAAGATCGCAGGCCGGCTCCGCAGCGGGCGACTCTTGACCGTCGCGGCACTGTTCGGCATCGCGCTCATCGCATTGGTCGCCGTGCCGTTCGTCGCGTCGGCAGACGAACCCGCCAACAGAGGACAGCGGAACCAGCCGACATCCGTCAGCCAGTGTCTGGAACGTGTCGCGCGCGAAGATCCGCTGCGCGACGAATTCCTCGACGAGCTCGTCAATGACGCCGTGATCTCGGCCGAGCAGGCGGCCGAGATCGACGCACGGCTCGACGAGAAACACCTGGGCGTCTGTATCGGCCGCGTGCTCTATCGGCCTGGGAACGCCGTCACGGCAACGGCCGAGGCGACCGGGACCGAGAAGCGCGAGGTGCTGGGAGCCATCGTGGCTGGCGAAAGTCTCTCCGAGTACGCAAATTCCCGTGGCGTCGATGATGCCGCGCTCGTCGACGCGATCATGGCCGCTCCCGAGGCAAAAGCCGCGGAGCTCGTCGCAGCCGGCGAGGTCACCCAGACCGAGGTCGACGCCGTCCTCGCCCGGATCGAGAGCCGCGTTACCGAGATGATTCAGAAGACCGATATCTCACCGCGTCGCATGGGCGCTGAGGAAGGCCAGCCGGTCGGCTAGTATCGCGCCAGGCAGACTCACGCCGCGTCAGCGGCCGGGTTCACTCCGGCTGCTGATTTCTCTTTGGCGATAACTTCACCATAACTTGTCTGCTTTAATGGGGGCGAAGGGGGAGGGTTCCCGGTAGCGTCTCGACGTTCCACCCTCGCGATGAATTGACGCTGCTCTGGCACGGCTGCTAGTCTCGCCGCGCCTGCACTCAGGGGGATCATGATTGCGCAGGATGCACGACCTGCGTTCTCGGCTCCAACCCGTTACACGGAGGAAGCATGAGTTATCTCGATCGGATCAACGCGCCGGCGGACCTGAAGAGGCTCACGCCACGCGAGCTCAAGACACTGGCGCGCGAGATCCGCGACGAGGTGCATCAGGTCACCAGCGTGAACGGCGGCCATTTCGCCTCCAACCTCGGGTCCGTCGAGCTGACCCTTGCCCTTCATTACGTCTTTGACTCGCCAACCGACCAGATCGTCTGGGATGTCGGCCATCAAGGTTATCCACACAAGCTCGTCACGGGGCGCCGCGAGCGCTTTTCGACGATCCGCAAAGAGGGTGGCCTCTCCGGCTTCCTCCAGCGCGAGGAGAGCGAACACGACGCCTTTGGTGCGGGCCACGCCAGCACCAGCATCTCCGCCGGCTTCGGCATGGCGATGGCGCGGCACCTGCAAGGTGAACCGGGCCGGGTCATCAGCGTCATCGGTGACGGCGCGCTCACCGGCGGCATGGCCTTCGAGGCGCTCAACAATGCCGGCAGCTACAACCTGCCATTCCTCGTCGTCCTCAACGACAACGAGATGAGCATTGCCCCGAACGTCGGCGCAATGACCAAATACCTCTCCCGTGTCCGCACTGACGAACGCTACGGGAAAGCCAAGAAGCAGATCGAACGGTTGATGAAGAACGCGCCGAAGGGCGATTTCTTCCTCGATCTGAGCAAGCGCTCGCTCGACGCCTTCAAAGAGTTCGTCTACCACACGATGATCTGGGAAGAGCTCGGCTTCACCTACCTCGGCCCGATCGACGGCCATGATATCGACGAGCTCATCGAGACCTTCAACCAGGTCCACGATCTCGAAGGCCCGGTCATGGTCCACGCCGTCACCGTCAAGGGCAAGGGCTTCGAGTGGGCCGAGGACGACCCCTTCAAACACCACGCCGCCAAGGTCGTCTCCAGCGGACCGTCAAAACCGTCGCCGCCTAAATACCAGGACGTCTTCGGCATCGAGCTCGCCAAGCTGGCGCGGGATGACGAGCGTATCGTCGCGATCACCGCCGCCATGCCGGACGGCACCGGGCTCCTGCAGTTCGCCGAGGAACACCCCGGCCGCTTCTTCGACGTCGGCATCGCCGAGCAGCACGCCGTGACCTTCGCGGCCGGGATGGCGACACGCGGATTACGCCCGGTTGCGACGATCTACTCGACCTTCCTCCAACGCGCCTACGACCAGATCGTCCACGATGTCTGCATCCAGAATCTGCCGGTCGTCTTCGCGATGGACCGCTCCGGCTTCGTCGGCGACGACGGCCGGACGCACCACGGCGTCTTTGATTTCTCGTATCTACGCTGCCTGCCGAATATCGCGATCATGGCGCCGAAAGACGAGATCGAGCTGGCCGACATGCTCAAGACGGCGATCGACTACGAAGATGGCCCGATTGCCCTGCGCTATCCGCGCGGCTCGGGCACCGGAGAAGCGTCTGGGCGTGCGCCAGTCGCGCTGCCGATTGGTCGTGGCGAGCTCATCCGCGAAGGCGCTGACCTGACAATTCTCGCCATCGGCTCGCGCGTGCTGGCGGCCGAACGCGCCGCTGAAATACTTGCCGAGCGCGGCATCCAGGCGAGCGTCGTCAACGCGCGTTTCGTCAAGCCGCTCGACGAGGAGCTCATCCTCCGCCTGGCGCGTCAGACCGGCGGCGTCATCACCGTCGAAGAGAATGTCGCGGCCGGCGGCTTCGGCAGCGCCGTCGCCGAGCTCCTGGCACGCGAGGGGCTGCACGTACCGCTCCACATCCTCGGCATCCCGGACCGCTTCTTCGACCATGCGTCGCAGGACGCGCTCCGCAAGCAGGCCGGGATCGACATCCAGGACATCGTCGAAGCCGCGCTCGAGCTGCCCGTTCGCACCACGTCCGTCTCCGGCGACTAAGCGTGGCGGCGGATCGGGCCGAGCTTTCAGTTCCAGAGGCGCTGGCGCTGCTCTCCGTCGAACTATCCGATGACCAGCTCGCGCTGCTTGCCAGGTACCGCGATCTACTCCTCGAAGCGAATGAGCGGATGAACCTCACCGCGCTGAAGAGCGCCGAGGCAGTTGACTCGCGGCTTGTGGCGGAGTCGCTGGCGCTCATCCCGCAGATCGGCCCTGGGCCGCACACGCTCATCGATGTCGGCACAGGCGGCGGCGTACCGGGTCTCCCGCTGGCCATCGCCATGCCGGACTCCACGGTGGTCCTGCTCGACTCGACGGCGAAGAAGCTGGCCGTGGTCGACGAGATGATCGCAACGCTGGGCCTGGACAACGCACAGACGATCCACGGCCGCGCCGAGGAACTCGCGCACGACGCCGAGCATCGCGGTTGCTATACTGTGGTCGTGTCGCGCGCCGTTGCGCGGCTACCTGTGCTTGTCGAATACACGCTCCCATTCCTGCAACGCGGAGGCATGGCGGTACTCCCGAAAGGTCAGCAGGTGGAGGCCGAATTGCGCGAAGCCATGAATGCGATCGACACCCTCGGCGGGCGGCTCCTCGACCTGTCCGAGAGTCCGGTCAATGGCGCAAGATTCGTTCGCATCGCCCAGAAGCGCCGCACTCCCGCCCGTTACCCACGCACTCCCGGAACTCCAACTCGACAGCCTATCGGCGTCTCGACGCGCTAAGCACGGCGCGTGGCGGGACTGCCGGTTCGATGGTTAACTCTGGCCCTTCCGCAAGGGCCGGGATGATGATGTAACGGGAAGGATTTCCCCCATGAGAATGAGTAAGCTGTTCGTCTCGACGCTGCGCGACGCGCCGGCCGGCACGGACACCGTCAGCGCGCAGCTGCTGACACGCGCCGGCTACCAGCGGCAGCTTGGATCGGGCATCTACTCGCTCCTGCCGTTCGGTGAACGAAGCGCACGGCGCATCGAACAGGTGCTGCGCGAGGAGATGGAGGCAATCGACTGCTACGAGTTGTCGATGCCGTTCGTCCAACCGTCCGACCTCTGGAAGGAGACGGCGCGTTGGGACCGGGTCGGGCCGGAGATGATCCGGCTCCAGGACCGTAGCGAGCGCGACATGGTGCTCGCGCCGACACACGAGGAAGTCGCAACCGACCTCGTACGGCGCAGCGTGCAATCCTATCGCGAGCTGCCGTTCTCCTTCTTTCAGATCCAGACGAAGTTCCGCGATGAGCCGCGGCCGCGCGGCGGACTCCTGCGCTGTCGCGAGTTCACGATGAAGGACGCCTACTCCTTCAGCCTGGACCGCGACGACTTCCTGCGGATCTACCGCGAGTTCCACCGCGCCTACCTGCGCATCTTCGCCCGCTTCGACCTTCCGGTCGTCGTCGTCGAAGCGAGCGGCGGCTACATGGGCAGCGATATCTCCCTCCAGTTCACCTACGAGTCCGAGATCGGCGAGGACACCTTGCTGATCTCGCCGAATGGCAACTACTCGGTCAATGCCGAGGTCGCAACCACGACCCTGGAGATCCCGGACGAAGAGCTGTTGGAGATGGAGGAGGTCGCGACGCCGGACTGCAAGACCATCGAGGATGTCGCGCAGTTCCTGGACGTTCCGACCAGCCGCACGCTCAAGGCGATGTTCTTCAACGTCCGCGACGAGCTCGTCTTCGTCACGATCCGCGGCGACCGCGAGGTCAGCGAGGAGAAGCTCAGCGAGCTCCTGAGCACCGACGTGCTTGAATTCGCCGACGCCGATCTGATCCGGGCCTCCGGCGCGGTGCCGGGCTATGCCTCGCCGGTCGGCCTGACTGGCGTCAAGGTCGTCGCCGACGAGTCGGCGCGCACGCCGAATCTGGTGGCGGGCGCGAACAAGGTGGATTACCACCTGCTCAACGTCAATCTCGGGCGCGACTACGAAGCGGACGTCGTCGCCGACATCACCCAGGTGCGGGGCGGCATGCCGTCGCCGGTCGATGGCGCGCCGCTCGTCGAGAGCCGCGGCATCGAGGTTGGCAACATCTTCTCGCTCGGGACGACCTACTCGGGGCCGCTCAATGCGACCTATCTCGACGACGAGGACCGCGAGCACACGATCATCATGGGTTCCTACGGCATCGGTGTCGGGCGCAACCTGGCGACAATCGCCGAACACCACCACGACGACGCCGGCCTGAAGTGGCCGCTCAGCGTCGCGCCGTTCGATGTGCATATCGTGGCGTTGGGCAATGACGAGGCGATCCAGAACGAGGCCGACAATCTCTACGATGCATTAATGGCCGGCGGCATCGACACGCTCTACGACGACCGAGCCGCCTCGCCGGGCGTGAAGTTCGCCGACGCCGACCTGATCGGCGTCCCGATCCGCATCACCGTCAGCTCCCGCTCGCTCCAGGCCGGCGGAGCGGAGATCAAGCGGCGCGACCAGGACCGCGACGCGTCGGTGATCGTCGCGCTTGACGGCGTGATCGAGCACGTCCAGACAGAGCGGCAGGCGTTGCTGGGCAATCTGGAATCCCTGGCCAAGGAAGCCGAAGCACGCACACCGACTGACTAGACACAAGCAGGCGACGAAAAACCGGCGGCGCGCAATTGCGCCGCCGGTTTGTGTCTGGTTCGAACTAGATTTCTTCGGGAACTTCGAATTCGAACCACTCGTCGTCGGGGAAATCCTCCCCGGCCGCCGAGCGATAGAGCATCATCGCAACGATGCCAACGATGGCGACAACGACGATTCCCAGAATTGCCTTGCCCATCTTCCGTCCTCCCTGTCTGGCTGGTCGGCTGGGTCACTCGTGCAATCCAGTATAACAACTGCCGGAGCCCGCGCTCGGCGACTAGAATTCAACTGGGGCAAGGAAGCGGAGACTAACCAGGCACAATGCAATCGCAAGTTCACTTCGACCGCGATCAATCGCCGCTCACTACGATCCGTGGTTGGCTCAGCCCAACCGGCGGGGCATTCGTCGACGGCATCCGCCTCGCGGTCGCCAACGGGATCTTTCTCGTCGCGGCGCTCGTCTTCGCCTTTCTGCTGGCGCTGCTGGGATGGCTCCTGCGCTTCTTCGTATCGGTGCCGGGCGTCAATGCCGGGCTCGTCGTGCTCGTGCTTTCCGTCATCTTCGCCATCGTCGTCTGGTTCCGCTATGCCCGCACCCACCGGCGGCTGGCTCAGGCCAGCGGTCGCTCGACGCACCCGGACCGCTTCGGCCTGATCGCCGGCGCGCCATTTGCGCTGTTGTCGCTGCTGCTTTTCGCGTCCGGGCTTTTTGGACTATTCGTCTCTGTCGCCGGGCTGAGTATCGGCGGCGCGGGCGCTGCCGCCGGACGGCTGATTTTCGCGCTACTCTTTGGCCTGCTGTTCGCGGCATCCGTTGCCGTCGCCCGATTGGCCATGCGTGACTGAAACTTCCGCCATCTCAATCCGCGCCGCCGAGCCGGAGGACGTCGCCGCATATACCCGCATCCACGGTCTGCCTGAGGTGATGCAGGAAACGTCGCAACCGCCGTATATGGCTGTCAGCGAACAAGCGCGACGGGTGACCAACACACCGAACGAGCGCATCTTGGTAGCTGAGTGGGATGGGACGATTGCCGGCTTTGCATCGCTCACACTCTACGCTGGCCGGCGCGCGCACGCGGCCAGCTTTGGTATCGCAGTCGACCCGGAGTTCGCCGGGCGTGGCATCGGGTCGGAATTGCTCAGCGCGATCATCGACCTTGGCGAGCAGTGGTACGGGATCAAGCGCCTGGAGCTGAAGGTGCTGGTCGAGAATGAGCGCGCAATCCGGCTCTACAAACGCTTCGGCTTCGAGATCGAAGCGACCCACCGCCAGTACGCACAACGCGCCGGGCGCTACGTCGACGCATACACGATGGCGAGGTTGTCGCCGTGAGCAATAGCGACGTCATCATTCGCGCGCTCGATCCCACCACCGACGTGGAAGCCTGGACGCGCATCCACAATCAACGCCAGGTCGCCTTCGGCACCCTCCGCATCCCATTTGAGTCGCCCGACTTCTGGTCCAGGCGCTTCGAGGCTGACACGACGACACGCGCGCTCGTTGCCGAGATTGACGGGCGCGTCGTCGGCGGCGCGGGCTTCGAGGTACGCGGCCGGCGGGCGCATCATGTCGGCGCATTCGGCATGGGCGTCGAAGTCGAGTACCAGGGCCGCGGCGTCGGTTCGGCACTGCTCGCGGCGATCGTGGATCTCGCCGACAACTGGTACAACCTGAGACGCTTAGAGCTTGAAGTCTTTGCCGAGAACGCGGCTGGCATCGCGCTCTACAGGAAATTCGGCTTCGAGGTCGAAGGCGTCTACCGCAAGTACGCCTACCGCGAGGGCGCGTTCGTCGATGCCCTGGCAATGGCCCGGCTACGAGACGACCCGTGGCACACGCAACACGATGAGAAGGACTCCACGCATGAATGAGTTTCCCTATTTCGAATTCTCTGGGAGCCCCGAGCAGATCGGCGAGCAGCACGGCGAGCAGGTACGCGGCCTCGTCCACCAGCATCTTGAGATGGCGACGGCAAAGCTCCGCAAGTCGGAGATTGACGGCCCTGAGCAGCGCCGCCGAGCGCGCCTCTACATGCCCTACATCGAGGAGTACGCGCCCAAGTTCGCGGCCGAGATCAAGGGCCTGGCGCGCGGCGCGGACATCACCGTCGAAGAGGCCTACATGCTCCAGCTCCGCGCCGAGCTTCAGACGACCGCCTTCGACGCCGAGGGCTCGACTGCGGCCGCCGAAGCTCGCGAGATGATCGCCAACGAATGCACGACCTTTGCCATCTCCGGCGATCTGACAGCCGACGGCATCCCGATTGCCGGCCAGAACGCCGATCTGCCGGCCCCGACGCGCGATCTCGGCATCGTCATGAAGATCTCCCACGACGATGACCGCCCGGATATCCTGATGCTGACCCCGGCCGGCCAGATCTCCTACATCGGCATCAGCGGCTCGCGCATGGCCGCCTTCGCCAACTTCATCAACACGACCGGCTGGCGCGCCGGCTATCCGCGCTACCTCTTCTCGCGCACGGCCCTGGAGGAGGAATCGGTCGCGGCAGCCCGCAAGCGCCTCGCGCCGATCCGCCGCGCGTCGTCCCGCAATCTCATCGTCATGGATGGTTCCGGCGACGCGGTGGACCTCGAGCTGGCCGTCGAGCGCGAGGGCGTCATTGAACCGCGTGACGGGGTCATCGCCCACTCCAACCACTTCCTCTGCGCGGAGGTGCAGGACTTGGAGCAGGCCAAGGGCGACCGCCTTCAGAACAGCTGCACCCGCTACGACCGCATGACCGAGCTGATCGAATCGAAGCGCGGCTCGATCACCGTCGAAGACACGATGACCTTCTTCCGCGACCGCGAGCACGCGCCAGACGCGATCTGTCGCCACGAGGGCGACGGCCCGACGGACTACATGACCTTTGCCTCGGTGATCGCCCGGCCCTCTACGGGCGAATTGTTCGTCGCGCCTGGCCCACCGGATCAGCACGAGTACACGCGCTATACATTGAACTAGCCAACGGCACATCCGAAGGCACAAACGGCGAGACGGCCCGGATTTTCGAGATGTCCGGGCCGTTTCGTCCTGTACGGTTGATAGTGGACTCCTGACTGCTGCTGTCGGCGCACAACGCCACAACATCCAACTCGGCAGGGTGGTTCGTAGGAGACATGAGGAGACGGTCTCTATTAGACACGTAAGGGGACAACAACAAACGACAACAAGCGTCTCGGACGACGTTGTTGCCGGCGTGGGAGACGGCAACGGAGTGCGCGCTCGAGCGACAGTTTTTTATTCGCGACTCTCACACAGGGAGGAGGAGCAGAGTTTGAAATCTTTGCTTCGTAAGCCAGTATTCGGAGCTATGGGCGTCCTATTGATGCTCGCGCTAACAGCAGCTCCCGCGCTGGCCCAGTTTGAAGATGAATACGATCCAGGCACGCCGCAATTCCAGCGCACCTGGGATCGCACCGACAAGCCAGTCGAGGACGGCGTCATCAGCCGTACCTGGAACTGGGGCCCCGGCCGCTCCGAGGTCATGATGGAGGACTACACCGAGTCGCCAGATGGCATGCGTCAGGTGCAGTACTTTGACAAGTCCCGCATGGAGATCACCGATCCCAGCGCGGACGACGACGGCCTCTGGTACGTCACAAACGGCCTGCTGGTCGTTGAGATGGTGACCGGCATGATGCAGGTCGGCGATGCCAACTTCGAAGCGCACGGCGCCGCCGACGTCAACATCGTTGGCGACCCGGGCAATGCCTTCTCACCCACCTACGCTGACATCGCCGACTACGACCTGCGGGACGAGCCGGCCGACAGCGAAGGCGCGGCGATCACTCGCACGCTCAATGAAGATGGCGAGGCCGAGGACGACGCCAGCTACGCCGAGTACGGCGTGACGGCCGCTGAAAATGTGATGGTACCCGGCATCGACCACACCGTCGCCGCTCCTTTCTGGGAGTTCATGAACTCGTCCGGCCCGGTCTGGGAGGATGGACAGATCGTTCAGGATCTGCTCTTCCCGAACCCGTACTACGCCACCGGCCTGCCGATCACCGAGGCCTACTGGGCCACGGCGCCTGTCGGCGGCACGGACACCGATGTGCTCTGGCAGTGCTTCGAACGCCGCTGCCTGACCTACACACCGGCCAATGACGCAGGCTTCCAGGTCGAAGCCGGCAACGTCGGCCAGCACTACTGGACCTGGCGCTATGCCGATCAGCCCCAGCCTGAGAACTACGATGGCACCTACTACGCCGACCTGAACCAGTTCAACGATTCCGGTGTTTCCGGTTCCGTTATGCTCACACTCGACGGCACGCAGCTGTCGGTTGAGATCGACGCGAGCGGCCTGACGCCGGACGTTGAGCACCTTCAGCACATCCATGGCTTCGAGGATGGCTCCGAGTCGACCTGTGTCGATTCTGACGCCTACGGACCAGTTATCGTCGCGCTCGAGCCCTTCCCGATGGCGGATGCCGACGGCAACCTGAGCTACTCTCAGACGCTGACTGTTGATCCTGAGATGCTCGGCGATCCGGCCATGCGTGCGGTGGTCATCCACGGCATGATGGTTGATGACGAGTACAACGTCGGCATTCCTGTCGCATGTGGCGACCTCGAAGAAGGCGACGCGCCGGAACCGGGCGAGTACGACGGGATGTACTACACCGAGATCGGCGGACTGAACGAGTCCGGCGTGACCGGCACGGCGACCTTCGAGCTCGACGGCGACCAGCTGCACGTCAGCGTCAACGCTGATGGCCTTGCGGCGCTCGAGCAGCACGCGCAGCACATCCACGGCTTTAACGCCGAGGACATGGCCGCGCTGCTCCAGTCCCAGGTCGCGGTCTGCCCGACGCCTGACATGGACATGAATGAAGACGGCTTCGTGGATCTCCCAGAGGGCGCGCCGGCCTATGGCCCGGTCCTCTACGGCCTGGAACCGTTCCCGTCTGCTGACAACGCCGGCGAAATCGCTTACCAGGAGACACTGACGGTTGATCCGGAAGTGCTCGGCGACCTGTCGCAGCGCGTCATCGTCCTCCATGGCGGTGAAGGCGCGGACGGCCTCGATCCGCTCCTGCCGGTCGGCTGTGGCGAGATCATGGAAGGCGAGCTCCCGGAGCAGCCTGACGCCGAGGAGTATCACCTGTACTTCGGTGAGCTCAACAACTCCGGCGTCATGGCGACGGGCACGCTCACCCTCAATGAGGACCAGCTGACCGTTGAGATCAACGGCACCGGCTTCGAAGCCGACATGGTCCACCCGCAGCACATCCACGGCGACGACGGCGAACTGGCCGTCTGCCCTGGACCTGACTACGATGAAGACGGCGACGACTGGGTCGACCTTGAAGAAGGCGCCGATGCCTATGGCGGGGTTCAGTTGCCGCTGACCATCGGTGGCGAGGCGGATGCCTATCCGACCGCATCGGGCGACGGTAGCTTTAGCTTCAGCGAGACCTACACCGTCGATCCCATCGCCTATGAGGACGTCGAAGAACGCGTCATCGTGCTCCACGGCCTCAGCGACGGCGAAGAGTACATCGCGACGCTGCCGATCGCCTGCTCGATGATCGTCCCGGCTGATTCGGAGGCGTATGTCGCCGACGATCTCGACGGCGCGAACGAGCTGCCGGAAGCCTCGCTCAGCGACGGCTATGGCAACGCGATGTTCTGGTACGACGACTTCGACGACATTCTCTACTACATGCTCAACGTCAAGGACGTTGACGATGTGACGGCCGCGCATATCCACGCCGGCCGTGAGGACGAGAATGGCGGCGTTGTCGCATTCCTCTTCAGCCTTGATGACGGTGCCGATCCGGTCGAGGCCTACGGCATTCTGAGCACCGGACGGATCACCGCTGACGACCTCGTCGGTGTTCTCGACGGCATGACGCTCATGGATCTCGTGGACCTCATGGAAGGCTCCGACGACATCACCAGTGACTCGTACGTCAATGTCCACTCGGATGAGTATCCGGGCGGCGTTGTCCGCGATCAGATCACGGCGGTCGATCCTGGAGCCTAGTCTCCACCGATAGTTCGCTACGATTGCGCCCGGGGTGGCTCCCACCACCCCGGGCGTCTCTCGTTAACACGCGCCAAGGAGCCGCGGGCAATGACCACGAAGTTTTCAACGGATGAGCGGCCACCCGATGACGACCCGCGCCGACTCGCGGCGGCGCTTGGCTACCTGTTCACCCCGGTTGTGCCGCTCGTCAACCTGACAGGCGACAGCGGCAGTGAGCGCTGGATGCGCTACCACACCGTTCAGGCGTTGCTCTGGTCGGGACCGTTCCTTGTGCTCCTGGCCTCAGCGATCATCGCGCTTGTCCTGCTGGCCAGCAGCAACTTCCTCTACATCTGCCTGATGCCGCTGCTGATCCTCGTGCCGTTCGCGCCGGGCGCGTTCTGGGCCCGCCGCATCTACCTGGGCGGGGAGGTGACGATTCCGATCCTGAGCAAGTACGTGGCCCTCCCGTCCGGCGACCATTCGCCGTAGCGGTCGCATCAAGGCTAAGTGGAGCGCAGATGGTGGTGTGTCAATCTCCAACAGGCTTATCCTCCCCCGCCAGATCGTCGAGTCGACGCAGCGCGACAAGCGCGAAGAGCATCAACGCAGCCGTCTGTTCGCGGTTTACATGGTCCTGTAGCGTATTGCGGTCCTGCTGAATCGTGAGAGCTCGCATGACAGCGTCATTAAACGCCCGTTGCTCGAGAAGCGCCTCGTCAACGTAGCGCCGCGCGCCGATGCCGAGGAATCTGCTCCAGAGCCGGCCGATGAGCGGGACGCGCGATGTCGACGGTTGCCCTCCTACAACCCGCAACCGGTCGAGCTCGGCGAGGTCGAATGCACCGCCTGGGTAGGGCGGGACACCAATCGAAGCGGCATCTGCGCCGGCGAGCGGGTCGAGCTGGCGCAGCAGCATGTCCAACCCCTCGATGCCGATCACCTCGGTACTACCCGCCGCCTCCGTCTTCGCCAGGTCGTGGCGAATCCGGGCGATCTCCCACGGCACGAACTCTTCGAACCACTCGCGCGACGACAGGTGTTTCATGGCGTAGCGGTAGCGGTTGCGATTGAGGAGCACGAAGTAATCGCGCGAGTAATCGAGCGTCACGCCCTCGTGGTGCAGGCCGCGCAGCGTCGGGATGAGCTGGACATCCCAGCCGTGTTTGCGGAGCATCGTCGAGAGGTCTACGTCCTCGTAATAGACGGGAGCCAGCGTCTCGTCGAAGCCACCAACCTCGCGCGCGGCCTCCATCCGTAGCACGAGCGCCGCGCCGGTCGCGTAGTCGATGTCCACGATCTGCCCGAACTCCGCCGAGATCGGTTCGCCGCGTCCCAGGTGGTCGGTGTGGAAACCGGGCCGGTAGACGCGGCCGCCGGCATGCTGGATCGTCTCGCCGTCCGGGTAGGTCAACAGCGTGCCAGCCGCGCCTAGCCGGGGACTCGCGCCGAAGGCCTCGACCAACTGCTCGCCGAAATCCGGCGCGACCTCGACATCCGGGTTGAGAATGACCGCGTAGCTCGTCTCGACCCGTCGCAGGCCGGTGTTCGCACCGCCGGCGAAACCGAGATTCGTTGGGTTCTTGACGACCTCGGCCCACGGATAGCCGTTCATCTCAAACAGCGAGCCGTCAGTCGAGGCGTTATCGACGACAAAGACGTCCTTCGGGCGCAGCCGCACCCGCCCAAGTGCTTCCAGACAGGCAGGCAGGAACGGGTCGCCGTTATAGTTGACGATGATCGCGGACCAATCACCGGTTCGCGCGCGACCGATCTGAAGCTGCCGGGCGGAGTCCAATGTGCCATCACCTCCCAGGGTGCTCTTTATCGCAACCGATACCATCGACCGCAAGATGGCCGGTCCCGGTATTCGCTACTGGAACCTCGCGCGGGTCGTCGCCACGCAGCAACCGGTCACCCTCGCCAGCCCGCGGAAGCCGCCGATGGCGCCGCCGCCGGGCGTAAGCATAGCCGCATACGGTGCTGCCTCCCGCAGCGCCGCCGAGCAGAAGCTGGCGTGCATGATCCGGGAACATGACGTCGTGATCTCCCAGATGCCGCCGTATCTCCACCTCGACGCCCAAGACCTCGCCGGGGTTCACATGGTGATCGATCTCTATGCGCCCTGGTTTCTGGAGAAGCTGGAGTACGCGCGGGTTGACCCCGACCGGGGCCGGCCACTCCGCGCCGATGACCATGAGATACTCACGCGCTTGCTTGAGATCGGAGATTTCTACATTTGCGCATCCGAGCGGCAACGCGACTTCTGGCTGGGCGCGCTCGCGGCAACCGGCCGGATGATGCCCGAACAGCTCGACGCCAACCCGGAGATGCGCTCGCTGATCGACGTCGTACCGCTCGGCCTGCCGGCCGACCGGCCATTGCCGACCGGCGCCGGGCCGCGCGAGACATTCAGTGTCATCGGCCCGCGTGACCCGATACTGCTCTGGAACGGCGGCATCTGGAACTGGCTGGACCCGCTGACCGCGATCAAGGCCACGGCGCTGCTGGTCAAGCGAGGGATCCCCGCCCGGCTCATCTTCATGGGCGTCCGGAGCCCCAGCGTTGAGGTGGCAGAGATGGCGCTGGTCGAGCGGGCCCGGACCCTGGCTGCGGAGCTGGGTCTCCTGGATCGCCACGTCATCTTCAATGACTGGGTTGACTACGACACTCGTCAGGACTGGCTGCTCCAAGCCGCGCTGACGCTCTCGCTGCATGTTCCGACCATCGAATCACGCTTCGCCTTTCGCACCCGCCTGCTCGACAACCTCTGGTGCCGCGTGCCGATCGTCGCCACAGAAGGCGACGTCCTGTCCGACCTCGTGGCGAGTGAACAGCTCGGCCAAGTTGTGCCGCCCGGCGACCCCGAAGCCGTCGCGCAAGCCGTGCTGGACATCCTCGATCAGGAGTCCGGCGCGGCGCTTCGCAGCCGGATCGCAACCGTCGCCCAGCGCTTCACCTGGGAACACGCCGCGCAGCCGCTGCTGCGCTACTGTGCCCTGCCCTGGAAGAATGCGCCCGGCTCCGAGGCCAATGCCTACGTCGGCAAGCTGGAACGGCTCTACACCGAGACGGCGGACTATGCCCGCTCTTTAGAGACAGCAATCGAAGCAAAGAACGCCGAACTGATGTGGCGCAAGGAGCAGGACCAGCGGCAGGCATCCTGGAAACAGCGCTGGCAGCTCTGGAAGCGCCGTGCCTAGTTCGCGGCTGCTTTGCCCGGGATGATGCGGTAGCCGACGCCACGCACCGTCTCGATCTCGGTCGCCGCGCCGCCAAGCCTGGCGCGCAGCCGGTTGATGTGCACATCAACGGTCCGCGTGTCGATGTCGTACCCCCGGCCCCAGACCGATTCGAGCAGATTCTCACGCGTGTGCACGATGTGCGGTGCCCGCGCCAGCGCCAGCAGCAGGTCGAACTCCCTGGCCCGCAGCTCGGTCGGCTCACCGGCGATGTGTAGCGTCCGCTCCTCCGGGCGAATCTCCATGTCCCCCAGACGAATCTCCTGGACAAGCTCGACCGGCCCAGCCGCGCGGCGCAACGCTGCTCGCACCCGCGCCAGCAACACCTTTGGTTCAAAGGGCTTCGTCAGGTAGTCATCCGCGCCGACGTCGAGGCCTTCGATCACGTCGCGGTCGTCGTCCAGCGCGGTCAGCATCAGGATCGGAACGGCTGAGGTGCGGCGAATGGCGGTGCACGCGTCACGCCCGTGCAACCCCGGCAACATCAGGTCGAGGATGACCAGATCCGGCGCTTCGACGCCCGCCAGCCGAACGCCCTCCCGGCCATCGAACGCCTGAACTGCCTCGTGGCCATCGCTTTCGAGATAGATCTTGATCAGATTCGAGATGTGTTGGTCGTCCTCGACCACGAGAATACGAGCCATGCCGTCCCCACCAACGCCACTGCGTGCCTGTCCACGAATGTTATCGTTGACGAATGTAACAGGAGCGTGTCACACCGACCGCAACGCAGTGTACTGGGGAGATCAGCGTTGACCGCAAGGGCTTCCGACGCCCGTCAGGGACCATTCGCGCCGGGACTTGACCGAGACTCGTTCGCGCGCGAGCTCGAGGAGATTCGCGAGCTTGCGGATGTCGACATCTGCGCTGCCGGTGAACGGGCGCTCAAGACGCTCGATCTCTTCCTCGCCAACCTGGCCGCAATACTCGGCTACGAGAACGAACGCCCCGGGATGCACGACTCAATTCAGTTTCTCGAACGCCTCGGCGGCCGCGCCCAGAGCATCTCAGCCCAATCCGAGCGCTTCCGGGCAACGCGCAATGCCCTCGCTCACAACCCAGACCTCACGCTCCGCCCGGAAGCCGCCCTGCGCATCATCGACGGCGTCGACAAGATCATCCGCACCGCCGCCCACAACGCCTTCGAGATGGCGCGCCGGCCCGTCGCGTCAGTCGCAGCGTCAGCGCCGGCGACCGAGGCGCGTGACAGGATGCTGGCGCGCGGCTTCCCGCAGCTGGCCGTCGTCGACGATCGTGGCAAGCTTGTCGACCTGCTGACCTACCGCGATATTGTCGCCGCCGAAGCCCGCCGCGAGATCGACGGCGACGACACCTCGCCAAGCGTGCGGCATGTCATCGAAACGCGGGACTACCTCGTCGTGGCGCCGGTTGGCCGCGAGTGGGGCATCCGCCGCGTGTCGGACGCGCTGGCCAACGACGATGTCGTCGCCGCGGTCGTCACCGAACACGGCAACGTCGGCGAGACACCGCTCGGCATCATTACCCGTGGCGACATCTTGAAGCTCCGATAACTCGCACTTGGACAGCTGGAGGACTCATTGAGCGACCGCAAACGCAACCTGCCCGGCCGTCACCCCGGTTGGGAGCCGGATCAATCGATGCCGGCGAACCTGCCCCTGAACCGGCGCACCCGCCTCGGCCTGCCGACCGAGGACGAGACACTCCTGCGCCGCCGGGACATTCCCGGCCTGGAGTTTCTCGGCTCCGATCCCTGGCGCGTGTTGCGCATCATGAGCGAGTTCGTGGCCGGCTTCGACGCCCTGGCCGCAATCGCGCCGGCGGTGACGATGTTTGGCTCCGCCCGTACCCCGGAAGATGACCCGATGTACCAGGCGGCCCGGCAGCTGGCGACCGACCTCGTTGGCGATGGTTTCTCGATCATCACCGGCGGCGGACCCGGCATCATGGAGGCCGGCAACCGCGGCGCGGTCGAGGGCGAAGGCACGTCGGTTGGCGCCAACATCGAGTTGCCCTTCGAGCAGGGCATGAACGAGTACGTCGAGATCGCCGTCGACTTTCGCTACTTCTTCGTCCGCAAGGTGATGTTCCTGAAGTACGCCGAGGCCTTCGTCATCTTCCCCGGCGGCTTCGGCACGCTCGACGAGCTCTTCGAGACGCTGACGCTGGTCCAGACCGGCAAGATCCACAACTTCCCGATCGTCCTCTTCGGTACGGACTACTGGGAGGGCCTGCTTGGCTGGCTACGATCCCATGTCGAGGGTACTGGTCGCATCAGCCCCGGCGACCTCGACCTGATGCTCGTCACTGACTCCCGCCAGGAGGCCTGCCATCACATCCTGTCGACCTACCAGAAGAACCGTGCCTCGTAACAGAAAGTTGCCCGCCGCCGGGACGGGGCTGTGTTAGAATCCTCGTTGCAGATGGACCGTTGGTTTGTGTGCGGTTCAGGCAAAGCCGACGTAGCTCAGTGGTAGAGCAGCTGTTTCGTAAACAGCAGGCCATCGGTTCAAATCCGATCGTCGGCTCCCCTACGATAATGAAGCAGTTCGCCAGGATGTCCTCTGGACTGTCGTCGCATTGACGCCCGCACAGGCAGGCGGCTCTCCACGCCCGGCGTCTCACGATAGACTGAACACATGCTGCATCTGACGACATTCAGTTGTCAGTTGAGATCTTGCAGCGCACGGCTGGACAAGCCATCGGTGGTGCGGCGCCAGTTGCCGTCCAATCCCCGCAAGTAAAGACCCGGACTCACCGCCCTATCGAGTGTCAAGACGAATCCGGCCAGGGCATCGTGGCGAGGATACCCTGGCCAGATGATTCGCGTGTCAATGCTGGATTCGGTGCCGCTACAACATCCGCCGGATCTCGTCGGTGATGCCAGCGGCAGTGAACTCGATCTCGTCCATACCCGCGAAACGCTCGGTAAGAAATGTATTCAGCGGGTTTATCGTCTCGGCGCTACCTGTCGCGATGAAATCCCGGATGATCCGGCCGGTCAGCGCGCTGAAGTGAATACCCTTGTTACGATGTCCGGTCGCGACATACGCGCCCTCAAGCCCGGGAACCGGACCGATGATCGGCATGCCGTCTGCCGAGAGCGGGCGCGGACCCGCCAGATGGTAGACAAGCTCCGCCTCTTTCAGGCAAGGCAGCACGTAGAGCGACGGTGCGATCATCTGCTCGAAACCGGCCGCTGTCGGCTCGAAGTCCAGCTCCAGCTTCATGATCCCTTCAGGTCTGTCGCTGAAGCGGCTTGCCCCGGTTGCGCCAGTCATCAGCAATCCGTCCCGCCGCGGTGTTGCGCCGCCACCGGTCGGTCGCGACACCTTCAGCGGAAACTCCTCCGGATGTCGCACGCGCAGCGTCTCTCCCTTCAGCGGACGTACCGGGACCGGATAATCCAGCCACTCGCTGGCGATGTCCGACCAGGCGCCCATGCAAATGACGACGTGCTTGCAAGGGATCGCGCCGCCCGTGTGGCGCACAGCTGTGACCTTACCGCCCTCCTTCTCCAGCCCCATCGCCTTCAGGCTCCAGAATTGCGCTCCCTTGCGCTTCGCGGCAGCGGCATAGGCCAGCGCTAGCTCGTAGCCGTCGATCTGCGCCGAGCCTTCGAGGAATGCGCCTCGCTGGACTTCCGGGTTAATCCGCGGCTCGCGCGCAAGGACCTCCTCACGATCGAGCCACTCCACCTCGGCGTCGCCATCGCTGGTCTCGATGTCGCGTTGGAGGGGAATGAGATCCTCGTCATTGAACATAGGCATGAGTGTGTCGAAGAAGTGGAGCATCGGATCGACGCCGGACTCTTCCTGGACCTGGGGCACGATCTCGAAGAGGACGTCCCGCGCCTCCATCGCGAGCTTGTACTGCGGTGTCGCATTCCAGATCATCTTCCAGACGAGACCGGAGCCGTGGTAGGTGCAGCCGGAACCGACCGGTTTGTCGTCGAGCACCGTGACCGGCACACCGGCATCGGCAAGATAGTAGGCGACAGCCGTGCCGATCACTCCCGCGCCAATGACGATGACTTCCTGCTGCGAACTGCTCATGTGCTCTCCCTGCTCCGAATGCGTTCCGTTTCCAAACACAATACGGCTATACGAAGGCGCTAGCCGCCATGCCAGAATAGGACGCCCGGCTCCAGTTTGCACGTTTGCGCGGCCGGCCGGCCGAACCGACGCTCCGCGAGAATCTGTCGTCGTCGATCACACGACCCCGCCTCACCAAGGGGCATGGCGCACGGCTACATGATGTTCGCCGAGCTCGCTCATCGACTGGCCACTATCGACGTCGCAAGCCTGCTACGATGCAGCGTGCCGACAATTCGATCCGCCTACGTTCACGGAGGAATTCACAATGGCTGGACACCGCGACGCCGCGCTCTGGGGCTCGTTCGTTGCCGATGCCCTGTGCATGGGCCCCCACTGGGTCTACGACATGGACGCGCTGCAAGAGACCTATGTGCCGATCACCGGCTACACCGAACCGACGGTGATGGAGTACCACGCCGGCCGGCAGCCCGGCGAGCTCACCCACCTCGGCGACCAGGCCTTGCTCCTGCTCGACTCAATCGAGCAGCGCGATGGCTTCGACAAGGCTGGCTGGGCCGCCGACTGGCGCGCCTGCTTCGAGGAGTACACGGGCTACCATGACGCCGCGACGAAACAGACGCTGCGCCACCTGCAGGCCGGCGACGCCGTCGACGACGCGGGGTCAGACTCAACCGAACTGGCCGGCGCTAGCCGCATCGCCGCCGTCGTCTACTACTACTGGGACACGCCTGCGGAGATGCTCCGAGCCGCCCGTGAACAAACCGACGTGACCCACCACACGACAATCATCGTCGAAGCGGCCTCGTTCATCGTCCACGCCATCGAAGCGATCAAGGCCGGTCAGGAACCTGTAGCGGCTCTACGAACCGCTGCAGGAGCGCAGGAGTACACCGAGCTACCGGCGTCTGAGTGGGTCGAGAAGGGCATCGCTGCCGCCGACGTCGATTCGACTGAAGCCATCGGCGAGTTCGGACGTGCCTGCGATATCCGCTTCTCGTTCCCGTCAGTCGCCCAGCTCATTGCCCGCCACGGCGACGACTTCCGGGCCGCACAGATCGCCAACGCCGAAGCCGGCGGCGACTCTGCTGCACGTGGTCTCATGCTCGGCCTCGTCCTGGGCGCGTATCACGGCATGGACGTGATCCCGGAGGAGTGGCTATCGGGCCTCGCCGCCCGCGCGCGCCTCCAGGCGTTCACCAGCGATCCGGTGGCCGCAGAATGAGATAGACCGGCAACATCAGGCTACGCGGCGGCGAGACACGCGCTGCACTGCGTAGAGGCTGGCATCCCGAGGAAAGCTTTGCGCCCGAGGGATCTCCGACCGGCAGCGCCGCGGTATGAGGATGACTGTCATGGTCAAGGCAGTGGGGATGATTACCGTCTCCCGCACCGACGGGTGGCACGCGCAACAAGATCCCTCGGGCGCAGGGCCTTCCTCGGGATGACCATGTTGTTCCTGTGGCTGTTGTCGCGTGGCGCTGGACACCAATAGGGACTCGGACCTCGCGGGAACCGCGCTAGCACTAATACCGATTCACGGTGAGGTTGTCGCGATCGATGTAGGGGCGTGATTCATCACGCCAGCGCTGCGATCCATGCGTACGTTCGAGGGATGCGACTGCCGGGCGTGATGAATCACGCCCCTACCGACGTCTGTCAGTTCATGCCATCTACAAAATGAAACAGTATAATACTCTCTTCCCGGCGCACAGACGATCTTGCAAAGCGCATGCCGCTGCGAAAGCAAGCCATCTGCCCCGCAACTCTACCCCTGCGACGCCTGCTCGATCTGCTCGACCATCTGATCGTAGACCATGAAGCCAAAGTTGGCGTCGGAGATCGTGCCATCCGGAGTGATGAAATAGCTCGTCGGCATTGCCTGCACGAGATAGCCATCCGTAACGCTCAGGTCGGAATCGTAGAGGCGCAGGTAGGTGACACCCGACTTGCGGACGAAGTCCTCACCGTCCTCGACGCTGTCGCCGGCATTGACGCCGATGACGACGAGGCCATCGCCGTACTCCTGATGGACGCGCTCCATGTCCGGCATCTCTTCCTTGCAGAAGGTACACCAGGTTGCCCAGAAGTTGAGAAAGACTGGCTGCCCCTGGAAGTCTGACAGCGCGAAGCGTTCGCCGCTCTCATCCAGTAGCGCGAAATCCGGCGCGGCGCCGGCGCGGCGGGGCGACGTGTCTGCCAGCATCCCGAGACCGGACTCATTGCCGCTGGAGGCCGCCCAGGGCCGCTGATCCCAGGCGATCAGGCCGAGTGCGACGATCAACACCACAACCACCGCGATCATCGGCCAGCGGCGCGACTCTTCTCGTTCATCAATGAGGTCTTGCACATCATCCATGTCGCTGCTCCGGTTCGGATCTCGCGGTCCAAGCGTTCCGGGCGAACCCGCGTGGCATCCATAGCAATCCCCAGCCCGGATTTCCGCTATGTCCCGCTTCGGACTATGCTGGTCCCAACTGCAATCGTAAGTGACGCAGGTTACACACGAAAAGTCATGGGATCAGGAGCTTCAATTGGGCTGGAAGAACGCGGGGCTGGCGCACCGGCCGGTCGTCATGGGCACGAACGGGATGGTGGCGAGCGCCCATCCCCTGGCATCGTTGGCTGGAGTTCGCATCTTGCAGCAGGGCGGCAACGCCGTCGATGCGGCGGTCGCGACGGCGGCGGCGTTGAATGTCGTCGAGCCCTACATGTCCGGGCTGGGTGGCGGCGGCTACATGGTCGCGCATGGCGCAAATGGGGAGACGAACGTGCTCGACTACTCAGGCGTGACCTCGGCCAACGTCGATATCGCGGAGCTAACACCCGCAGACATCGACGTCGGCGGCAAGGCCCCGGTGGTGCCCGGCGCGCCGGCCGGCTGGCTCAAGGCGGTCAACGACCGCGGCACGATGTCGATCGAGCAGGTCTTCGCGCCGGCCATCGAATACGCGGAGTCAGGCGCACCTCTAACGGTGACGAACGCGCTCTTCTACGGCATGGCCGGCCAGCGGCTCGATCCCGCGGCACAGGCGGTCTT
>JAUIIK010000063.1 GCA_030431755.1 Chloroflexia bacterium
CGCCGCCAGCACCGCCGTCACCGGCAGCTCCACCTGCGCCGCCAGTCCCGGCGACGCCGCCACTCCCGCTGCCGCCTGCGCCACCATCGCCGCCGTTGCCGCCCGTACCCCCGATCACGCCGGAAGTGCCTCCGGTACCTCCTGCGCCCCCGTTGCCGCCCGTAGCGCCATCACCCCCGGCTCCGCCTGCGCCGCCATTACCGTCAATGCCGCCGTTACCACCAGCGCCACCTGCGCCGCCATTACCATCGAGACCGGCACTCCCGCTGCCCCCGTCACCGCCTGCGCCACCCTGGCCTCCATCGCCGCCAACTCCGCCATTGCCGCCTGCGCCACCGGTCCCACCAGCGCCCCCGATAAAGCCGCTGCCACCAGCGCCGCCTGCGCCACCGTTAGCGCCTATGCTGCCAGCGCCACCCGCGCCGCCAAGACCGCCAGCGCCGTTGTTCCCAGCGCCAAGGTCGCCGGAGCCGCCTGCGCCGCCGTTGCCGCCAGAGCCACCTGCGCCGCCGGGGTCACCGTCACCACCGCTGCCGCCATTGCCGCCGTCACCGCCGTCGCCACCTTGACCGCCCGGAGCGTCGCCGCCGCTACCTCCGTCACCGCCGTCGCCGCCATTGCCGCCGGGCCCCTCAACGCCATCGGCGCCGTTGCCCGCGTGACCGCCGTCGCCACCGGCGCCACCAACACCGGCTGTTCCGTCCCCACCGCTTCCGCCGTCGCCGCCACTGCCGCCAGCGCCGCCGGTTACGACCGCATCACTACCGTCACCACCGTTGCCACCATTTCCGCCATCAGCGCCAGTGCCGCCGGAACCACCGCCTCCGCCGTGGCCGCCACTGCTGCCGTCGCCACCGTCTCCGCCAATCCCGCCAGCACCGTCTACACCTGCACTGCCGATGCCACCGTTGCCGCCTGCGCCGCCAGCACCACCATCGACTGCGATCATGGTGCCGTCCCCACCATTGCCACCGACGCCGCCATCGCCGCCGTCGTGTCCGTTGCCACCGGCTCCGCCTGCGCCACCGACGTCGCCGGGGCCACCATTGCCACCAGCGCCACCGTCGCCGCCAGTGCCGTCTACCCCATCGCCGTCGGCGCCAACGCCTCCCACACCGCCGTCACCGCCGTCGCCGCCTTGACCGCCCGGACCAGCGATGCTGTTCCCACCATTGCCGCCATGCCCGCCGTTGCCGCCATCACCACCGATGAGGGCGGAGTTGCTGATCTGGGGCGTGGCATTCGTGAGTGCGACTGCATCGCCACCGTCGCCGCCGTGCCCGCCATTGCCACCATCGCTATTCGATACACCATCCGCGGCATGGAAGCCTGCGCCGCCATCGCCGCCGATGATAGTGGAGCCGTCGACCTGGAACGTAGCGTCCACTAGCTCGAGCCCATGGCCGCCGTCACCACCATCTTCGCCAGAGGCAGCACCGTTTGCGCCATCGCCGCCTACTACGTCGGAATTGAGCAGGGTCAGCGAACCAGTCTCGACGATGACGCCAGGCTGGCCGACCCCTCCACTGTTCCCACCGAAGGCAAACACCTGGTCGAGTGTCACATTGTCTGCGGTTTCGACCCGCACGGCCTCGGCAGACTGACTGCGCACCGTCAGGCCGGCGGCGATGGAGTTGCTGTCCATCTCCAATGGGACGCCTGCGTTGCCAAGCTCCACGATCTCCGAGGTCGGATCGGTCTCTGGCAGGACGATATGGGGCGGTGGCGCGTCCGCGGTGACGCCGAGCAGCGTCGTTCCCGCAATCGCAGGCTGCAAGTACTCCAGCAGATCGACCTCCTGGCCGATGAGACGCTGTCCCTCCTCAAGAAAGAATGTGGTGTCGTACATAGAGCCGGACTCGTACAGGAAGATGAAGTCGCCCGGATTGTCCGGGTCGCTGCCGTCATTGTTGAGCACATCGATGTCGTTGAGCGGCGTCAATCTGCGGCCATCGCCGGCTGCTCCCGCATCGGCATCAACGAACCAAACGACCGGGCCGAGGACCACGATCGTCACCGTGACGTCCTCCGTCAGCCCGCCGCCAGATTCCATCGCCGTATAGCCGAATGTGTCTGCGCCGGTGAATGCGCCCGGACTCGGAGCAGGCGGCGTGTAGGTAAAGGAGCCATCCGGGTTCATCGCGACAGCGCCGCCGTTGGCGCTCACGGGGTCGAAGGCGCTCACATGGAGTCCCTCGCCGCTGTCATTCGCCAGCACGCCAGCAGCGGCCGGCACATCGATGTCGACATTCCCCAGCGTCTGATAGGTGTCAGGGGTCGTGATCAGGCCCAGCGGCAAGCTCATCGCGAAGGTCCCCAGCGCGCAGGCGCCGTGAGGAAACGGGTGCGGGAGCCTCAGCCGGCCGGTGTTCTGCATATAGCACAGCGTCACTGGTGTGCGGCTGGGGAGCTCGATCACGACGCCCGTGCCTGGCCCGCACGCTCCACCGGGCTGAGCCTTGCGAAGCAGTCCATCCCAGGCTGAGCCGCAGAGCGTCAGCGGATAGGCATCGGGCAGCGTGATGGGCAGATGGTTAGGCGCGCAAGCGCCGGAGAAGGAGCCCTTATAGATGCCGGTGAAAATCTCCAGACAGAGAGTGTCCAGCGGATAGGCCGGGACCTGGGCCTCGGCGTCTTCGGTAGAAGTTTGAACGGCGGCGGAAGCAGCCAGAAGCGAGATGAACGCGAAAACGAACCCGACCACAACCATGCGCCGGTATGCAGCCATACCCCTGAACCCCAATCTCCGGAACACTGCGCAGACACGCGATGACATCAAGTATAAAATGGGCACGATACATGTAAAGAGCCGTAAGAACCATCGCAGATCGGGCATACGGGAGTGCGCGCGACATCGCCGTGCATGGCAGTGCGGTACGTCAACCTCAGTCGGGATGCCGCGTCCTGGGTGTGCGCGGCGTGGGCCGGTTCGCCGCCTCAATGCTCTCGCGGCAGGCGCGCCAGTGCCTCAATGCGAAGATCACGGCCCAACGCGGAGCAATGCACCATATTGCTGGTCCCGACGTGCGGGCGGTCGCTGATTCGACTTCCTTGGTGCAGCGGAGCAGCCGTGAAAACGATACGTCAAACGCGATTCGGGGGTCGGTTCGCCGCCCGAATGCGATCTGCGATAAGATGTTTCACTATGACTTAACGATCGACGCGCCCGGTCAGAGACCGCTCGGGCGCGTTTGAGTTAGGAACCTGCGCCAGTGGCTTCCACGAGAACCCGCGACGAGGAAGAACGCGACCAGCTTACCGCCGACGAAGAGGCCGCATCCCCGCATACCGCAGCCGACATCTCAGCGGCAGAACTCGACGGCGAAGAAGACGACGACTACGACGCCCGCGGCACCTACACCGTCGCCGGAGCCCATCTCTCCCACGATGTCTACTCGTCCTTCCGCGATCCGCTCATTCCCTTCGTCCAGGAAAACCTCGGGATCTCGCTCTTCGTGGCCAGCCTGATGGTTCCGGCGCAGCAGATGCCGAGCCTGCTGCAACCATTCATCGGCGTGCTGGCCGACCGCACCTCGAAACGCTGGTTCGTCGTCCTGGCTCCGGCCATCGCCGGTATCTCGGTCTCGTCGATCGGGCTCGCGCCCAACGTCTTCGTCGTCTTGTTGCTGCTCTTCACCGCCGGGCTGGCCTCGGCGGCCTTCCACACCCCGGCGGTCGCGCTGATCGGCGACTACGGCGGCAACCGCATGGGCCGGGCCATGGCGATGTTCCAGGCCGGCGGCTCGGCGGCCCGCGCGATCGGTCCGCTGATGGTCACCGGGATCATCTGGGCGGTCGGCTTTCATAACCTGTGGGTCGCGATGTTCCTCGGCATTGCCGCGTCAATTGCCCTCTATTTCGTCGTCGACACGACTGCCAGCGATCAAGCCGAGAAAGACAAGGACGCGGTGGCCTTTGGCCCGCTGGCGCGCGCACGAGCGCGTTACGTCGGGGCATTGATGGGCTTCGGCCTGCTACGCTCGCTTGGCCGCGCGCCCTTTACGATCTTCCTCGTCGCCTACCTCTTAGAGGTCGGTCGCGGCGAGTGGTACGCGTCGATCTCGCTGGCGACGATCTCCTTTGCCGGGATCTTCGGCGGCTTCGTCGGAGGGATCATGTCGGACCGCGTCGGCCGTCGGATCGTCATGGCCATCAGCACGGCGTTGATCGTGCCGATACTCTATCTCTACCTCTTCCTCGAAAATGGCTCGGTCTGGGTCATCAGCCTGCTGGCCCTGGCCGGCATCGTCTCGATGGCCTCTGGTCCGGTCGAGTTGGCCCTGGCTCAGGAGATCATGCCGGAAGCGCGGGGCACGATGGCCGGCGTTACGCTCGCCTTCCGCTTCGGCACGATGAGCATCGTCGCCCTGGCATTCGGCGCGTTCGCCGACGCCATCGGCATCGAGGACGCCTACTGGTACATCCCGATTCTCTCGCTGCTTGCCCTCGGCGTCGTTCCATTCCTGCCGAAACGCGGCGAGCAGATGCCGCAGCCTGTCTACTAGACCCAATTGCTCCGTGTCGGGCCACCAGTGCTCGGAGGTCGCAGACGACATTGTATGTGTGGAGGTCATCTCCACCTGGCTGCGGGATCGGAAATAAGGCCAGGTGGGGATGACCTCCTCCTATACGGCCCGCAAGCAGTGGCCAACTTCAACGCGACTTGGTCGAGCCACCAGCAGACGCACGCAACGGCGGTGCGCGCATTAGTACGAAGATGCCCGTGACCCAGTTGCCGGCCAGCCGGAAAGCTCGGATGATGCGGCAACTGCGCCGGCTATCGACGCTGAGAAGTGTGACCAGCGCGGCACGATCGCCGGGCTCGTCCTGGCATTCCGCTTCACGACGGTCAGCATCTTCGCGCTTGCGTTCGGCGCTCTCGCGGATGAGATCGGCATCGAGGACGCCTACTGGTATGTTCCGGCGCTCTCGCTTCTGGCTTTGCTCGCCGTGCCGTTCCTGCCCCGGCCCGGGGAGGCAATGCCGACGCCAGTGCGTTAGGATCACACGGTCACGCGGAAGATGTCCGCGTCTGGGATAGAGGAGCACGTTGGTTAAGAGCGTCTCGACCGGAGTCCAGCAGGAAGCTACAGCAACCAGCACCGCGCCGGAACCAGAGGTTGCGGAAGATGTCTTCGACCAACGCGGCGTCTTGACCGTCAGTGGCGCGCACTTCGCGCACGATCTCTACTCGTCGTTTCTCGGCCCGCTGATTCCCGCCGTCCAGGACAAGCTTGGCGTCTCGCTCTTTGTCGCCAGCCTGATGGTGCCGGCCCAACAGATGCCGAGCGTCGTCCAACCCTTCGTTGGCGCCTGGGCGGACCGCACGTCGAAACGCTGGTTCGTCGTGGCCGCGCCCGGCATCGCCGCGCTGACAGTCTCATCAATCGGCCTGGCCCCGCATGTCGCGCTGATCCTGCTACTCCTTATCTGCTCCGGCCTGGCGTCGGCAGCATTCCACGCGCCATCCATTGCGTTGGTTGGGGAGTATGGCGGCACGAAGACCGGCCGGGCGATGTCCTACTTCATGTTCGGCGGCGAGGCGTCACGCTCGATCGGCCCGCTCATCATCACCGCCGCGATTGCCTGGTTCACCCTCGAGGGTTCGTTTGTCGTCGCCGTCTTCGGTATCGTGGCGTCGATCATCCTCTACTTCACCGTCGATACCTCCAAGAGCGATAGCGACGCGGCCGACCGGCGGCAGCTCAACATCGCCATCCGGCCGCTGCTGCGCGCCCGTATCCGCTGGCTGACCGGCATCTTCGGCTTCAGCCTGATGGTCTCGGCCTTCAATGCGCCGTTCGCTTTCTTCCTCTTCAAGTACCTCGTCGTCGAAGGACGCAGCGACTGGTTCGCCGGCCTCTCGCTTTCGCTCTACTTTGCCGCCGGCGGCTTCGGCGGGCTGCTCTGGGGACCGCTCTCCGACCGCATCGGCCGCCGCAACGTCCTGTACGGCACGCTCGGCATCTCGCCGCTCCTCGTCTACGCCTACATGTTGACCGAGGACATAGCCGTCGTCGGGCTGCTGGCGCTCGTTATCGCCGGCGTCTTCTCGATGGCCAGCCGGCCGATCATGCTGGCCCTGGCGCAGGAGATACTGCCGGAATCACGCGCCCAGATGTCCGGCCTGATGCTCGCCTTTGGCTTTGTCACGATGAGTCTGATCACGATAGGTTTCGGCGCAATCAGCGACGCTGTCGGTATCGAAACGACACTCTGGTACGTGCCCATCTTCGGTTTCCTCGCGCTGCCCTTCATCGCCCTGCTCCCGCGGCGGAATGAGCCGCTGCCAATGCCTGGGGCGAGTGCGTAGGTTGTAGTACGTAGGCAAGCTGAAGTTTGAGATGCGCCCACGCCCTGCTCCAACCGCTTGACCTCGCAGAGTGGGCCGAAGCCAGGAATAGTGGGTTGATGACAGAAATCTGTACCGGGATTTCCTACAAACCACGCACTACAAACTACAAACTCCCCCTCGCCCCCGCTGGAGCGCAGCGGAGGCGTGTGGGAGAGGGGGCCGGGGGGTGAGGGAGAATCGCCGCAAGATCCTCACCCTCGCCGGCGCACATGCTGCCCATGACCTCTACGGCGGGTTTCTCGGGCCATTGCTGCCGGCCATCCAGGACAAGCTGGCGGTCTCGCTGACGGTCATCAGTCTGATGTTTCCAGCGCAGCAGGTACCAGGCATCTTTCAGCCCTTCATCGGTGTCTTCGTCGACCGGCACAGCCGCAAGCTCTTCGTCGTGCTTGGACCGGCGATCACCGCGCTCTCGATCTCCGCGCTGGGTCTGGCGGACCATGTCTGGATGGTGCTGGTCCTGCTCTTCATCTCCGGCATCTCGTCCGGGATCTTCCACGCGCCGGCTGTCGCGCTCATGGGCGAGTACGGTGGCACGCGGTCGGGCCGGGCGATGTCGGTCTTCATGTCCGGCGCTGAGGTAGCCCGCGCGCTCGCGCCGCTGCTGATCACCGGCGCGATCGCCTGGTTGACGCTCGAAGGCTCGGCGGTTGTCGTTGTCTTCGGGCTGGCGGCGTCGGTCATTCTCTACTTCACGCTGGACACATCGGAGAGTGACGCCGCACGCCACGCCGCCCCGCCGGTCAGCCTGCGACCGCTTCTCCGCGCCCGCCGGGTCTGGCTCGGGGCGCTGATTGCCATCACCGTACTGAATGCCATCGCGACCGGCCCCTATCACTACTTCCTGGTCAAGTTCCTCGTCGATAAGGGCTATAGCGACTGGTACGCCGGCCTGGCCTTGACGATTCTCTTCTCGGCGGGCGTCGTCGGGATGCTCGGCGGCGGCTTCCTCTCCGACTACATCGGCTCGCGCAATACACTCGGCCTCGCGCTCGCCGCCGCCTCGCCATTGCTCGTCCTCTACCTGGTGGTCGAGGACGGCAGCTGGCTGCCCTTCCTGGCGCTGGTCCCGGCCAGCGCGGCGCTGACTGCGGTGCGGCCGCAGATGATGGCCATCTCCCAGGATTTGATGCCGGAAGCGCGCGGCGCGATGGCCGGCGGCATGCTGGCCCTGAGCTTTGTCTCGCTCTCGTTGACGGCCTTTGCCTTCGGGGCGATCGCCGACCAGATCGGCCTGGAGACTGCCTTTTTTGGCGTCTCCATCGCTTCAGCCCTGGCGACGCCCTTCATCTTCATCCTTCCGCAGCGCCAACCGGAAGCGACGACTGCATAGGGGCCGCGCGACATCTCCCCACACATCCCAAGGGCAGGCGTACTCGCGACGTGCCAGAAAGACAACGCGCGAGCGGCTATACTGATGCTACAAGGGGATACTGCGGGATAGGAAAACCAAAAGGGGGTCGTCCATGGTGCGGCGCATTGTCGTGCTCGGGCTCGTTGTCACACTCATCTCAGCGCTGGCCGTTGTCGCGGCGGTACAGACATCGACCGACGAAGCTGAGGCACAAGTCTCTGCCTACGAGCTCAACTACGTCTGTCTCGACCTCTATACCAGCCTCTACAAGGGCTCATTCTCGGCGAGCTGTCCGCCCGGCCACGTGCTGCTGACGCTTCCGGACGACTACCCGCTCAGTCTCTGCGCCAGCGCCTATGACGGCTTCCTGCGCGCGCCCAACCGCAGCACTGGAGCCTGTCCACCAGGCACCCTTGTGCGGATCGAGTTACCTAGCGAGACCCCGGTCAACATCTGCTACAACTACTACACCGGGCGGCTCTCAATCGCGACGCCCTACCCCAACGGCAGCTGTGGTCCTGCCGAGTTCCTGGTCATCTTCCCGCTCGGAACCAATGAGGACTTCTACCAGACCCTCGGCAACGTCGACATCGACGTGCCGGCCAGCGACGGCGTCCTCTCCAACGACGTCGGCCCCGGACTCATGGTGACCGCGTTCGATGCCACCAGCGCCAACGGCGGCGAGGTCAATGTCAATCCGGACGGCTCCTTCACCTACATCCCGCCCGCGCCGGATCCCAACGCCTTTGTCGGCGACGACACCTTCGAGTACACCGTCGAGAGCAGCAATGGCCAGAGCGCGGTTGTCACCGTGACGATCCAGGTGATCTACCCGACCGTCTGGTTCGTCGATGCGGACGCGCCGACGAATGGCGATGGCCGGCGCATGACGCCATTCAACGACATTAGCGTGCTGAACGACAGAGATCTTGATCCCGACATTGAAGGCGACTTCATCTTCCTGTACGAGGCCGAGAGCATCTATCCGGCACTCACAGCGTTCGACCTCGAGACCGACCAAAACCTCATCGGCCAGCAGGTGGATCTGCATGAGTTCCTCGAACGCGCAATCGAGGGCACGGAACTCATGGGTGTAGCAGCCACCGAAGTGCCGCCCTTCATCGTCACCCCGGAGGTCGACCCCGACGGCACCATCGAACCAGTGCTGTTCAGCGACGGCCTCACGCTCGAAATGGACGATGGAACCACCGCCGCCGGCTTGATCATCGCGAGCGAGTTCGACCTCGCGGTGCTCGCCGACGGCAGCGATGACGTCACCCTCGACCGCGTCGAGGTCTACGGCGGTTCGGACGGCGATGGCGCCCCTGGCGTCGTTGCCGTGGAGGGCTCGCTCGAGATTCTCGGGTCGTCCATCTACGGCGGCAACGGCGAGGTTGGCCCCGGCGACATCGGCGCAACCACGCTCCAGGGCTTCGGCGCGGCCGGCTACGGCGGGGATGCGGTGATTACCGGAGACACGACGCTGCTCGTCTCCAATAGCGGCATCTTTGGCGGCGACGGCGGGCTGCTCGATCCTGATTCGGGAGCCTCCGAGCGCACGTTGCTAGGCGAAATCATCGACGAAGGCGGCGACGGCGGCTATGGCATCTATGTGGAATTCTTCTCTGACATCACCGTGACAGACGGCTCATTTGTCGCTGGCGGCACTGGTTCCAGTGGCGAGCTGTTCGGCGGCTGGGGCGGCGACGGGATCGGCGGCCTGGACATCATCACGGGCATCAGCCAGCGCAGCGACGAGATCGGGCGCGAACTCCAGGGGCCGGGTGGCGAGGAGAACATACCCACGATCATCGTCTCTGGCGCGTCGACCGTCCAGGGCGGCGCTGGCGGTGATGGCGACAACGGCGGGGGTGGTGACGGCGGCTACGGCATCTACGTGCCGATCCACGCCGTGCTCGTCAGCGAGACATCGTCGGTTCTCGGCGGCGACGGCGGTGATGGCAACAACGGGTCTGGCGGCGACGGCGGTGGCGGCATCTTCGTCGGCATCGAAGGTATCCCGCTCAGCATGCCGGCGACGGGCTCGACCTTGCTTGGCGAGACGCCGAGTGGCGTTGTCCTGCTGGATGTCGACGCATCAACAGTCACTGGCGGCGATGCCGGAGAGGCCACAGACGGCTTCGGCGGCTACGGTGGCAACGGTATCGAGATCATATTCTTCGACTTCATCGACGATTTCACCGGCTCCAGCCTCCAGGGCGGTGGATCAGAGCCGTTCATTGTCTCAAACGTCCTTGGCTCCACGGTCACTGGCGGCGCAGGCGGCGATAGCGACGGCGATGACGGTGGGAACGGCGGCAGCGGGATCGTCCAATTCCTGGGCTTCGATGAGCTGATCAACGGCAATTCGAGTCTCCAGGGCCCCGGCATTCCGTTCTTCGCCTTTGATCTCGACGTCGACACCTCGACCGTCTCGGGCGGCCCTGGCGGCGACAGCATCGACGGCGAGTTTGCCGGTTTTGGCGGAGCGGGGATCAACAACGGCTTGCCAGAACTTCTCTTCCCCGGCATCGCGGGCATAACCGAACCGGACTCCGAGCTCCAGGGACCGTTCGGCCCCTTCATCTTCAGCGGCGGCAACCTTACCGTCGACGACTCCAGCGTGAACGGCGGGGCCGGCGGCGCAGGCATCGAGGGCTTCGGTGGCCCGGGCATTGTGAGCTTCGGCATCGAAGCGCTCTTCGGCAGCAGCACGTCGCTGGCCGGCTTCGACCCTGAAGAACTCCTCGACGCAACCATCAGCAACACCTCCGTTGCCGGCGGAGCCGGTGGCCCTGGCGACGATGGCTCGGGCGGCGACGCAATCGCCGGCATCGGCATGAATATTGTCGTCGATCAGTCATCGACTGCTACCGGCGGCGCCGGCGGAGATGGCGGCGAGGAAGACTTTGGTGGCGACGGCGGTTACGGCATCTACGCCGCCGTCTCCCTTGTGCTGGTCGACTCGGCAACGATCACCGGCAGCGCCGGAGGTAGCTCGCTTGACGGTCCCGGAGGTCTCGGCGGCGAAGGCATCTATCTCGAGGAGAGCGACCTGACAGTGCAGGACAGCTCGCTGGTGACCGGCGGCGCCGGCGGCAGCGGCGACGCACTGCTCTTTGGCGCGGCCCCGGGTGGCGACGGCATCTACGGCGTCGACAGCAATGTCACGATCACCGACTCGAGCGCGACGGGTGGCAATGGCGGAAGCGCAACGCCGGACGAGGTCGCCGTCGGTGGCGACGGCGGTCATGGCGTCCACGTCGCGCCGTGCGATGTCTGCAACACGCTGACGGCCATCAACGCAACAATCACCGGCGGCAACGGCGGTAGTAGCAATGACCAGGGTGGCAACGGTGGCGAAGGGGTCATCGTCGAGAATGACGATGCCTTCATTACCGGGTCGATGATCACCGGCGGGAGCGGTGGGGCCGGCGACTTCGCCGATGGCGACGGCGCGGCGGCGATCTTGCTTGAGTACGAGGACTTCGGCGACTACACCGCAGAAGTGCAGAACAACACGCTCATCTCAGGCATCGGCGAAAGCGGTGCGCAAGATACGTTTGTCGCTGTACATGACGGTAGCGGCGAAATCTGCATCAACGCGGTCGGCAACGTGTCGACAAACGACTGGTTGCTCGACAACAACGGAGCCGGGATGCTCGGCATCACCCAGGCCGATATCCCAGCGCTGTCGGCAGCGAACAACGGGGTCACCGTGAACACGAGCGGCACGATCACCTTCAACTGTGTGATCCAACCCGCCTAAGCATCGCGCGTTCAAGAGCCCGCTGGCGTTTACTGCCAGCGGGCTCTTGTATTTCCTGCGCCGTCTCCGACCGAACCGTTCTATACTGCCGGAGTACCTAACTCATGGGAAGTTGCGGGAACGGGGAAGTCTCAATGGGCCGCATCATCACTCTCGGCATCATCGCGCTGGCGCTCGCCGGCCTCGGCGCGGTTGCCGCGCTGCAGACATCGACCTCGGATGCCGGGGCGCAGCCCGCCCCGTATCCGATGAGCGCGCTCTGCCGGGACTACTACACCGGCCTCTACAAAGGAGCCTTCTCCGCCAGCTGCCCGCCAGGGCACCAACTCCTGCCGCTGCCCGATAGCTACCCGCTCAGCCTCTGCGCCAGCGCCTACGACGGCTTCTTGCGAGCGCCGAACTATGCCGGAGACTGCCCGCCCGGCACGGCCATCCGCATCGAACTGCCCAGCGAGACGCCCTTCACCTTCTGCTACGCCTATGCCACCGGCCGGCTCAGAATGTCGACCGCCAATTCAACCGGCTCATGCGGACCAGGCACGTTCGCCGTCGCGCTGCCGTTCGAGACCGGCGCTGACGACTACCGCGCGCTCGGCAACATGGACATCGATGTGCCGGCCGGCAATGGCTTGCTCGCCAACGACACCGGCGCTGGCCTAACCGTCGTCGCCTTCGACGCAATGAGCGCGAACGGCGGCGAGGTCGACGTCAGCGCGGACGGCGCATTCACCTACATCACTCCGCCGCCAACCCCAGGCGCGTTCGCCGGAACCGACACATTTGAGTACACCATCGAGGACAGCAACGGCGTGACCGAGGTCGCCACGGCGATGATCGAGGTCATTACTCCTGCGGTCTGGTTCGTTGACGCCGACGCCACCGACCCGGGCGACGGCCGGCGCCAGACCCCGCTGAACGATATCCAGGTACTCAACGACGACGGCAACGATCCCGATGTCGAGGGCGACTTCATCTTCCTGTACGAGGCAGCAGCTGACTACAGCGGCGGCCTGGAGCTGGAGATAGACCAGACGCTCGTCGGACAGAATGTCAGCCTCGAAGCGTTCCTCGGAACCGAGCTGGGCGTAACGTCAAGCCTCCAGGGTTTACTGGCCAGCCTGCCAGAATTCCTCGTCTACCCCGAGACAGACCCGACGCCGGGGAATTCGATGCTGACCGGCACAACCAGCACGCTCGTGATGGCGGATGACACGACCGCTGCCGGCCTGGTGATCTCGTCGACACTGGGCAGGGGCGTCAGCGCCAGCGATGCCGGCAACTTGCTCCTGGAGAGCGTCGACGTCACCGGCGGCAACGAGGGCATCGGCCTGCCCGGCGTCGCGCTTACAAACTCAGAGATGCACATCGTCGACTCGCTCATTGCCGGAGGCACGGGCGCGGAGGCCGAGGACTTCTCAGCCGGATCCTCCCTCCAGGGGCTCCCGACGTTCGCCGGTGACGGTGGCCACGGCGTCCTCGCGCTGGATTCAGCGCTCCTCGTTGAGGCCAGCCAGGTGACTGGCGGCGTTGGCGGCGACGGTGTCGAACTCGGCGGAGACGGCGGTGCCGGCATCGCCGGTGAGTACGGCACAGTTAACGGAGCTACCAGTACTAGTAGTCTGCAAGGGCAAAGCGACGAAACAATGATGATTGCGGTCATCGATTCCACTATCGCGGGCGGCCCTGGCGGCGTTGGAACTGGCGCGGGCGAAGGCTTCAGCGGCTCCTCCATCTTGCTGGGAGACGACCCGCCTGTCGTGACGGCGGTTGGCGGCGCTGGCGGCGGCGGAGTCATCGCATTCGACGCATCCGGTAGCACCCTCCAGGGCCCAGGAGCCGGGCTGCCTGTCGTCATCACCGTATCGAACTCCACGGTGCTTGGAGCGCCAGGCGGCGACGCCAGCGACATCGGTGGCCCGGGTGGCCCCGGCATCTCCGGATTCATGGTGAGCGTCATCGTCGAAAACGGCGCAGCCGTCATTGGCGGACCGGGCGGCGATGCGCTCATTCAGGACTCCGGGGACGGCGGCACTGGGATCGCCCTCGAAGGATCATCATCCGAATCATTGGATGTCACCGACTCGACCGTCACCGGCGGTCCCGCCGGGAATAGCCCGGGGAGTATCGGGCCGGGCGGCGACGGCGTCGCCGTTGCTGGCCAGTCGGCTATCGGCATCGGCTCAGGCTCGTCACTTGCCGGCGCGGCCATCGACTACCTGCCGGTGAGCCTCGTCAACACTACGGTCACCGGCGCGAACGGCGTCGATGCCGCCAACGGCGCTGGCGGCGAGGCAGGATCCGGAGTGGTCGCCGACACGGCGGATATCACAGTCGAGTCCGGCTCAACCATCAGCGCCGGCGCGGCGGGCGACGGTGACACCGGCGCGCCGGGCGCAGACGGCATCAACGCCAGCTTCTCACCGACAACGGTGACAGGTTCGACCATCAGCGGCGGCGCGGCAGGCATGAGCAACAACGATGTCGGGCTCGCAGGCGGCGCTGGGATTGTCTTCGACGGTTGCGCTGCATGCGACCCGCTGGCCGTAAGCGGCAGCACGATCAATGGCGGCACGGGTGGCGCCGCATTGACGATGGGCGCGGGCCGAGGTGGCCCGGGCATCCTCGGCGGCAACAACAGCATTGACGTCGACACGTCGCTCGTTACCGGCGGCGCGCCGGGAGCGGATGGCTCCGGGCGCGGCGGTCCGGCCGGCACTGCGGCGGTTAGCATGTCCTACGAGGAGCCGGCGAGCTTCAGCATCGCCCTCTCCAGCAACACTCTCGAAGGGTCCGCTGGCGATCCTGGTCAAGCGCCCAGCGTCGACGTCAGCGTTTCGACAGGGGACGTCTGTTTCGATGCTACCGGCAACACTCCGACCGGCGCATTCGACCTCACAAACGGCGACGGCCTGGCGATATCCCAGGCGGACGTTGCGGCGCTCATGGCGGCCAACAACGGCGTTGCGGTGAACGTCACCGGATCGCTCGGCTTCAGCTGCGCCATCTTGTAACGCAGGTACGCAGCCCTGCAAATACGACAACTGCGAACGGCCCTCTCAGGAGGGTCGTTCGTCTGGCGTGGGCTTCTGCGCGGGCACGTCCTATCGTCCTGCGTGAACGGCGTTCCCGAGCGATCGAGCGTCCCGCTGCAATGTGGTCATTTCTGAGGCAACAGAGGCTCTGCGACCGCCATCGCTATGCTAGACGGTCGATCCCATCAGTCGCCGCAGATCCGCGCCGTGTCAGACGGTCACCAAGCCGCCGGTTATACTCTCCTTTGAACGGGAAATGCTGATCGCGAAATTGCATAAGGGGTCTGTCCATGGTCCGCCGCTTGCTGGTCCTCGGTCTGGTCATTATGGTTGTCTCGACGCTGGCCGCTGTTGCCGCCGTCCAATCATCGACCGACGAAGCCGAGGCGCAGGTCTCCGCCTATGAGATGAGCTATCTCTGCCGAGACTACTACACCGGGCTCTACAAAGGCTCGTTCGCGGCCAGCTGCCCGCCCGGCCACCAGCTCCTGACGCTCCCCGACGACTATCCCGTCAGCCTCTGCGCCAGCGCCTACGATAGCTATCTGCGCGCGCCCAATGCCGCGGATACATGCCCGCCCGGCACGGCCATTCGGATCGACCTGCCGGCAGAGACGGCGGTGAACTTCTGCTACCACTACTTCACCGGGCGTTTGAGCCTCGCGCAGCCCTACCCCAACGGAACCTGTAGCGGGGCCAGCTTTCTCGTAACCTTCCCGACCGGCTTCGACGGGCTTGAGGACACCTATCAGACGCTTGGCAATGTCGACATCGATGTGCCCGCGCCGGACGGCCTACTCGCCAACGACAGTGGCATGGGGTTAACCGTCACTGCCTTCGATGCCACCAGCGCCAATGGCGGCGACGTCAACGTCAATCCGGACGGCTCCTTCACCTACGTCCCGCCTGCGCCGAGCCCGAACGCCTTTATCGGCGATGACACCTTCACCTACATGGTCGCAGACGATGGCGGGGGGAGCGATGTCGTCACGGTGACGATTCAGGTGTTCTACCCGACAGTCTGGTTCGTTGACGCCGATGCTCCTACCAACGGTGACGGACGCCGCATGACGCCGCTGAACGACCTGACGATGCTCAATGACGAGCTCGCTGATCCCGACGAGACGGGCGACTTCATCTTCCTCTTTGAAGCGACGGCGACCTACCCGGGTGACTTCCTCCTCGAAGAGGCTCAATACCTCGTCGGCCAGGAGGTCGACCTGGCCGAGATCCTCCAGAGTGCGCTAGAGGGCACGACGCTCCAGGGTGCCCCGGCTGAGACGCTCCCACCCTTCCTTGTCACGCCGGACACAAACCCGACACTCGATGTGCCGACGCTGACGGAGCCTTCAACGGCCACGGCGCTGACCATGACGACCGAGTCCACCGCGGTGGGCTTGACAATCGTCAGCGAGGGTGGGGTTGGGGTGGAGATAGAAGACTCCACCGACGTTACCCTCGACCGTGTCAGCGTGTATGGCGGCGAGGACTTCGATGGCGCGCCCGGCGTCTACCTCTTCTTGAGCAGCGCCACGATCGTTGACTCAGAAATCTACGGATCAATCGGCGGGACATCCGACCCTGGCGGCATCACTGGTTCCGCCTTGCAAGGCGGCGGCGCTGGCGGAGACGGCGGACCTGCTATCCAACTGTCTGGTAGCCAGTTGCTGGTCAGCAACTCAGCCGTTGCCGGTGGTAACGGTCTCGGGGGATCAGTCGGCGGTGGCGACGGCGGTGACGGCATAGGCTACGACGGTTTCGCGCAGATCACGGTTGACGATGGCAGCATTGTCACCGGCGGCAACGGCGGCAGTAGCAGTACCACCGGCGGCGACGGCGGAAATGGCATCGGGGCGGACAGTATCCCCATCGGCATAGCAGAGACGAGCAGCCAGCTCCAGGGAACCCCTGGGCCGCAGGCTCCCTTCATCGACGTCCGCGGCGCATCCACGGTTACAGCGGGCAACGCTGGCAATGCAGGCAACGCTCCTGGTCTCGGAGGCGTCGGCATACTCTCCCCGCTCTATCCCACAAGACTGACCGAGGGTTCGAGCGCGACCGGCGGCGACGGCGGCTCGACGGGGTCGGGCTTCGCTGGCGACGGCGGCCCCGGCATTGTGACCGGCGGCACGGCCCTCGTGGGCGGCTCTGGCTTCGGTTCCAGCCTCCAGGGCGCGACGCCGGCCGAACCGGACGGGATCACTGTCCTTAACGTCGATAGCTCAACAGTCAGCGGAGGACAGGGCGGCGGCGTGGAAACCGGGGTTAGCGGCTACGGCGGCGATGGGATCGTGGCGGCCTTCCTCGTCGTCGCGACCGTTCCAGGCAACCAGCAATCAGCGTTGCAGGGCGATATGTCATTCGTTGCGGGGATCGTCGTCAATGCGTCAAGTGTTACGGCCGGGAACGGCGGCGGCGCGTCAGCCGGCAGCGGCGGCAATGGCGGTTGGGGTATTGTCGGATACACTGAATTTGGAGAGCTGTCGGACGGACCTTTCCTGCAGGGCCCGGGCGGCCCCGGCAACTTCGTTGTCGACATCGAAGTCACAGGCTCCACGGTCATCGGCGGCGTCGGCGGCACGGGCGACGACAATGGTGGCGACGGCGGCCACGGCATCGCGAACGGCATCCCCTTCTTCCTCGATCCAGGCTTCATCATGCCCCAGAGCCGAAGCCTGCAGCTGCTCGACCCGGATGATCTTGTCGGCGGAAACCTCACTGTCGTCAACTCAACAGTCTCCGGCAGCGCCGGCGGCACGAGCACCCAGGGCGGCGACAACCTTGGCGGTACGGGAGGCTTCGGTATCATCGCCGCCGGTGCGTCGAACGGCGGCGAGATCAGCAGCTCGGCGCTCATGGGCAACACCGGCGGCGGGCTGACAACGACCATTTCAAACTCCGTAGTCACCGGGGCAGATGGCGCGACCGGCGGCTTCGGCGGCAGCGGCGGCGACGCCATTCTCACCTTCGGCATGGACGTCGTCGTCGATCAGCAGTCAACAGCAACGGGCGGCAATGGCGCGGACATCGGCAGCGGCTCGAGCGGTGGCAACGGTGGCTTCGGCATCTACGCCGAGGGCGCCGCGGTCACAGTTGATGACTCAACCATCACTGCCGGCGACGGCGGCAATAGCGGCGAGTCCGACGCAGGCTATGGCGGCGAAGGCATCAGTGGCTTCTCCATCGAACTCACCGTTCAGAACAGCGCGCTGGTAACCGGCGGCGACAGCGGCACGGGGCTGTTCGAGGGCGAGGGCATCCCGGGCGGGGATGGCATCTTCGTCGAAGAAGGCATCGTCACCGTCACCGACTCAGCCGTCACCGGCGGCGTTGGCAGCCCTTCCGGCACGACCAACGCCGGCAGCGGCGGCCATGGCGTCCATGTCGTCGCCTGCTTCGGCTGCAACACCTTGACGATCACGAACGCCACAGTGACTGGCGGCCTCGGTGGCTTCTCCGCCGGCGACGATGCCGGAGACGGTGGCGAAGGCGTCATTGTCGAGAATGACAACGCGACGATCACCGGCTCGACAATCACCGGCGGAGATGGCGGCAGTGGTGATAACAGCGACGGCGATGGCGCGCCGGCGGTTGTCGTCTTCTTCGATCAGGACACCGACCACGGCATCATCATCGTCGGCAACACACTCACCGCGGGCAGCGGCGACAACGGTGTCGCCGAAGGACTACTGGCAATCAACGATGGGCTCGGCGACATCTGCGTCGACGCGACCGCCAACACCACGAACGGCGTCCTGCGCTTTGACAATAGCGCGGCTTCCGGAACGCTCGGCATCACCCAGAGCGACGGAGCAACGCTAGCCACCGCCAACGGTGGAGCGGCGGTCGATCTCATCGGAACTATCGACTTCAACTGCGTCATCGTGCAGAACTAGCGTGCGCAAGCGCGACCCCGTGGCATCCGGCTATGGGGTCGCGCTTACAAGAGGTATCGCGTAGCATTCGCCCCGTCGTTTCCAGCACCGAACGTGACACACCTAGCTGGAGATGACCGCCACCACCTGCCATCCAGTACGTCATCGCTGCAGAACCGCTCAAACGTCTACACAAGCTATCCACGGAGCGAGGCAGGCGAGGTCTACGGCTGCTGGAACTCCCAGTAGTCGCAGGCCAGGTCGAACTCGGTGTCGAAGTCGCGGGCCTGCTGGGCGAAGGTCGCTGAGAGCGCCAGCGCCTCATCCCAGTACGTCTGGTCGTGCTCGGTGCCGGCGCGGGTCAGCAGCTGGCCAACGGTGATCTGATCGCGGGTGGTGCTGACAACGGTCTGGGCTAGCGCGTAGAAGGGGCTGTCACTCTCGACAGCTTCCAGGGCCGGCAGATGCTCTTCGGCAACCGCCTGGAACTCTGCCGCGCCATCGAAGACCTCGGTGTTATTCACCACCTGGTTGTAGAGGAAGAAATCCTCGATCAGCGCAAAGAACTCCTCCCAGGCGGCAAAGATCGCCTGTGACGCCTCGCCCATCGCCTGCCAGTCTTCGACGTTGGCAACCAGCTCATCCGAGGTCATAGCCACGGTGATCGGCTCGGCGGTGCAGCCGGTGATGAGCGCGAACTCCATCCCCGGTTCCGTCGGCGCGGGGGTCGCGGTCGGCGGCACACCGACGGCCGAGCCGGGCGTCGGTTCGACTGTCGCCGTTGGCGTGGGAGCCGGGGCGCGAGTCGAGCTGACGATGATGGTCGTCGCCAGGGCGGTCGCCGTGGGGCTTGGTTCCGGCGTTGCCGTGCGGGTGGCGGTCGGTTGCGCCGCCTGGGTCGCCGCGCCCTGCTGAACAATCTGCGTCTGCCTGGCGCTGAAATCACTGTCTCCGCCGGGCACGGTCGCCACGGGCACGTCGGCCCGACCGCCGCAGCCCGCCACCGCCAGCATTCCAAGCGCGAGAAGCAATACCGCTCGCCAGTGTCCCATGCGCCATTCCCCATCACTCGCTAACCGTCAAAGCTACTGTAAACCGGCCGCCAATGCGTCGCGATAGGAGATGGGCACGAATTCCGCGCGTTCGTGGCACACTAGCTTCCACATTGAGCATGGAGAATCAGGGAATTGACATGAATCTAGATCTCGCGCCGAGCCGGACGCCGTTGCAGACAAAGACGCTGGAGAACGGCCTCACCATCCTGGCCCGGCACAAACCGGGCGCGCCGATTGGCTCCTTCTGGGTCTGGTACCGCGTCGGCGGCCGCAACGAGGTTCCAGGCATCACCGGCATCTCCCATTGGGCTGAGCATATGCTCTTCAAGGGCACCGAGAATCTGCCCGCCGGCGAGATCTTCCGCCGCGTCTCAGCCGCCGGCGGCTCGCTCAACGGCTTCACCTGGCTCGACTACACCACCTACTTCGAGACGCTGCCCATCGACCGGCTCGACCTCGCGCTGGAGATCGAATCCGACCGCATGATCAACGCCCGCTTCGATCCGGAAGAGGTCGCCAGCGAGCGCACCGTCATCATCTCCGAGCGCCAGGGCAATGAGAATCAACCGACATTCTTCCTGCGGGAAGAGGTCAACGCCGCAGCCTTCCGGGCGCACCCCTACGGCCAAGGCGTGATCGGGCACCTCTCCGACCTCCAGGAGATCACCCGCGACGATCTCTATAGCCACTACCAGACCTACTACCGGCCGAATAACGCCGTCGCGGTGTTCGTCGGCAGCCTCGACCCCGAAGAAGCAATCGAACGCATCGCCCAGCGCTTCGGCGGGATCGAGCCGTCGCCCTACGTCCCGCCGGTGCGGACCGTCGAGCCGGAACCGCAGGGCGAGCGCCGGGTCACAATCAACCGGCCCGCGCCCAATCGGGTGATGATGCGCAGCTTCCTGGCCCCGGCGGCAGGCAGCCCCGACGTCGCAGGACTAACAGTCCTCGACGCGATTCTCTCCGGCGGGAAGCCCTTCTCATTCAGCGGGGCGGGCGGGACAATTGGCCGTTCGTCGCGCTTCTACCGGCGCTTTGTCTCGACCGGGCTCGCAGCCGGGGCCGGCAGCTCCTTCTCCTTGACTATCGACCCATATCTCTTCTCGATCAGCGCCACATTGAACCCGGAGACTGACGCCGACGACTTCGAGCGTCAGGTCGATGAGGAAGTCGCGAAGTTGCGCGAAGAGCAAGTTGAAGAAGCCGAGTTGCAGCGGGCGATCCGGCAGCTGCAAGCGCAATGGGCCTACGGTCAGGAGAGCGTCACCAGCCAGGCCTACTGGCTCGGATCGCTGGCGATGGTCGCGCCGGAACGCGACGCCGACGCCTTCATCGACGAGATCGAGGCGGTGACCCCGGCCGATATCCAGCGCATAGCCCGGCAGTACCTCGCGCCCGACCGCCGCACAACTGGCTGGCTGCTGCCGACGTAGCGCCAATTGCACGGTGATGGGCCACCGATTGTGAGCCGGGCGCAGACGGCAGCGTGAAAGTGGAGCTCATCCCCGCCCTTCGTGCATCAGGTTAGGCGCCAGAAGCAGAGCGTAGAGTCCGCATGTTCCGTCGTGACGCCGCATCAACCTAGTACTCCCCTAGAGTGATCCAGCAACGCACTTGGCATCCCAAGGCACGGAGCCCCGGCACGACAGCGTTAGTGTTCTGTCGTGCCGGCATCTGACATGCACGCGACAAGATCCCTCCTGCGTCGGGATGCCACGGTTGTTGCTATTGCGTCTGCTGCGTGGCGCTGCGTACCAATCGATTTCGGGCGTACCGCTGGCGAACGCCTTAACTTGATGCACACGAGGTGAAATGAACTCCACCTCTACGGTCGGCCCAATGCACAGTCTTCAAAGAGCTGCCAGATCGTATCACTGAGTCTTGGCACGTCAGAGGGCTCGGCCGCCTGTTGCGTCAGGCAAATCCTGGAGTTCATTGGCAGGATGCCTTGCCGATGCAGTTCGCGCCCTGGCGCAAAGAAACACCCCGGGCGTTGAGGAACGCCCAGGGCATTGAGGTGACGTGATTGGCTACGTCTAGGCGCTGGCGGCCTGGGCCTCGTCCACGGCGGTGAAGCCGGCACAACTGCTGATCGGCGTGACCTGGAGGTTCAACGTGGCGTGGCGCGGATGGCCGCACTCGAGCACATAGTCCTGCGGCGCTTCGGCTTTGGTGCGGATCTGAATCAACTGCGGCTCGTCCGACTTGTTCTCGCCGAAGTGGGCGCAAAGGCCGCACTGTCCCTTTTCAAGTGTCACCATATGTTTGTCTCCTTATCGGACGCAATCATCATATTCATTATCATGAGTATACATTCCTCTACGAAGTTGTCAAGCGCGTATCATTAATCAAATCCTATTACTCTAGTAGGGATTGCATCAGCACTTTCTTCCGAATGTCGACTGGACCACTCGGGATTGCCCGACCGGCACACGGCGCACGTCCGGGCCGGTCCTCCACACGAGCAGCTTGACTGTGTACCGGCTACGAATTCGCGACGTTCTGATAGAGATATCGACGAGTCATCGCAACGATCGCGCTGTCAGGGTCTTTCTCGATTCCACGCTGGAGAGCGCATGCCGCAATGAGTATCGACCAGGCGCGGATCTGCTCTCGGTCCGCGGCCACGTCGGGACTGATCTCGGCATAGCCAGCGAGCAGCCAGCCAACGGTCGATAGCGCCAGCCGCTCGCAGTCGTGGAGCAGGTGGTGGCCGAGGTCGTAGGTCGCCGGCATCCCACGCATCTCGCCGAAGTCTATGATCCCGGCATATGCGCCCTCATGGACAAAGATGTGGCTGGTATCGAAATCGCCGTGAGCGAGCCGCGCCGGCTTGTCGCCTCGCACGTGTTCGAACGCCGCTTCCAATGCGTTGAGAACCCGGCCGCGCGGCAGACCCGGTAGCGCCGTCACCGGCAGATGCTCAAGTGCCGGACGGTACTCCGCCGCCAGCGCCGCGTCGAGCTCCGGGTGCTCGCCGCTCAACTCCTCCGGCACTACCGCACCTCCGCGGTCCACCCAGCCTAAGCCGTCGACCGCTATGGAGTTGATCCGGGCGAGGTCCCGCCCGGCGGCCATCATCGCCGCACGCACAACCGCAGGATCTGCCCCGGGATCGAGAGGCTGGCCTGGGATCTCCGTGGTGAGCATCGTCGAACGCTCCAGTACCGGGTCCTGAGCCTCATACGCAAGCACCTCGGGTACAGCGCAGCCGAGCTGACGGGCGAGTTGGTGAGCCCGCGCTTCCGGCGCGAAAGTGGCGTCGGCTTCAGGGAGTATCCGCAAGTAGAAGCGCTCGGCGCCCCGCGTCGCCCGGTAGACGACCGTCGACACGCCGTCAGTCATCCGCTCCCAGACGACCGGCACGGAGGGCCCGAAGAAGCGCGCGGCCAGCTCATCCAGATAGTCGGCAGCCGGCCTGATGGAGCGCTCAGTCACCGGCGGCGCTTACCGCGTTTGCTCCAGCCGCTCGGCAATCAGCTCGGACAGGTGCAGCGCGCGCGTCTGGCTGCCACGCGCGCTGAGACCGCCCCGGATCTGGAGCAAGCAGCCAGGGTTGTCCGCGACGACAGCGTGCGCTCCGGCCTGCTCAGTATTGTCCAGCTTCTTCTGGAGAATCGCCGATGAGACGCGCGGGTAGTCCACCGAGAAGGAGCCGCCGAACCCGCAGCAGACCGCCGAATCGGCCATCTCCCGCAGCTCAATGCCGAGAACATCGGTGATCAATTTCCGCGCCGCCGCGCCCAGCCCGAGCGCGTTATGCGACTGGCAGGCGTCGTGGTAGGTCACTGAAGCGATCCCAGTGTGACCCGGCTGGCCGAAATCCTCGCCGGATATCCGGGCGATGTCGACAAGAAACTGGCTGAACTCGAGTAGCCGTCCAGCCTGGGTCTCGACGCGCGCCAACCACGCCGGATCATTGCGGAAAAGATGCCGGTAGTCGTCGGTCATCGCGGCCAGGCAGCTCGTCGTGTTGGTGACGATCCACTCGGCGTCGATGCTCTCGAGCATCGTGATCGTCTGCTCCGCCATCTGCCGGCCGTGCGCCGTGTCACCCATGTTCAGCGCCACCAGGCCGCAGCAATGCTGTTGCTCCGGAAATTCGAGATCGCAACCGCACGCCGCCAGCACCCGCAGCGCTGCCTCGCCCATCTCCGGCGCGAGCCGGTCGATCATGCAGCCTGGGAAATAGGCAACCTTGACGCCCTGGGCCTGGCTGGAGGGCAAGACCCGCTCAGGTTGGAGCAGCCCGTTTGATTGCACGCGCTTGCGGAGCGGGTTCGTCGACGGCGCATGCAGGTGACGATCCTCAGTCAGCCCGTCCGGCGCGAAGGGGATGTTCCGTATCGTCCGAGAACCGTCGGCGACGATTCCAGCGGCCCGCGAGGCCAGCCCTGCCCAGCGCTGGCCGCTGCCGGGATCGCTCCAGCGTGAGACCGCCATCTCCTTGAGCCGTGGCAGCCCATATTGCTCGGCGACGCGCTCGCGGACATTCAGAATCAGCCGGGGTATCGGGATCTCTGCCGGGCAAACCATCTCACAAGCATTGCAGGATACGCACAGGCTCTGCGGTCCGGCAGCATGGTCCAGACCGTGGTGCATGGCTGTCATGATGAGGCCAATCGGCCCAGTGTAGATATGGCCGAAGACGTGGCCGCCGACGACCTGATAGGGCGGGCAGACATTCGAGCACGCCCCGCAGCGGATACACTGCAGCGCCTCGCGATACTCCGGGTCCTCGCGTGACTCCCAGCGCCCGTTATCGAGCAGGACGATATGGACTTCCTCGGGGCCGTGGACGCCGGTCGCCAGCGTTAGCTCGATGTCGGCGGTCCGACTTGGGCCGGTAACGTAGCTGATGTAGCTGGTGATCTTTTGGCCCGTCCCGGAGCGCGGCAGCGCCTTCAGGATGTCCGTCGCGTCATCCATGTCGCGGACAATCTTCTCGACCCCGAGAATAGCGATGTGAACCGGCGGCAGTGTCGTCACCAGCCGCCCGTTGCCTTCATTCTCGACGATCACCAGCGAGCCGGTGTCGGCGATCCCGATGTTCGCGCCGCTGATCCCGATGTCGGCATTGACGAAATCCTCGCGCAACAGCTTGCGGGCTACCCGCACGAGCGGCTCGACCTCGGCCGGGAGTTCTTCACCCGCCGCGCCGGAGAGCAGTTCGGCGGCCTGTTCGCGAGTGACGTGGATAGCCGGCGCGATCAGATGCGAGGGCGTGTCACCGGCGAGCTGGATGATGTACTCGCCGAGATCAGTCTCGACAACGCGGATGCCGGCATCCTCCAGGGCGTGATTGAGGTGGATCTCCTCGGTCACCATTGACTTACTCTTGACGATCAGCTCCGCCTGCCGGGCTTGGGCGATACCGAGAATGATCTGGCAGGCCTCTTCGGGCGTCCGCGCCGTGTGGACCTGCGAACCGACGGCCTCGGCCTCCCGCGTGAACTGCTGGACCAGTTCGGGG
>JAUIIK010000064.1 GCA_030431755.1 Chloroflexia bacterium
CAGACCTGGGAGATCGTGTGAAGATCCTTAGCCTTTTGAAGCAGGTTCCTGACCCAAACTCGCTGCGCTTTGACAGTGGCGGCAATCTCGCACCGAACACAGCCCGCGTGGTCAACGAGTATGACGAGTATGGCCTCGAGGCGGCGTTGCGCCTCAAGGAAGCCGATGACAGTGTCGAAATCGTCGTCGCGACAATCGGTCCGGCAACCGCGAAAGACGCCGTCTCGCGTGGGCTCGCGATGGGCGCGGATCGCGGCATTCATGTGCTCGCTGATGATGCGGCGCGCAGCACGCTGGAGACAGCGCGAGCCATAGCCGCGCTGGCAAGTGACGACGCGTACGATCTGATCTGGTTGGGCCACGAAGCGAGTGACAGCGGGACCGGCAACGTCGGTCCACAGCTGGCGGCGCTGCTCGCTACCCCGTTCATCACGAACGTCGTCGGGTTCGAGCTCTCTGACGATGGGGCTGCACTGATCACCCGCGAGATCGAAGACGGCCACGCCCAGGTCAGGGCATCGCTGCCTTTGATCCTGTGCGCGCTTTCCGGGCTGGATGAGCCGCGCTATCCGTCGTTGCGCGGGATCATGGCCGCGCGGCGCAAGCCGATTGATGAGCGTGAATACGCATCGTTGGACGTTGCGTCAGGCGACGTCGCGTGGGGCGATCTACGCGAGGAAGAACGCGAGATCAGCGGCACGCTGATCGACATCGATGATCCTGAGGGAGCCGCCGGCCAGCTGGTGGCGTTGCTACAAGAGCGAAACCTGATTTAGAGACACAAGGGAGCACGAGATGTCCTCCGAGGCGACGACGCTCGTCGTGATCGAGACAAGCGCGGGCGCGGCGCGCGACCAATCACTCGAATTGCTCGCGGCGGCGCGGGCGTCTGACGCTGGCGATGTTGCGGCGGTCGTCATCGGGGCGGGCGTCTCCGAGGTCGCTCAGCGAGTCGCCGGCTTGGGCGCGGACACCGTCTACCTTGCTGAAGATCCGGCGCTTGAGCGTTACTCGACCGCAGGCTACGTTGCGGCAATCGAGTCGGCGATTGCTGCCAGCGATCCAGGTGTCGTGCTGATTGCCGGCACAACATCGGGGCGGGACCTAACGCCCTATCTGGCGGCCAGCCGAGGACAAGAGTGCCTGACCGATTGCCTCGAGTTCCGCATCGAAGAAGGCCAGGCTATCGGCGTCCGGCCCGTGTATCAGGGCAAGATGATTGCCGATGTCACCATCCCGGCCGGCGACCCGACGTTCATCTCGCTGCGTGCCGGCGTGTTTGGCCAACCCGCGGAGCTCGTGGGCGGTGAGGTTGTCGAGCTTGGGCTTGATCTTGGAGCCGTCGATATGCCGGTTGAATTCGTCGGCCTGAGCCAGGCAAAGGGCGGCGACACCGCGCTTGAGGACGCCGACATCGTCGTCGCCGGCGGCCGCGGCGTCGGTTCCGCCGAGCAGTATCAGATCATTCTGGACCTGGCGCAGGCCATTGGCGGCACGGTCGGCGCGACGCGGGCGGTGACTGACCTCGGCTGGCGTCCTCATCACGAACAGATCGGCCAGACTGGAGCGAACGTGCGTCCAAAGCTCTACCTCGGTGTTGGCGTTAGCGGCGCGGTCCAGCACGCGGTGGGCATGCAGAACTCGGAGACAATTGTCGCGATCAACCGTGATCCCGATGCCCCGATCTTCCGCATGGCCGAGATTGGCGTCGTCGGCGATCTGCACGAGATCGTTCCGCACCTGATCGCCAAGCTCGAAGAAGTCCGGGGAGGCTAGGTGGAGGAAGAGCGCTTTGACGCCGTAGTCGTCGGCGCAGGGCCGGCCGGCGTCGCTGCCGCGATCACGATGGCGCGTGCTGGGCTTGATGTCGTCGTCATCGAGCGTGGGGCCTTTGCCGGCGCGAAGAATCTCATGGGTGGCATCCTCTACCACCAACCTACCGAGGCCATCGTTCCCGGATTTGCCGCCAGCGCGCCACTGGAACGTCCAATCTTCGAGCAACGCTACATGCTGTTGACCGAGGACGCGCACGTCGGTCTTTCCTATCGCACTCAGGAATTCGCACGCGAACCACACAATGCCTATTCCGTGCTCCGCGCGGATTGGGATCAGTGGTTCGCCGAGCAGGCGGAAGCCGAGGGAGCGTTCATCATTCCCGAGATGGTCGTGACCGACCTCATCTGGAAGGATGGCAAGGTCGACGGCGTTTCGACCGGGATGCCGGACGGCGATGTGCGCGCCGATGTCGTTGTGCTCTGCGACGGCGCGAACTCATTGCTGGCGCAGAAGGCGGGCTTGCACGAGGAGTGGGACCCCAGCGAACAGGCGCTCGTCGCCAAGGAGCTGATTCAGTTCGACGAAGAGACGATCAACGAGCGCTTCAATCTCCACGACGGCATGGGCGTCGCAATGGAGATCTTCGGCGCTTCGACAGCCTATCTGCTTGGTTACGGCTTCATCTACACTAACAAGAGTTCGCTCAGTATCGGAACCGGCGCGCTGTTGTCCGATCTGATCGAGACCGGGTTGAATGTCTCTGATGTGCTCAACCGCTTCAAAGCCCATCCGTCGATTGCGCCCCTGATCGCAGGCGGCGAGACGGTCGAGTACGCCGCCAAGCTGATCCCCGAGCGTGGCTGGCAGGCGATGCCGACGCTCTACGCAGATGGCGTGCTGGTGGCTGGCGATGCCGCGATGTTCTCGAATCCGCTGAATCGCGAGGGAGCAAACCTCGCGATGATCTCGGGCGACCTCGCCGGTCAGACCGTAGCCCGTGCCAAGGAGCGCGGCAACTACTCAGCCGCGACGCTCTCGTACTACCGGGAGCTGCTTGAGGATTCGGTGATCTTCAAGGATCTCTACAAGATCCGGAACATCACCGATTTCGCGCATGAGCGTCCCTACCTGCTCGATGAAGTTCCCGAGGTGGTGTCGCAGGCATTGCAGACCTATCTGACCGTCGACGGTGTCCCGAAGAAGGACAAGCAGGCGGCGATCCTCCGGATGTTCCGTGATAGCTTCCCGGCGGTCCGCACGCTGAAGGACATCCTCGCGGCCGGCAAGGTGTTTTCGTAGACGGACTCTAGAGCGGGCTGGCGCTGCGGCTAACTGTCCAGGTGCTTCGCGGGCACGACGGCGCGCCATTCGCCATCAAGCCCATCCTCGGTGACGCCGTAGAAGACGCGCATGTTGGAGTTCGAGCCATCGCGGTAGACGAGGTTGAAGCGTTCGCCGGCGTTGCGCGGCTTGTAGGCCTTCCAGAAACCGCGACCGTTCTTCCAGTTCACCTCGTTGGCCGTGATATCGTGCTGCTCTTTCTGCGTGATCGCGTAGCGCCAGAGCGCGCGGGCCGAGTCACGCGTCACGTTGTGGACGACCTTGAGATTCCTGAGATCGCGCATCGAGTGGTAGATCACGCCGTCGCGTTCGGTTGACTCGACAATCTCCACGCCGGTGCGTGGGAGCGGCACTGCTCCATCAGTCTGCTGGCTCTGGTTGTCCTCGGCCGGCGGTTGTTCGGGCGTCTGTTGACTGCGGCGTCGCTGACGGGACCGTTTGGCGGGTTCCGTCGGCTCTTCCGTGCCATTCGCGCTCTCACCGCCAAGGAGGGGCAGCACGCTGTGCTCGGATTCAAGGCCGGACTTCACCAGATCGACGATCTCGTCACGCATGGCGAGCGTTGTGTCGCCCTCTTGCCGAACATAGATGTTGCCGGGCGCGACGGCGTAGGGCTTCTCATGACCCGTTGGGACGGTGACAATGACGATCTGCTTGCCACCGGTCGCGCCAAGATCCGTCGTGACGGTGATCGGTGGCGTCACATGGCGGGCGACATCTTCCTTCAGCTCGCTGGCGATCCTGGCGGCGTCCTTGACGCCGGTGACATCATCCTTGGGATTGGCCGACAGCCCGATGAAGATCGTGCCGCCGTTCTCGTTCGCCAGCGCGACGACATCGCGCAAGATCGGGCTCAGGCGGCCGCGGCGTTTTGGTGGATTCTCGTGGAACGACTGGACGAATGTGTTGCCTTCGCTGCGGGCCGTCCGGATGAAATCATAGGGATCGCGTGAGGGCCGGTAGGGGCGGGTGCGGTTGAACTGCTCGGACTCGAAGAGCTCCTTGAGCGCTTCGAAGGTAGGCTCCGCGAGGTGCACTTCGGTCATGCGGTCGCCGACGCCAAGGTCCTTCTCACGAGCGGGGTTGCGGTTAATCCGGTGGGCGTCCGAGCCCTGGATAATGTGCAGGCGGCGCGGATAGTCCGGCTTCGAGCCATTGAAGAACTTGCGCGTGCTGCGCCGACTATTGCCCTCCAGATCAGTGGCTTCGAGCGCGTGAATCAACGGACTCTGGGTAAAGGCGATCTTCGTCTGCCCGCCGAAGGGCATATTCTGCATGGCGATGCCGTGGGTCGAATTGACATGGGCAGGGATGACCAGCGCGCCGGCCTCGTGGAGGATCTCGTAGGCGTTCAGCACGTCGGTCGTCGCGCCGACGACGCCGGTGCCTTTCTCAAGGCTCTCTTCGGGGATGTTCAGGTCGAGCAGGGTGTGTTCGAGCTTTCTAACTGACGTGTCGGGCGGGAAGATACCGAGGATGTGGAACCCGAAGGTGGCGGTGAATTCAACGCCCGGCAGGACGAGGATCTTCGACAGGAGCCGGCGGTACTCCTCAAGCTGCGATAGCTCTTCCTGAGTTATCCGGCCCAACGATTCGAGCAGGGTGAGGTTCTCGAGACCCCGGCGCAATGACACATAGCCCTCGACGGTATTGTGATCTGTGATGGCGATGATGTCTGCAGAACGGGTTTCGGCGCGTCTGAGGATATCGAGGAGCGTGACGCCCGGTTCCTGATAGTCGGCGGATGCGGGGGTATGGAGATGGAGATCAATGCGATACCAGTTGAGATCTCGGGTGTCTCGCCCCCGCCGCTCGCGTGAACGGGATTGGCGGTTTCTAGACAATGGACTGGATCCTAACGCTGAAATATGGGCAAATGCGACGCGCAAATATCGAGGCACGTCTGCTGCCAATTGTATCAATGCGACGATGCTGGACGTAATTTCGCGTCTATGGCGCGACAGGCAGCGTGCTAGACTTCGGCCCCGAGCGGCTCGAATACGACGCCCGGTCGCGGCACGTCCGGTGAGCCGCTGTATGCGAGATTGTGAGCTGGCATGACCTGGAACTTGACGCTCGACATCCTACTCGTCGTGCTCGTGCTCCTGTTCGCGCCAATCGGCTATATGCGCGGCCCGGTCAAAGAACTGCTGGTAACGCTCGGCGTGACATTCGGCGCGCTTACCGTCGAATTTTGGGCGCGACCGTGGGGCCGCGATCTCGACTTCTACTTCGATACCGGCGACGACGCCGGTGGCTTCATCGTCGGCATGTCCTTCCTGATGGGTACGACGTTCGTCTGCGGCTATGGACTGGGTCTGCTCATCGCGCCCTGGACCTTTTCGCTGCGCGGAAGATTGCTGGCCGCGCTCATCTCGGCCTTGAACGGCGCGTTGCTCGTCTCGTTCTCGCTCCAGTATGTCAGGCTGTTTCTGCTGTCGGACGCTAACGAGGAGGCGTTGGAGGAGTCGTACGCCGTCAGCATCTTGATGAACGAGATTGGCTGGCTAATGCTCGGCGCGATAGCGTTGGTACCGATTGTCATAACCTATGGGCTGATTACACGCCGGCGCGCCTACGACCTGCGGATCTGGGACGATTACGAAGATGATGAGTACTACGAGGAGTACGAGGACTACGACTACCTCGACGATGCATACGAACCAGATCAGCGGACATACGCGCCAGCGGCAGTGACAGACTCGCACATGGCCGAGACGCGCGTCATGCCGCCGCGGGTGCCGGCAGCCCCGCTCCCGGAGGACGATGCCGAATACAAGTCGGAGCCCGAGCCGATCCCATTTCGCATCCCCGAGGCGACGCGACCAGTCGACGCTGAAAGCGCAGGCGAGAGCTCGCGCGCCGAGACGATTGTCTCGGCGGATGATCTGGGCGGCGAGTGGCTGGCCATCGGCGACACCGACCCAACGATGGCACGGCCCGACACCGAGTCATTCGAGCCGGTGGAGCCGGATCCCGCGGACGCCACCGAGACGGAGACCGGCGCGGAACCCGATGACCTACCCGACGGCTATGCCCGCTGCGAGAACTGCCACGCGGTGCTGCCTCCGAGCACCGGCATCTGTCCCGTCTGCGGCCACGTCCACTAGCGCGGATCAAACGCGTCCGCCGGCCGACCCGCGATCCGCAGCTTCGCCCCGTCCACCCTGACACGCACGCTTTCCCCTGGCGCGAGAGTGATTGCGCCGGGAAGCGTGGTATTGCGCGACGCGAACAGCGCGACCTCGCTCCGCATCCTCACCGGTGGTTCATCAGATCCGATCGCGAGATGGTAGTGCCCGGTAGCCGGCAGTCCGCCGAGCCCGACGACTATTGCCGTGTCATTGCCAGTGATCCTGGCGAAGCTCGCATGGTTGGATTGATCTGTGTCTCGTGGTGGCAGGATCGTGAGTGTCAAGGTGTCCAGCGCTATCTCAGTCTCCGCGTTCAGATAGCTGAGGGCGATGTCGTTGTCGCGGCAGTAGCGCTCGATGGATGACCAGAGCGCGTCGTCGCCCGGCGCTCCGGCAACAATCAGCTGGGCCGGTTCGGTGCGTTGCAGCGCTTCCCAGACGGCTTCACCGTTGTTCCGGTCGATACTGACAACGAGCGCAGTCGGCTCCGGTTCCCAGGGGCGGCGCACGAGGCCGATTGTCGCGCGCGCATCTTGGGGTCCCATCGCATTCATGATCAATATGCGCTGGTCGCCCGCGATGACGAGGGTTGACAGCGCGCCGTCGCTCGCCGCGATCCGCAGCTCCGGAGAAGATGCGCTGCCGACGTTCGACCAGAAGAGCATGATGGCGACGACGCAGGCACAAAGCGCGCCGGCTATCCACTCGCGTCGAGTCGGCGCCACGGGTTACGGAGTTGAGACTTCTTGGAGATAGACCAGGTCGACTTCGGCGCCGCGGTCGACAACCGTGCCCCAGTCAAGCGACTCGGAGCCACTAGAGATCGAGACGACGGCGTTCGGCTCTACATCCTCGCATTCAAAGGTGGGGTTCAGCCGCTGAAGTAGCTCACAGGTGCGCGGGATCACGTTGCGGACGACCAGGCCATCTTCGACGAGCGTATCGCGCGCTTCGAAGACATTGACACCGAAGAGGTCCGGGATCACGACAACGTCGCCGAGGCTGACATAGAGCGTTACCGTGTCGCCAACCTCCGCCTCGGTTTCCGGATCGGTTCGAATTGCGAGCCCGGCATCGATCGTCTGACTCGGCTCCTCCTCGACAACCACTTCAACTTCTAACTGCTCGAGCGTCTCGACCGCGTCGTCTTCCGACATTCCGGCGAGGTCGGGGATCTGGACAATGGCGGGCCCCTTGCTTACCCAGATGGTCACAACCTCTTCGAAATCAAGCTCGACGCCGGGGGCTGGCTCCTGGCGGATGATGACGCCCGGCTCGGTCTCGGCGTCGAACTCCTCCTGCTGGTCAAGGGTCCAGCGACCAGCGACGGCCGAGCGTGCTTCGCTCACGCGGAGATTGCGGAGTTCCGGCACCTCGGCGGAAGTCGGCGGCGCTGTAGCGGTTGCTTCTGCCGGCTCCTCGGTTGGTAGCGCTTCGGTGGCGGTAGGCTCGACCACGACATCCGGTTCGGTGGTTGCCGTAGCTTGCGCTGCTACTTCAGTCGCCGACGCCTCGATGCGGGTTGGCTCGGCGCGCGCGCCGCCTGAACCGAAGAGACCAGGTCCCCATTGCAGGAGGGCGAGCACGACGCCAACGATGACCGTGAGGAGCAGCACCCCGACAAACCAGGTCGCGCAACCAAGCTCATTGGATGTCTGAGGCTGCCGCCGAGCTGGCGGTCTCTGGCCCGTGTTCGCGCGGCGCGGCTTGCGCGCTGGGCGAGGACGCGGGGTGTCGGTGCGGCCGGTTGTTGCGCGAACCGGCCGATTCGCGGGCCGCGTACGGGCGGTCGGGCTCTGCCGCACCGGCGGCGGGTTGCGCCAGAAGCGCAGCGCCGTCTCGAGCGCGGCGCCGGATGGGAAGCGTTCGGCCGGGTCTTTCGACAGCGTGCGCAGGATGATGCCGTCGATCTGCGGGGGTATGGTCGCGTTGTGTTTGGAGGGCGGTTCCGGCTCGTCAGAGACGTGCTTCATCGCGATTGCGACGGCCGAGTCGCCCTCGAATGGCAAGGTCTTCGTCAGCATCTCGTACAAGACGACGCCGGTCGAATAGAGATCGGATGCCGGTCCGATTTCCAGGCCGCGCGCCTGCTCCGGCGACACATAGTGGACGGTACCCATGCCAGCGCCGGTCTCGGTCAAGCCCGGATCACGCATGCCCTTGGCAATGCCGAAATCAACAACCTTCGCGTTGCCATCGCGGTCGACGAGGATGTTCTGCGGCTTGATGTCGCGATGCACGAGTCCGCGCTGATGGGCGTAGTCGAGGGCTGACGCGACCTGGCCAATGATGAAGACCGCGCCATCGACCGAGAATGGCCCTTGTTGGTAGATGAGCTCCTTGAGGTTGGGGCCGCGAATATGCTCCATCACAATGTAGTGGAGGTCGCCATCGTTGCCGACATCGTAGACGCTGACGATATTCGGATGGGTCATACCGGCCGCGATCTGCCCCTCCCGCCGAAATCGTTCGAGGAAGGTAGCGTCGGAGGCATACTGATCGCGCAGGACTTTGACCGCGACTTCGCGGTTGAGCAGGAGATCACGGGCAAGGTAGACCACGGCCATGCCGCCCTCGCCGACAGTCTGGCCGAGCCTGTAACGCCCGTTAAGGATCGATTCCTGCTGCACGTACAAACCTCCAGCGCGCCAATTCTACTGAGTTGACGCTGATGGAATGGGTCAGCCGCTGCGATCACGCGACGCGAGAGCGCGCGCCAGACGTTGAATCTCCTGCTCGTCCTGGTGCCGCGGCGATGATCTACATAGATATGTCGCGCCTGACAAGCTGCTCTCCAACGCGGCGCAAATCCTGCGCGCATCCGCGTGCGATTCATGCCAGCTGTAGAGCGCGGGACCCGCGCCGGAGAGCGCTACGCGGCCCGCAAGCGCGTCAAGCGCGTTCCAGGCCCGTGCGTAGTCCGGAAAGGCGGCCATCTGCCGGTGAAAAGCGTTTGGCAGCGTTTCTGGCAACGCGCTGTACCCGCTCAACCCCTGCGCGATCCGGCGTACCGTCCCGCCTATGCTGAAGTCGGCCGGCACTAGTCCCTGGAACAACGTGCGGGTCTTGTCCGTGATAGATATGGGCGGCACATGGACGACGAACCAGATATCAGGCGTCTCCAGCGGTTCAAGCTGTTCTCCGATGCCGGTCGCGAGCGCAGTTCCACCGTGGACAAAAAAGGGCACGTCTGCGCCGATACGAGCGGCCGCAACATGATCGACACCGCGGCGGGCAGCAGAGGCATCCAGGCGGAGCGCGAGCGCAGCATCGGACGAGCCGCCACCGAGGCCGGCGGCAACAGGTATCGATTTGCTGGCTCGCAATTGGCCGCGCCAGCCATGCCGCAATGCCGCCGCTTCGAAGATAGGTCGCGCGAGGTCGGTTGCGGCATCGATTGACGGATCGGAGTCGTAGGCAAACACCGGCGATGGCTCAAATGACAGCTCGTCGTAGATCGTGATGGACTGGAAGATCGTCCAGATCTCATGGTAGCCGTCGGCTCTCCGGCTCGCGATCTCCAGCCCGAGGTTGAGCTTGGCGGGGGTGCGGGCGGTTAGTGGCGACACTGGCGTTCGGCGTTGTTGGCGGCATTGGCGAGCGCGATCCAGTCTGAAATGTCCAGCGTCTGCGCGCGCACCTTCCCGTCGGTTCCGGTCTCGGTCAACATGCGGTTCACGCATGACTCTTCCAGGCCGCCGATCATCAGCGAGTTCCTCAGCGTCTTCCGACGTGCGCTAAAGCCTGCGCGGACGATCCGGAAGAGCTGGTCGATGTCGGCGCTCTCTAACCCGGGGCGACGCTCGACCGGCATGTGAACAATGGCCGACGTCACGCGCGGCGGCGGAGTAAATGCTCCGCGTCCGACGTTGAACGCGATGCGCGGCGAGCCGTGGAACTGCATGGCGACGGCCAGCACGTTCATGTCCGGCGGCCGCGCGACCATCCGCTCGGCTACCTCGCGCTGGACCATGAATGTGCAGCTCGTTGGCGGCTGTTGCGCGTCGAGAAAATGACGGAGTATTGCCGTTGCGACGTTGTAGGGCAGGTTTGCGACGATCTGGTAGGGCTCGTCTGTCAACGTCGCGGTGGAGACCTGGAGCGCATCCGCGTTTCTGATTTGCAGGCTGGGCAGCTCCAAGTTCGCAAGGGCCCTGGCAAGTGTCTCGTCTTTCTCCAGGGCGATTACGCATCCGGCACGGCGGGTTAGCTCTTCGGTCAGAATCCCAAGGCCGGGTCCGATTTCGACAACCGTAGCGTCCGGTCTGATTTCAGCGACATCGCAGATCCGGCGAACAATTGCGCGATCATGGAGAAAATGCTGTCCCAGGCGCTTGTTTGCGGCAAGCCCGAGTTCGGCCAGACGTTGGGCCGGGGAGCTCATGCTAGTCGACGAGGACGATGCCGAGCCCGTCAGCCACATCGCCGATACGCCATGCATCGACGCCGCGCGTCGCGCACTCGTCTTCGAAGGATTGTGCGTTGTCAGGGTGGACGCCCAGCAGCAAACCACCGGACGTCTCCGGCCCGAAGAGTAGCGCCATATGCCAGTCCGGCACCTCGGTCTCACGGGAGACACCGCACTCGTCGAAGGTTTCGTAATACTCGCGATTGCGGTGACCGCCGCCCGGCACGCGCCCGTCCTCGGCATAGCCGGCAGCGCCAGGGAGGAGTGGCACATGTGCAACGGAAATGCGTAGCTGGACGCCGCTCTTGATCGACATTTCCGTGCCATGACCCATCAGGCCAAAGCCGGTTACGTCGGTGCAGGCAGTGACGCCGGCAGCGCGGGCCGCCTGGCTCGCGGCCTGGTTCAGCGTTCGCATGCTTGCGACCGTCGCGTCGACGTCCGCGCTTGTGGCGGCTTCCTGCTTGAGCGCGGTCGTCACGATCCCGGTGCCCAGCGGCTTGGTGAGGTAGAGGGCGTCGCCCGGTTTCAGACCGGCTTTCGTCATCATTGCGGCGGGATCAATCTCGCCGGTAACGATCAGCCCGTACTTGGGCTCGTCGTCGGTGACGGTGTGGCCGCCGGCGATAACGATGCCTGCTTCGGCGGCCACGTCCGCGCCGCCTTCGAGGATGCGCGAGATGATGTCCAGGTCCATGTCGCCCGGGAAGCCGGCGACGTTGAGCGCGAAGAGCGGCTCCGCGCCCATCGCGAAGATGTCGCTCAACGAGTTGGCAGCCGCTATCGCCCCGTACATATATGGATCATCGACCACCGGGGTGAAGAAATCGACGGTCTGGACGATGGCCCGATCGTTGTCGAGTTGGTAGACAGCCGCGTCGTCGCTCGTCTGCAATCCGACGAGGATGCGCGGGTCAGTGCGTTGTGCAAGTGGGCGCAGAACCTGCGCCAGCGCGGCCGGAGCCAGCTTGGACGCTCAGCCGGCGGTGCTCGCCAGTGACGTCAGCCTGATCTCCTCGCGACTCTGCATCGTCTCGCCTGCCTTCGTCCGCCGGAAGCGCGAATTCACTCTAGCCGACAAGCGCGTTGTCGACTAGCCTAATTGAACCAGAGATTGCCCGGCGGGAGTATCGGGCGCTGGCAGGGAAAGCGGGGAATGTGTGGCGACTTCGACGCGGGAGCTTGTTGACATTGCAATCGAGATGGCCGGCATGGAAGAGCTGCCGGCCGACAGCTGTGTGTACATTAGCGGCTCGAACCTCAACCGGGTCATGTTCGGGATCGATATCGGTCCGGCCGAGCTGCTGCTCGCGCGGGAGCTCGAGTGCGACGCCGTCATCGCTCACCATCCGGCGGGCGGCGATTCGACCTTGCGCTTTCCGGAAGTGCTGCATAAGCAGATTGAGTTCATGGTGGCGCATGGCGTTCCGGAGCAGGCGGCGCGCGACGCGGCGCAGCCGCTGATCACGCGGGCGACGATGGGCGCGCACGCCGCCAACCACGACCGCGTGCCCTCCTTCGCGCGGCACATCCGGATGCCGTTTCTGAACCTGCATCTGCCGCTCGACGAGATCGGACGGCGCTTGATGATCGATGCGATCGACGAGCACTTGGTCGAACTCGACCGTGCGCCGGTCGTCCAGGATGCCATCGACGGGCTGATGACCCTGGAGGAGTTCCAGCGCGCGCCGACAAGGATCATGGTGCCGGTGGGCGCGCTCGATAGCCCGCTGGGGCGCATCGCCATTGTCCACGGCGCGGGCACCAACGGCGGGGCGCGGATTGCGTCAGCGTATTTCGAGGCTGGTGTCGGCACGGTGCTCTACATCCACTGCCCCGGGCCCGAGGTGGCGGCACTGCAGGAGAGCGCGTCGGGCAACCTAATCGTCTCCGGGCATATCGCCAGCGATATGATTGGGATCAACCGCTATGTCGCCGCGGTCGAGGCGCTGGGTGTCGAGGTGGTCAGAATCAGCGGCCTCTAAACTGCTCCGTCCGTACACTTGCGCGACGTCTTTCTTTTCCTTATCATTCGACCTGTTAGCACTCTCCGCCTTTGAGTGCTAATCGGCGAAGGGAAGTGATCCCGCACAGTAACGCGGGACGAAAGACGTTACGAGGAGGTACGTAGAGGTGACCCTGAACGGGAATCTTACGCCGCTTGGAGATCGGGTTGTCGTCAAGCCGTCCCAGCGCGATGAAGTGACGAAGAGTGGCATCGTCCTACCGGACACGGCCAAAGAGAAGCCACAGCGCGGCGAAGTTGTCGCGGTTGGCAAAGGCCGCTACGACGAAGACGGCGATCGCATTCCAATGGAGGTCGCTGCCGGCGACAACGTGCTCTTCGCGAAGTACGCAGGCACGGAATTCAAACTGGACGACGAGGAGTTCCTGATTCTCTCTGAGAAGGACATTCTCGCAATCGTTCAAGACTAAGCACATCACCTGACCACCAGTCCGGTGATTTTTTGATATCACGCTAACTGAAGGAGGGAATCACGCTGTGGCAAAACAGCTTGAATTCAATGAAGACGCCCGTCGTTCGCTCAAGGTAGGCATTGACACCCTGGCGAACGCGGTCAAGACGACACTCGGCCCGAAGGGCCGCAACGTCGCGCTCGACAAGAAGTTCGGCGCGCCGACCGTCACCCACGACGGTGTGACCGTCGCCAAGGACATTGAACTCGAAGATCCGTTCGAGAACATGGGCGCCCAGCTGCTCAAGGAAGCCGCCCTCAAGACCAACGACGTCGCCGGTGACGGCACGACGACGGCTACGGTGCTCGCCCAGGCGATCGTCCACGAGGGGCTCCGCAACGTCGCCGCTGGCGCGAACCCGATGTTGATCAAGCACGGCATCGAGCACGCCCGCGACCTCGCTGTCGACTACCTCAAGGGGCTCGCCGTCGATGTCCAGGGCAAGGAAGACATCGCCCAGGTCGCGGCGATTTCTGCCGCGGACCGCGAGATTGGCGAGCTGATTGCCGATGTCATGGACAAGGTCGGCAAGGACGGTGTGATCACCGTTGAAGAGTCCAAGGGTCTCGAGTACGAAGTCGAGTTCACCGAGGGCATGCAGTTCGACCGTGGTTACATCTCCCCGTACTTCGTGACCAACACGGAGCGCATGGAGGCGGAGCTCGACGATCCGTACGTGCTCATTACCGACAAGAAGATCTCGAGCGTTCAGGATCTCCTGCCCGTCCTCGAGAAGGTGCTCCAGACTGGCACGAAGAACTTCGTGATCGTCGGCGAGGACATCGACGGCGAAGCGCTGGCGACACTGGTCGTCAACAAGCTGCGCGGCATCGTCAACGTGCTGGGCGTCAAGGCTCCCGGCTTCGGCGACCGCCGCAAGGAGATGCTCCGCGACATCGCCATCCTGACCGGTGGCACGGTGATCTCTGAAGAAGTCGGCCGCAACCTCGAAGGCGCGACGCTCGAAGACCTCGGCCGCGCCCGCCGTGTCGTTTCGACCAAGGACGACACGACGATTGTTGAAGGCGCTGGCGACGAGAGCCAGATCAAGGGCCGCATCGAGCAGATCAAGAGCCAGATTGAGTCGACGACGTCGGACTTCGACCGTGAGAAGCTCCAGGAGCGCCTGGCGAAGCTCAGCGGCGGCGTGGCCGTGATTAAGGTCGGCGCTGCGACGGAGACCGAGCTTAAGGAGAAGAAGCACCGCGTCGAGGACGCCCTCTCGGCAACCCGCGCGGCTGTCGAAGAAGGGCTCGTCCCGGGCGGCGGTGTCTCGCTCGTCCAGGCGACGGCGGCGCTCTCCGACGTCGATCTGACCGGCGACACGCTTACCGGCGTCAACATCTTGCGCCGCGCGCTCGAAGAGCCGATGCGCGGCATCGCCTCGAACGCCGGACTTGACGGTTCGGTGATCGTCAGCGAGATTCGCCGCAAGCTTGACGATGGCCAGCAGAACATTGGCTATGACGTCATCCGTGGCGAGTACGGCGACATGTTCGAGCTCGGCATCACAGATCCGGTCAAGGTGACACGCTCGGCTGTTGAGAACGCTTGCTCGATCGCCGCGATGATCCTGACCACCGGTGCGCTCATCAGCGACCTGCCGGAGGAGAATGGCGGCATGCCGGCAATGCCCGGCGGCATGGGTGGCATGGACTACTAAGCCACCAGCCAACGGTCCGCTCAAGCGGCTCTCCCATTTGGGAGGGCCGCTTTTCTGTTTCTTGAGTTCGCACTGAGCGTGTCTATCGCAAGGATGCGGTCATACGAAATCCGGCTGGAGCGTTCCTGCTGCCAGTTTCGCGTGGTCGCGACCAGCGACGCACTGCGTCGCAGCTACCAGTGACACCGGCGCCGTGTTGTTCCGGGGATCCTCCCGTAGCCGCGACGCGACGCGTCGCCATACCCGCCGCGCTCACTCTCGGGGATGAGCAACACATCTCCACGATTCCGTGTTACGAAGCCACGATCAGGGCGCAGACGGCATTGGGTAGAGCCTTGGCGACACGGCGACTGTCTCCATGCGAGTCAGGCGGGGCGCGTTGCGGCCGGCCGGCGGGCGTTGTGAGTTCGGGTCAGACTACTGCCACATCGCCGCTTCGTCATCGTCGTCCGGGAGGGTTGCCTGGCCCCCGGAGAAGCCCATGGGCGCGCCGTCGGCACGCCAGCAGGCGACGCCTTCCATCATGCCGGTCTCGACGTCGAAGCGAATGCCGTTCATGCCGCCGGCCACGCGGAAGACGGGACTCACGTCGTGGCCCAGTGCCTCCATTGCGGTCTTGAGGGCAGTGAATTCCGGGTAGCCGGTCTCCAGCTCTAGCTCAGGTCCGCGGTCCCACATGCGTGGCGCTTCGACGGCTTCCTGCATCGTCATCCCGTGGTCGATGACATTCGAGATCGCCTGCATCACGCTGCCAAAGATGCGGACGCCGCCAGGGGTGCCCAGGGCCATGTATGGAGCGCCGTCCTTGAGGACGATCGTCGGTGACATAGACGACAGGATGCGCTTGCCGGGCGCAATCGAGTTGGTGCGGCCCGGCGTCGGATCCATCAGGTGCATGCAGTTGTTCAGCAGCATGCCGGTGCCGGGCACTGTGACCTTTGAGCCGAAGCCGCCGTTGAGCGTCTGCGTCGTCGTGACGACGTTGCCGTCGGCATCCATGGCGCAACAGTGGGTCGTTGACGCGGACTCGCCGTCGGGCGGCGTCGCGGCCAGATAGCTCTGGGCTTGCGCCAGGTCGATCTTCGCGCGGCGCTGGGCGGCGTAGCCCTTGTCGGTCAGCCAGGCGACCGGGACGTCTGTTGTCGACGGATCAGCCATGTGCTCGAAGCGGTCGGCGAAGGCGATCTTCATCGACTCGGCGAGTAGATGGATGTGCTCAGGCGAGCCGAATCTGAGTTGAGCGAGCTCGAAGCCCTCCAAGATGTTGAGCATCTGGATGATGTGGGTTCCGCCCGACGACGACGGCGCCATCGACACGATGTCGTAGCCACGGTACGTGCCGGTCACCGGTGGACGCTCGAAGACGCGATAGCCAGCGATGTCGTCCGTGGTGATGAGACCACCATGTGCGGCCATGTCATCGACAATTGCCTGGCCCAGGGGACCGCCGTAGAGGTAGCCGGGGCCCTCCCTGCCTATCGCCTCAAGTGTGTCGCCATAGTCGCTCCGAACGATCCGTGAGCCAACTGTCGGCGGCGCGCCGCCGGGCAGGAAGACATCGGCAGTGGCGGGGAAGCGCGCGAGGTCCGACTCAGTCATCTTGATGATCTCATGGAGGTATGGGCTAACCGTGAACCCCTCGCGCGCAAAGCGTACGGCCGGGGCAACGATCTGCTCAAGGCTCAGACGCCCGTAGCGCTCGACCGCGGTCGCCCAGCCCAGCAGCGTGCCGCCGGTTGCAACGGCAAGGTGGCCCGTGCTGTTGAGCGCGTCGACCACGTCGTTGTCGAGGTTGCCTGGAATCGGCTCGAACATGTCCGGTGTGGCAGCGGCGGGCACCGTCGCGTAGTTGTCGATAGTCGTTGTCGTGCCGTCAGCTAGCCGGATAACGATGAAGCCCGCGCCGAAGATCGTCGTCATCATCGGTTCGACGACGGAGAGCGCGAACATCGTCGCGATGGCGGCATCAATTGCGTTGCCGCCGTTGATCAGCATCTCGTTGCCGGCCATCGAGGCGAGCGGATGGTTCGATGTGACCATGCCGCCGGTCGCGAACGCCGGCTGCTTGCGAGTGGCTGTCGTCGGGGTGGTCTTGGTGCGATCGCTGGCGACCGTGGCCATGAGCTTGCCTTTCTGGTGGCGCTATGCTTCGTAGACGGTCTCGCCGCCGATGATGGTGGCGCTGACAGTGATATCCGCGAGCCCCTCCGGGTTGGCAGCGCGCGGATCTTCGTCGAGGACGGCGAAGTCGGCCAGCATGCCGGGTTTGATCGCCCCTTTGATGTCCTCCTCGAAGGTCGTGAACGCGCCCGCGGTTGTGAACATCTGGAGCGCTTCCTCGACCGTGACGGCTTCTTCGAGCGCGTATGACTGTCCCGAGCCCGTGCGCTCGGTCACCGCCGCCTGGACGGACTTCAGCGGGTTGTAGGCTGACACCGGGCAGTCTGAGGAGAATACCAGCGGAATGTTCCGATCCAGGAACGAGCGGAATGGGTAGGTGAGCTGGATGCGCTCCAGGCCGAGGTGCCGGATGAAGCCGTCGCCATACTCGTTGATGAAGACGGGTTGCGAGACTGGCACGACGCCAAGCCGGGCAATGCGGTCGAGGATGTCAGGCCGGCAGATGCCACAGTGCTCTATGCGGTGGCGATGGTCATCGCGGGGCAGCTCTGTGAGGGCCTTCTCATAAGCGTCCAGCACCATGTCGATGCCCCGGTCGCCGATCGCGTGAATGGCGATCTGGTAGCCGAGCCGGTGGGCGTGTAAGACGTAGCCATCGAGCCGCTCCTGGGACATCAGCGTCAACCCGAGGTTGTCATCGGCGGGGTCTTCGAGGAACGGCACGGTGACGGCGGCTGTGCGGCCGATGAGCGAGCCGTCGATGAACATCTTGATCGGGCCGATCCGCAGGCGGTCGCTGCCAAACCCTTGCATCAATCCGAAATCGTCGATCTGAGGCAGCAGATTCTCGCGGATCATCATGCTGGTGCGGAGCTTCAGGTCGCCGCGCGCGACGGCAAGCTGGTAGGCGCGGATACGGTCGGCGCTGTCCGAGCCGGCGTCCTGGGAGCTGGTGATGCCGGCCGCGACGTAGGCGTCGCTGCACAGCTTCAGCGCCCGCACGAAGTCTTCGACATCCGGTTTCGGGACTGCCTCTTTGAACGGCGACTGCGCTGTCTCGTGGAGGACGCCGGTCATCGCGCCGTCTCCGTCACGCACGAAGTGGCCGCCCTCGGGGTCCGCAGTCTCGTTATTGACCCCGGCGCGTTCAAACGCCAGGCTATTGACCGCGGAGAGGTGTCCAGACCCGTTGACGATCATGACTGGATGGTCAGTCGTCGCGCTGTCGAGGTCGTGGCGGTTTGGGTGGCGGCGCTCGTCGAGCTTGTTGTCATCGTAGCCGCGGCCGATGATCCATGTGCCGGCGGGCTGTTCGGCGGCCCGCGCTCGGACGGCCGCGACGATATCAGCGACCGACTTGACGGCCGGGAACCCGCAGTCGATGTTCTGCAGTGACTCGCCAAAGAGGATCATGTGGTTGTGCGCTTCGTTGAAGCCGGGCAGCATCGTCCTGCCCGCGAGATCGAAGCTGCGGTAGCCGGCTGGCAGCGTCGCCGCGACGTCGTCCCGCGCGCCTGCGGCGACAATGCGGTCGCCGATGACGGCAACGGCGTCGACCTCGGCTCGCGCCGGGTTCATCGTGAGGATCGTGCCACCGGTGTACAGGGTCGCGTCGCTCATGCTTGCGGGTCCTTCTTGGTTGTCTTTGGTTCAGCGTATGTATGACGCGCGAGACTAGCCGCCGGTCCTCCGGCTGTCAAGCAGCGCGAGGGCTGAGTCGGTACAATGCGGCCCATCCGGAATTCTTTCGAGCGCAGGGGTGGTGGCGCGTGGTGGAAGTTGTTGAAATTCGAGATCTCGATGGTCCTAACCTCTTCCGAATGGAACCAGTCATCAAGATCGGGCTGGCGCTTGCGCCGTCGGACTCCCGCGAGGAGCTTGCGGCGGCGATCAGCGCCCGCATAGCTGCCGCGCACGATCTTGCGGAGCAGCCGCATCCCAAGATCACGAGCCACGCAATGGACGACGCCAAAGAGTTCGCGTTGGCCTTCGACTGGCAGTGGCGACGCTTCGCGGTGACGGCGGCGCGCGTTGCCGTAGATCCCCAGGTTGCGCTGGACGATCCAGATACGCGCGCGCTGCTTCTGGAACGTCTGGAGACCGATCAGCGTGAAGGTGATCACCCGGCCTGGGTGCGCGATAGCGAGCGGACGGTCAAAGCGGTCGGCATTACCGGCACGAACGGCAAAACGACGACTACCCGGCTGCTGGCGCACATTGCTATGCGGGCCGGCCAGAGTGTGGGCTGGTCGTCTTCCACTGGCGTCTACATCAATGGCGAGCAGGTGCTGGAGGGTGACTACTCCGGCCCAGGCGGGGCGGGGCGCGTCTTCCAGGAAGATGATCTGCAGCTGGCGGTGCTGGAGACCGCGCGCGGCGGGCTGCTCTTGCGCGGCCTGGCGTATGAATCGAATGACGTGTCGGTGTTTCTGAATGTGACCGCGGATCACCTCTCGCTGCACGGCATAGACACGATCGAGTCGCTGGCAGAGGTCAAAGGCATCGTCGTGCGTGTCACCCGGCCCGACGGCACCGTTGTGCTGAGCGCTGACGATCCGCAGGTCTACGGTTTCTACGAACGGGTGGTTGCTCCGGTCACGCTCATTTCGCAGCGGCCGGAGCAGGACCGTGTGCGCGATCACCTGCGTCGTGGCGGCATGGCGGTAGTCCGCGAAGGTGAAAGTATCGTCGCCTATCGCGGCACGGCGGGTGACGAGGTCGTGCGAGTTGCAGATGTGCCAATCGCCTTCGGTGGCGCAGCGCCATTCATGGTCGAGAACGCGCTGGCGGCGACCGGCGCGGCGTTGGCGCTCGGGTTCACTTTGGGAGAGATTGCCGAGGGGCTGACCACCTTCCGGAGCGACTCCAGCAGCAACAAGGGACGCCTCAATGTGTTCGATGTTGCCGGCCGCACCGCGATCATCGACTATGCCCACAATGACGTTGGGCTGGCTGGCCTGACGAAGTTTGCGCGGCAACTGGCTGGCAAACAGGGCCGGCTGCACCTGATTGTCGGCACGGCCGGGGATCGCCGCGACGAGGACTTCCTCGCGTTGGGCCGCATCGCGCGCGGGAACGCAGACGCTGTCTATCTTAAGGACACGCCTGGCTATCTGCGTGGACGCGAGCCCGGCGCGATGACAGCGTTGATGCGCGACGGGTTTGAAGCGGCGGAGGGAAATGCCGAGCTCGCCGGCGCGTTCGAGGACGAGTACGCGGCCTTTGTCGCCGCGCTCGATAGCTCCGACACCAGCGACGTTGTGGCCGTGATGTGCCAGGTGGACCAGGACCGCATGCTTGGTGAGATCGAGCGCCGTGGGGGCCGCGAGCGCACTGGCTCGCGCTGACATTGCATCGGAGAGTCACGTATCATCTCCGAATTGACGTGGAGGTCGGTAATCTGTGCGGATGAGGCGGCGTTTTGACAGATAGTGCAGCTGTAGGTCCGTTGCTCGCGATCGGCGGCGCGGAAGACAAGTTCCGAGATCGTCTCATACTGCGCAAGTTCGTCGAGCTCTCCGGCGGTCCGGACGCGCGGCTGACGATCTTGCCAACGGCGTCCGGGTTGCGTGATGCCGGCCAGCGTTACCTCGGGATATTCGAAGAATTCGGCGCGAAGTCGGCCCACGTGTTGCAGGTGCGGACACGCGAGCAGGCGTTCGATGCGGACTACGTTGAGCAGATTCGCGCGAGCACCGGCGTCTTCATGACCGGCGGCAACCAGGTCCGCATCGCGGCCATCCTCGGGGGTTCTGACGTCGGTAACGCCCTGGCCGAGGCTCACCAGCGCGGCGCGGTCGTGGCTGGGACGAGCGCCGGCGCGTCGGTCATGACCGGGATCATGGTGGCGGGCGGGGAGTATGGCCGGACGCCGCGGGCCAACCTGGCGCGGATGGCCCCGGGCCTGGGTCTCATTGGCGACGCGATCATCGACCAGCACTTCCGCGAACGCGACCGCGTTGCTAGACTGATGACCATGGTCAGTTACAATCCCGGGCTGCTCGGGCTCGGTATTGACGAGGACACTGCGGCGTTGATCCACGCGGACGGCTGTATCGAGGTCCTCGGCGCAGGCACGGTCCTGTTCGTCGATGGTCAGAGCATGGTGAGCAACGTCCACAGTCGACGCGGCGGCACACCACTCAATATCACCAACGCGACAGTGCATTTCCTGACCAGCGGCTCGCGATTTGACCTGCATACGAGAACGCCGTACCCGAGCTTTCGCTAACGCAATCGAGTACCAAGCGATGAGAGTGGAGCCGTGGCGCGGCGCCCCGGCGCGGATGGTCTTACGTTGGGGGGACAGGGCAGCATGTCGCTACAGACGCTCGAATCACGTGTCTTTATTGGGCCGAGTACCTGGGCATTGGCGCGGGTGATCCAGCTAACCGTCGACATCGGCGAGCTGGAGGAACGGCCGACGAACAAGATCGACGGCTTTACCGACCGCCTGGTTGAGCTCATGCCGAGTATCTACGATCACCAGTGCTCCGTCGGCCGCCCGGGCGGGTTCATCGAGCGCATGCGGGACGGCACCTGGATGGGCCACGTCATGGAGCATGTGGCGATAGAACTGCAGAATCTCGCCGGTTCCGAGGTTGCGCGGGGCTTGACCCGCTCGACGGACACGACCGGCGTCTACAACGTCGTCTACCAATACCACCAGCGCGACCTGGGATTGGCGGCCGGCGAGCTGTCGCGCAGGTTGCTCAACTGGATCATCTACGATGACGACCCCGACTTCGACTTCGATTCTGAGCTGGAGACACTGATCCGGCTGGCTGAACGGCTGTATTACGGCCCAAGTACCCGCGCGCTCGTCGAGGAAGCCGAGCGGCGGTCGATCCCGGTCATGCGGCTCGACGACGGGTACTCGCTGGTCCAGCTTGGCCACGGCGTACACCAGCAGCGCATCTGGGCCACGACGACATCGTTGACGAGCAACATCGCTGTGGACGTGGCTTCCAACAAGCGTCTCACCAACCAGATGCTGCGCGGCATCGGGATTCCGGTTCCGCGTGGCGTAACGGTCTCCGACGTTGATGACGCGGCGCGCGCGGCAGCCGGCATCGGCTACCCGGTCGTGCTGAAGCCGGTGGACGGGAACCACGGCCGTGGCGTCCGGATCAACCTGAAGACCGAGGCGGAGGTCCGCGGCAACTTCGAGCTGGCGCGCGAGGAGAGCCGCTCCGGGCGCATCATCGTCGAGTCCTACATCGAAGGCAATGACCACCGGATTCTCGTCGTTGGCGGCAAGGTCACGGCGGTGGCGGAGCGTGTGCCGGCCCATGTGCGCGGCGACGGTGAGCGCACGGTACAGGCGCTCATCGACATAACCAACGAAGATCCACGGCGGGGCATCGGGCACGAGAAGGTACTCACACGCATTACCGTGGATAACGCTGTTGAGGAGCTGCTTGAGAGCCAGGGGCTGACCTTGGCTTCGGTGCCGGAAGCTGGCGCGTTTGTCCAGCTCCGGCTAACTGGCAACCTGTCGACGGGCGGAACGGCGATTGACCGCACAGACGACATTCACCCCGACAACGTCGAGATCGCGGAGCAGGCCGCGCGGGTGATTGGCCTGGACATCGCCGGGATCGACATGCTGGTCAAGGACATCTCGAAGCCGATCAAGGACCAGAATGGAGCGATCTGCGAGGTCAACGCCGGGCCAGGCTTCAGAATGCACACGAACCCAACCGAAGGCCCGCCGCGCGACGTTGCGCGGCCCGTCGTCGAACGTCTCTTCCCGCGGGGCGCGAGCTCCCGCGTTCCGATCATCGCGGTGACGGGTAGTAACGGCAAGACGACAACCACGCGCATGATCGCTCACATTCTCAAGATGGCCGGCCAGCGGGCGGGGATGACGACCACCGACGGCATTTACATTGACGGGACGCAGATTCTGAAGGGCGATATGAGCGGGCCACAGAGCGCTCGCATGGTGCTCCAGAATCCGACGGTTGAGGTCGCCGTCCTGGAGACGGCGCGCGGTGGCATTCTGCGCCAGGGCCTGGGCTTCGACCGCTGCGATGTCGGCGTCGTGACGAACATCACCGGCGATCACCTCGGCAAGGCGGGCGTCGACTCGATTCGCGAGCTAGCCCAGGTGAAGGCAGTCGTGCCACGCTCGGTCTTCCGTGATGGCTTCTCCGTGCTCAATGCCGACGATCCGCGCTGTATGGCGATTGCCAAGTACGCGCGCGGCGACCTCGTGCTCTTCTCGATGGATGACAACAATGAACGAGTGCGCGAACACCTGCGCTCGCGGGGCGTTGCAGTTGTGTTGCGCGAGACGCACCAGGGGGAGATGATCTACGTGCTCGAAGGCCGGCGCGAGACGGAGATCCTCAACGTGCGCCATATCCCGGCGACATTCGAGGGTCGAGCACGCTTCAATATCAAGAACGCGCTGGCCGCGACGGCTGCGGCCTACGTCTCAAATTGCAGTGTCGAGACGATTCGGACGGCGCTGCGTTCATTCACGACATCCTTCTACCAAACGCCTGGGCGGGCGAACGTCGCGAGCGTGCATGGGTTCCAGGTGCTGATCGACTACTGCCACAACCCGGCCGGGCTGGAGGAGCTGAGCGACTTCGTTAGCCGACTCAATCCGAAGCGGACGGTGGCGATGATCGCCATGCCAGGAGATCGCCGCAACGCCGACATCGCGACCTTCGGCCAGATTGCCGCGTCATCGTTTGACGAGTTCGTCATTCGCGAGGATCGCAACCCGCGCGGCAGGCGTCCGGGCGAGGTTGCCGGGCTGCTGCGCCAGGCGCTTGTCGATAACGGCATTAGCGCGAGCTCGATACGCATCGTGCCCGACGAGCTCGAAGCGACTCAAGCAGCCTTGCAGGCGGCGCAGAGCGACGACCTGGTCCTGCTGCTGGCCGACACGCCGGAGCGTGTGTGGGAGTCAGTGACGAACTTTGGCCTGGCGGAGCAAACGTCGCCGGCGCTCGTCTGAGCTGCGCTTCAGATCCAATGTAAGGACGGGGAGACACCCGGTCAGCCTGTCTGGGGAGGCTGGCCGGGTGTCGGAGCAAGTTGGGAGGGAGTTCATCCAGTGTGCTGTCTCCCATGTGGTTCTTCGCACACCTGTCTAGAGCGTAGCGGCGGTCTCAACATCGCGCATCAGTAGACCTCCGTATTTTTTCCCAAACTGTGAATACAATGAGCAGGCGAGGGTCAACCAGCAGCTGGAGATCGACCTATGCGGGCTGCTCAAGCGTTCAGGAGTGTTTCGGATGCCGGCAAGTGATGTAGCGACAACGTGGTGGCGCGACGCGGTCATCTACCAGATCTATCCACGGAGCTTCCTCGATACTGATGGCGACGGCGTTGGAGATCTACCTGGGATCATCGCGCAGCTTCCGTATCTCTCGAACACACTGGGGGTTGACGCTATCTGGGTCAGCCCATTCTTCTTGTCGCCGATGAAGGACTTCGGCTATGACGTCGCTGACTTTGTCGATGTCGATCCGATCTTCGGGACGCTCGCGGACGCCGAGCGCTTGATCGAGACAGCCCATGCCCACGGCTTGCGGGTGATCCTCGACTACGTGTCGAACCATTCCTCGGATCAGCATGCCTGGTTCGCGGAGGCCAGGTCAGCGCGTGAATCACCGAGACGCGATTGGTACATCTGGCGCGATCCCGCGCCGGACGGTGGTCCACCGAACAACTGGCTGAGTGTGTTCGGCGGGCCGGCCTGGACGCTCGATCCGCAGACCGGGCAGTACTATCTCCACTCGTTTCTCACGAGCCAGCCTGATTTGAACTGGCGAAATCCCGAGCTGCGTGAAGCCATGTACGCGGCGCTGCGCTTCTGGATTGACCGTGGCGTCGATGGATTCC
>JAUIIK010000065.1 GCA_030431755.1 Chloroflexia bacterium
TAGAAGGGCTGTGAGTTGTCAAAGCTGAGAATCGAGACGCGGGCGAGACCTTCGAGGATGACCTGGATGTTGCTGCCCTGCTGGCGCTCAACCGAGATAATCTCGACGAGCGTGCCGACGCGGTGCAAGTCATCCGGCCGGGGATCGTCGATTTCGGAATCGCGGTGGGTGGTGACGATGATCCGACGGTCGCGGGTCAGGGCCTCTTCGACGGCCTGGATTGATCTGGCGCGGCCCACCAGCATCGTAACGACGTTGCGGGGGAAGATGACGACATTCTTGAGTGGGAGGAGTGGAATCGGCGCGGCGTAGAGTTCGTACCGGCTCATATATCAATAACCAACCTTGCTATCTTATCCGGCCGTGGCCGTGCTCAATCCCGTTGAGGCCTTCACCCGCCAGCACTCTAGTATAAGGCGTGGCCCGGTTTGATGCAGTGCAAAAGCTCAATCCGTTGCCATATCAAGCAACATAGATCAATACCGTTCATGCGCGTTCGTTCGCGGGTCGAGCCGTCTCACTCTCTGCTAGAACGAACCATTCCGGAGCCGGTTGCGCCGCGTCCGCAGCAGCGCGTTCCTCGATCAGCGCGACATGCCGCCGGACGCCGGCAAGCATCGCATCGAAGCGCGGATAGCTCCACCAGACAATGACGAACGACGCCAGCGCGCCGGTCCAGGTGCGTGAAATCGCCGTCGCCGGCAACCAGCCGAGGGTGCTGATGGCAACGTCGATCAACATCGGCGTGACGCCCAGCGCGAGCCAGAGGTGCGGCAACGGACGCCGGATGAGATCAAAGCGCAGGTACATCAGCCCGGCGACGGCAAAGCCCAGGTGCATCGACAGGTCGCGCTGCTCGAATGCCATTGGATAGCCGGCGACGAAGAACGTGTGATCAGGGCGCTGGGGGCAGATGAATGAGTAGGCGGTGTAGAGCCCGTCGGCGAGGCCCATCCAGCCCTGCGCCGCCAATAGCGGCGTCACGATAGCGACGACACCGATCAGACCGTTGATGACCGTGGCCGCGATGAGGACGAACGGCAACAGCGCCATCGAAACCGGCAGCCAGGCCGGAATGCGCGGCGTAGGACGCTGGGCCCGCCAAAGCTGATCGATCAGCTGCTCGACGTCGGCGTCGTCAAGTCCGTTCGTCGTTGGCTCGTGTTCGGTCGTCATCCGTAATCCCGCCGGCTTCCCGCGCGCCTTCGCCAATATCCCGAGTCTAATGCGCGTGCGCGCATGTCACTATGCGACCGTAGTCCTTGATCACGCTCCCGCATGTGGGCGATAGGCACAGACTATTGCACGTCACTCCACTTCGGAGCGCACCCAGGGCGCTTTGCCGCCGTGTTTCTCTTCGAGCCGGATATGCTCGATGACCATGCCCCGGTCGACCGCCTTGACCATGTCGTAGATTGTCAACGCCGCGACCGAGGCAGCGGTAAGCGCTTCCATCTCGACGCCGGTGCGGTCACGGGTCTCGACGCGCACGGTGATGTCGACCGACGCCGCCTCGCGGTTGGGCTGCAAATCGACATTGATCGACGTCAGGCTCAGCGGGTGGCACATCGGCACGAGGTCAGCAGTCTTCTTGGCCCCCATGATCGCCGCCACCTGCGCGACCCCGAGCACATCGCCCTTGCTCGCGGTCCCGGCGATGATCGTCTCCAGGGTCTCCTGCTGCATCGTAATCCGCGCGCCGGCAATTGCAATGCGATGGGTCTCGGCCTTGTCGCCGACATCGACCATGCGCGCGCGACCCGCCTCGTCGAAATGTGTCAACTCTTCAACACCTGCCATCCGCGCCTGCTTCCTTTGACACCATTGCTTCACCTACGTACGACAGTAACTCCCATGGATCCCGTAGGGTTGGGGCTCGTCCACGGCCGCGCCTTGATAGCCCCACACTTCACTCGGAGTTTCGCCCTCTTTGCGGCGCGCGCCAAACCTCCCGCTACTCCGCACGGGTAGATAGTACTGCCAGTCCTGGTCCGGCCTGGCGGTCGCGGTTAGGACCGCCAGGGGGCTGCGCCAGCGGCGCGGGCCAATCGACAATATCAGTATTGAACACGGCAGACCCGGCGCGGCGCAGGAAGGCAAGCAATCCAGATGGCGGTCACAACTTCGGAGCTGACACCCGGCAGCAGGACAATGATTCCGCAACGCGCGATGCGGCGGCTTTCTCAGACGCTCTTCGCGTTCCTTCAGACGGTTACCCCCTCATCCGGCACCGATCAGCTGTCTCCGGGGCGCGTCAATCTCAGTGAAATGAACGGCCCGGATATTGCCAGCGCGCTGGATCTGCGGCGCGGGATCTTCCGCCTCTCGTCCGACCTCAAGCTCGTCCCGGACCGTGTGACCCAGACGCCAACCCTGCAGGCTGCCGGCTTTGCCGACAGCGCAACTGAGTCCGTCGGAATCGACATCGCCCGCTGGTCACGGCCCTGCGCCCCGGAGCTCGACGAGATCGCCTGGCGGCGCGTCTTCACCTGGATCGTCGGCGCGGACAACAACCTGACCAATGTCTCGATCCTCGAGCCGCCATCCAGCGGCAATGGCCGCGTGACCGGCAGCTACGGCTACGACGCCGACGGGATTCCCGGCTACGGCGTGCTCCAGGTCGCCGTTGGCGCGGACGGCGCGTGGCAGATCTGCGACTGCTGGGGCGACGCCGCCGATGCCGACCGCATCGACGAGCTCAGCACGAGCGCCGCGCGCTAGTCCTAACCGCAGCGACACCCGCAGAACCGGTCCTTACTCCGGCGCATCCAGGAGACCCAGTTGCTGGCTCCGCAGGATGGCCTGGGTGCGATTGTTCACACCGAGCTTGCCGTAGATGTTGTGGGTGTGGCGCTTGATCGTGCCCACGCTGACAAAGAGCCGCTCGGCAGCTTCTCGGTTTGTCGCTCCTGCACCAAGCAACGCCAGCACTTCGTGCTCACGCGCCGTCAGCGGCTCAATGGGATGTTGCTCGCGGCCGGTCGCGCCCGACTCGCCTTCAAAGTCGTCCAGCGGCCACTCCAGACCGGCATCGGCAGCACGCTGTCGAGATTTTGGCAAGAGTTCCAAGATCGCCGGGTGGGTGTCCAGCAGCAGCCGGCGACAGCTTGCGCGCGCTGCGTAGGCCACGGCCTCATCCAATGCCGCTTCCGCATCCATCTGCCGTCCCGCCCGTGCATAGACAGCTGCCAGGACAAGCTGCGCCTCGCTCCGGCGCAACATGCGGCCAGTCTCCGTCAGACTTGCGATGAGCCGCTGGAGCAGTCGTTCAGCACGGTCAGCGTTGCCGCGTTCGAGGTCGATCCAGGCATAGACGATAGCCGGCCGCTCGTTGAGGTAGCGCACCGGCTCCTCAATCGGAAACTCGCGTTGGTCCGCCCAGGCAGCGGCGGCATCGAAATCCCCGTTGAGCAGCATGATGTGCGCCTCTAGTGCATCCACCCGCCACAACGCGTCAGCGGCGAAGGGCAAGTCACGCGCTCGCGCGGCAAACGCGGCAGCCATCCGCCGGGCCTCGGCCGCGCTGCCGGTCGCGGCTTCGATCAACGCCTGCTCGTAGTAGTAGAGAATCTGGGTTGCCTGGTCCTCGCGGTCGCCGTGCGACTCGACCAGCGCGAGCGCGTCGTCAAGCAAGCTTCGCGCTTCGTCGAACTGCCCGCGCTGACGCAGGATCGTGGCCAGCGTCATCCGGGCGGCCTCGCACATCATCAGCCGGCGCATGCCGTGCGTATCCTCGCGTGCGAGCGCGGCTCGCGCTCGCGCTTCCGCCTCAGCGAGTTCGCCCAGCTCGCCGTAGGCGGCCGTAAGCTGGCTCATGGCGTTCAGCTCGACGACGAGGTCTTCCCCTGGTTGCCCACGCTCGATCGCATCCGACAACTTCTCGATGGCCGCGTGGGTATCGCCACGCATCCGGTAAGCGCTGCCGAGGTGCAGCAGGGCGACGCATTCGTTGGGATCGGGCGGGCCCGGCAGCGCGGCGAAGTAGTCGAGCGCCGCCTGCGAGCGCTGGATGATCTCATCGAGGTCAGCGAGAAAACGCGCGTAGGTCGCCTCGCAGACTGCCTGGTAGGCAAGAATCTCCCGCCGCTCGTTGTCGTCGGAGACGACGCTCATGTCAATGCGCTCGAACCACTCCGGGATGGTCTCGTAGTGCCGCCCCAGCATCAAAGTCCAGATCTTGATCAGCACGAGGTTCGGGTGTGACGCGATCATCTCATCCGGCAGGCCCGCCAGCCAGCGGTCGAGCGTTGGAATGCGGCCCCGGCGCACGAACTCGCGCCCAAATGACTGGATCAGCTCCGCCAGCCGGGTGGCATCGCCGGCTGCCAGCGCGTGTTCGGCCGCCTCGTACTGAAACCCATGTTGCTCGAACCAGCGACTGGCGCTGTGGTGCGCCTCGGACCAGCCATCCGGATCGTGGGCGCGATACCGCGCCGACAGGAACTCGCCGAAGAGATGGTGGTAGCGAAACCACTCGCGGCGGTCATCCAACGGCAGGGTAAAGAGGTTGGCCTCGACCAGGTAGTCGAGGCGCGCCTGGCCCTCGCCGGCCAGCGCCAGGGCGAGCTCCGCCGACATCCGGCCGAGGACGCCGGTCCGCTGCAGAAAGCGTTGGACAGCGGGCGTTTGCCGGCGCAGCACCTCCTCGGCAAGGTAGTCAAAGACATAGCGTTGCTCACCATCGAAGCTATCGAGCGCTGTCTCCGGCTGCGGTGCATTCCCGACGGATAGCGCGGCCAGCAACAGGCCGGCGACCCAGCCCTCGGTGCGCTCCGCAAGCGCCTGGACTTGCTGTGGGCTGATATCGAGCCGCATGACGTCATTCAGGAAGGCGCTGGCTTCGGCGGCGGTGAAGCGCAGGTCGCCGTCGCGAAACTCGGTCAGCTCCCGGCGCGTGCGGAGCAGCGCTAGCGACAGCGGCGGCATTTCGCGGGTCGTGACAATCAGATGCAGTGCCGGCGGTTGGTTCTCCAGCAGGTAGGCCAGCGCGCGATGGATGCCGTCGTCAGTGATGCTGTGGTAGTCATCGAGCACGCAGACGAGCGGCTCGGTCAGCCGGCCGAGGTCATTGATAATGTCGATGAGAGCCAGCGTCGCGTCGTCTTGCAGCGAAGCCTGTAACGCGTGCATCAGGTTTGGCCCGAGGTCCGGCTCGACCGTCCGCAGGGCTGAGAGAAAGTAGGCCAGAAACCGACCGGGGTCGTTGTCGGAAGCGTCGAGTGAAAGCCAGGCGACGCGTTCCGGCCGCGCGTAGGTCGCGAGCCACTCCGTAACGAGCGTTGTCTTCCCAAAGCCGGGCGGCGCCGAGATGAGCGTGAGCTTGCGGTCGAGACCGGCCTCGAGCTGGTCGGTCAGGCGCGGACGCTTGACGGTGACGGCCTGGCCCGGCGGGGCAGTGATCTTCGTTGTCAGGATCGGCGGCAAACGCGGTTCGAGCATCCCGGGCTTCCCAGCACGGCGCGGCGGACACCGATCTCGATCCTACCGCAGGAGACCCAGGTTCTGACCGCGCAAGATCGCCTGCGTCCGGCTATTGACGCCCAGCTTGCCGTAGATGTTGTGGGCGTGGCGCTTGATCGTGCCGACACTGAGAAAGAGCCGGTCGGCGACCTCCTGGTTGGTCAGGCCCTCGGCCAGCAACGCGAGCACTTCGGTCTCGCGCTCAGTCAGCGGCTCGGCTAGTGGTTCCACCGTCGCGCCAGCGGCAATGACTGCCGGCGGCGGCGCAGGCTCCAGCTGCCCCTGCGGCAAGCCCACGGCAGCAATGATCTGGTCAATATACGTTGTCGACCACCGGGCCCCGGCCGGGCGCGCCTGGCGCAGATCAAGCAACAGGGGCCACAGCAACGGGCCATCGTCGACGAACGCTCGCAGGTAGCCGTCCGGTTCCGCCATGCTCAACGCCGAGTCGAGGCTCCGCAGCGCGGCGGTCCGTTGACCGGCCTGCTCCAGCGCGACGGCGAAGAGCACATCTAGCTCTATCAGCCGCCGTCGCAGGTCGCTCTCGTCGGCCAGCTGGCGGGCGTCGGCAATGAGCTGTAAGGCCTCGTCGAGGCGGCCCTGTGCCAGGTGCAACCGCACGAGGATCTGGTAGGTGATCTCGCGCGTCGAATGCAACGGCAGATCGACCGGCGGGATGCTGTTCGCCCACAGCTGCGCCTCGTCGATCCGGCCCAGTGCGATGAGCACGCGCGCCCGGAAGGCCGCGGCGCGTTCGAACTCCCAGGCCGACAGGTCGGTTTGCGAGGCATCACGCATCGCCTGATCCGCGATGGCGAGCGCCCCCTCGAAATCTTCCTGTCCGCACCGCACCCGAATGAGGATCAATGCGCCGTAGAGCCGGGTGCCGAACTGCTCGCCGTCATCAAGCCGTTCGAGCACCGCTAGCGCCCGCGCCAGCACCTCTTCAGCCTCATCGAGGCGATCCCACTCGCGCAGGATCTCAGCCAGGCCGAGATGAGAGGCGATCGCGAAGCCGAGATTCGTCAGCCCGAGATCCGCCTCAATGGCGATCACCTCACGGAAGGCGTCGTATGCCAGCCGCAGGTCGCCGATGGTCATCCAGGCGATCGCCCGCTGACTGGCAGCGATGAGCCAGGCGGGCTTGTTCCCGTCCTGCTCGCACAACGCCATACCCTCGGTCAGCAGCGGAATAGCCGGCGCGAGGTCGCCGCGCATGCGGTAGGCCGTGCCGAGATGCACCGTCAGGTTGCTCCGCACGCCAACCTCATCGACAGCCAGCTCGGTCAACGCCTGCTCGCCGAGACGCACCGCGCCGTCGGGATCTCCCGTCAGCAGCGCGAGGGCCACACGGGCAGCCGCCAGCGCGCCGCCCTGCTGCTCGACGACAGCGTCGCCGGCGTGTCGCTCGGCGTGGTCGAGCGCGCGGGTCACCTGCGCGAAGTCCCGGTCCATCATGAGCATCCAGATGCGGATGGCCAGAAGCTCGTGGCGCTGCTCAATGAGCTCATCCGGCAGCGCAGCGAACCAGCGCCGCAATGTCGCGGAGCGCCCGGCATTGACCGTGCGCATACCCGTCTCAGCGAGAAGGCCGGCCGAGCGCTCGTGATCACCGGCTTTGAGCGCGTGGTCGATGGCCTGGTGGAAGAGCCGCTCGCGTTCGTAATAGTTGGCGGCTCGCCGGTGCGCATCGCGCCAACGTTCGGGCTCTTCTCGCCGGAAGCGGCTCTGGAGAAACTCGCCGAAGAGGTGGTGATAGCGGTACCAGCTGCGGCGCTGGTCGAGCCGGACAATGAAGAGGTTGGCGTCGTCGAGCCGCGCCAGCGTCTCCGCCCCACTGTCTGCCCCGGTCACGGCGTCGCACAGCTGGGCCGAGAGCTGGTCGAGCACTGACGTGTCGAGCAGGAAGCGCTGAAGCTCCTCCGGTTGACGGCTGAGCACCTCTTCGGCCAGGTAGTCGACGACGTAGTAGTGATCACCACCGAACGCGCTGATCAGGGTTTCTGGATCGGCCGCGTCGCTGACCGAGAGCGCGGCTAGCAGCAATCCAGCGATCCAGCCTTCCGTCCGGCGTTCAAGCTCCTCAATCTGCGCGCTCGTGAGATCGAGCTGCATGACGTCGTTGATGAACGCACGCGCCTCGTCAGCGGTAAAGCGCAACTGGTCGGGGCCAAGTTCCGATAGTTCGCGGCGGGCACGCAGGAGCGGCAACGAGAGCGGCGGGTCCGTGCGCGAGGTGATGACCACCCGCGCCGACGCCGGGAGATGTTCGATCAGGTAAGTCAGCGCCGCGTGGATCTCATCCTCGACGATCTCGTGATAGTCATCGAGCACCAGGATGACCGGCTGCCCGTTGCGCTCCAGCTCGTTCAGCAGGACCGTGACCGGCACGTGCCAGCCCGACTGCTGGACGCTCTCCAGCAGCGACAGGGTGTCGTCGCCAAAGTCTTCGCCGAGCACGCCGAAACCGTGGACAACGTAGGTGAGAAAGCGCGCCAGGTCGTTGTCGCCCGCGTCGAGGGCAACCCAGCCCAACAACCACCCCTGGTCCGCGATGGTCCGGTGCCAGTTGACGACGGCGGTCGTCTTGCCGAAGCCGGGCGGCGCGGAGATGACGATGAGCCGGCCGGCCAGCCCGTCGCTCATGCGCTGATCGACCGCCGCGCGCTCAAGGGTATCGGCACGCGCCGGCGGGGCGAGGAGCTTGGTGGTTAGAACCGGAAACCGGGGTGAGCGGAGCCGTGGCTGCGTTGAGGATGTCATTCTTGTCCCAGGCACGTTCGTTTCTCTACCGTCAGCGCCAAGCGCACATCATACCTTGCAATACCGGTTGAATAGAAGCAGCGAGGCGGCGCTCGCACATGCCAGGCTCCTTATAATGACGCTACGAAGCGGCAGATCCGACCGACAAGGAGATCCTCTTGACCTCAGGCGCAGCAACGACGGACTACCCGACAACGCTCGACCCGCAAGCGCTCGTGACATTCGTCGCGCAGGAAGTCGCGCCACATGCCGGAACCTGGGATGAGCAGGAACATGTGCCGCCGGAGCACGTCGCAAAGCTGGCCGCCGCCGGGCTCTTCGGGATGACGTTGCGGCCGGATGTCGGCGGCGCGGAACTGAACGCGCTCGCAGCCGCCCGCGCCATTGCTGAAATCGCTCGCGGCTGCGGCGTCAGCGCCCGCATCGTCGTTGACTCCAATTTCGGCGCTGTCCAGATTCTCGACAAGTTCGCGCCGGACGCCATCCGCCAGCGCTACCTGCCGCGGGTGCGCCGGGGTGAGCAGCTCATCGCAATCGCAATCACTGAACCGGAAGCAGGCTCGGCGGCGAACGAGCTGACCACCCGCGCCGAGCGGGACGGCGATGAGATCGTTCTCCACGGCCGCAAACGCTGGATCACCGGCGCCGGCGAGCGCGGGCTCTATCTCGTCTTCGCGCGCTTTGACGACGTGGACGGCGCGGGCGGCGTCGGAGCAGTCCTCGTCGAGGCGACGACGCCGGGCGTGCGCGACGGTGACCGCGAGCCGACGATGGGGTTGCGCGGTTTGCGCGAAGCGGAGCTGCACTTCGACGGCGTCCGCGTGCCGGCCGAGCATGTGATTGTCGAGCCGGGCGGCTTTGGCCGCTTGATGGCTGCCTACAACGGTCAGCGCGTCGGGGCGTCAGCGGTCGCGCTGGGGCTGGCGCGCGGGGCGCTTGAAGTCGCAGTCGATTACGCCAAAGAACGGCATCAGTTTGGCCGGCCCATTGCCGAGTACCAAGCGATCCAGATGCTGCTGGCGGATATGGCGATCCAGCTCGACGCCGCCGAGCTGCTCGTCGAACGCGCCGCCAGCAGCGCTGACCGCTACGGTTTCCCGGAACGCTACGCGACGAGCGTCGCCAAGACGTTCGCGTCGGAGGCAGCCGTCTTCGTCACAAACAGCGCCATCCAGGTGCTCGGCGGCAACGGCTACTCGCGTCACTACCGCGTCGAGCGCATGGCCCGCGACGCCCGCATGTTCACCATTGGCGGCGGCACCACCCAGATGCAGCGCCTCGCCGTCGCGGCAACGCTATTGGGCAAGTAGGAAGCCCTCATGTCCCTAACCCCCTTCTCCCAAACCTGAGAGAAGGGGGAACCGATCCAGGAGCAGAAGCACGGCCGTCTTCTGGTTTGAGCCCCTTTACCAGAAGTGTGAGAGAGGTCGAGGATGAGGGTTGTCCTCGAAATGGGCATTCCTTCCGACGCGCGCCTTCAGGCACACAGCCACTATCCAGTCAACGTCTGCACGCCACACCACAGAAAGGCTCAGGGATGCATACGACAGGGCTATCCGAACTGATCATCCAGGTCGACGACGTCGAGCGGGTCGCAAAGTTCTACCGTGACGTCGTCGGGCTTACGCCGGACGAGTCCACGCCGGTGGACGTGCCGTGGTTCTGGACAGGCGAGCCCGGCAAGTCGGCGCGCTTCGCGGTGAACGACGGCCGCGCATCGCTGCAGAGCCTGACGCCCTTCCAGGAGCTTGCGCCGTTGACGCCCGAGGAGCGCAGGAAGAAGGCGCACTTCGCCTTCGAGGTACCGAGCGACCGGTTCGACGATGCAGTCGCCCAGCTCAAGGCCAAGAACATCGCAATCCACGGACCGCTCGAGCTGGCCTGGATGAACGCCCGCGCCTGCTACTTCTGGGATCCCGAAGGCCACCTCGTCGAGTTCTGGAGCCCGCACGTCAGCGAATAGCACGCAGGCTTCAGCTCACGACCCGAGGCTGAACAGCATGCCGCCTTTCTTCACGGCCGCGCTCGTCGTGCGGACGGTGATGACGCCGTCGCGCTGGGCTGTGACCGTATCGCGTAGCTCGCCGGCGATGCCAAGTATCCGGCCAAGCTCCTGGCCCTCGGAGACGTGGTCGCCGGCCTGCACATCGCAGATCCAGAAGCCGTCGCAGCCGGCGGCGACGTGCTCGCTCTGGTCGAGATGCCGTGATGGCTGCGGCGGCGTTGGATCGCCGGCAAGGTTTCCGGCGACGGTGAGCGCGCGCCGCGTGCCCGCCACGAGCAGCTCGACGTCGTCAAGCGTGAGCTGGCCACAGCCTCCGGCCTCAGCGAGGACACTGGCGACGCCGCGCTCGGCCGCGGCGGTGAATGTCAGGCCAGTCGGCGCGGAAGCGCCCGCGAAGCGGCTGATGATATAGGACAGCCCGAAGGCGTCGGCCATCGCCCGCGACCGCTCCTCGACGGCGGGATCGGTGCCGGGCAAGTAACCGGCAAATGGCGCGAGGTCTTCGACAAGATCGCCGCCGTGGAGGTCGATGTAGGCGTCATTCGGCAGGATGAAGGTATTGAACGCGAAGTACGCCAATGCCTCGCTAAACGTTCCGGTCGACTTGCCGGGGAACAGGCGATTGAGATTCTTGCCGTCGTATGGTCCGACGAATGCCGTCCGTTCCCAGTATGAGGGCAGGTTGACCACCGGCACGACGACCACCTGGCCCATAACTTCGGCGGGATCGAGCTCCCGCGCCAGCCGCATCGCCGCATAGATCGAGACGTATTCACAGCCGTGGATTCCTGCGGTGACGGTTGTCCGGGGCCCATCATGCGCCCCATGCACCACGGTGTATGGCCAGGACCAGCCCCTGAGCACCGCAAGCTCCGACTCGACCGTGCCGTTATGCCGCTCGCCACCGTTGCCAAGCTCTAGCGTCGCGACCATCTCGATGACTCCTCTCGCACACTTCAATGTGCAGCCAGATGGGCTGGCTGCCGCTCCGACACGGCGCCTGCCGTACAAGAGGTAAGCCTCAGCCCTCAGAACACTATTGTCGGACAATATCATGCTGTGCTATCGTCTAACAATCTGTTGATATGAACTGCTGGCGGGGTCATGTCGGTATGCGTAGACCTTCTCCGACAACCAACGCGACCGTCGCCGACCGGCTCGTGCGCGACCTTCGGACACAGATCATCCTGCGCGCGCTCGCGCCAGGGGAACGTTTGCGGGAAGTGCATCTGGCAGACCAGTTTGAGGTGAGTAGAAGCACCGTCCGCGAAGCGCTCAGGCGCCTTGAGGGCGAGAGCCTCGTCGAATTTGAGCCGCACAAGGGCGCGCGGGTCGCCGCGCTGGACCCTTCAGATGCAGTCGAGATTTACGAGCTACACGCGCTGCTGGAAGAGTACAGCATTCGCCGGATGCGACTACCGCTGGATGAAGAGAGACGCGAACACCTGGCAAAGATTGTCGAACAGATGCGCGGGCTGCGCTTACCTGCGGAGTCCGATCGCTTCATCGATCTCGATCACGATTTTCATGGAACGCTGATGATCGCAGCCAACCAGCGCCAGATCCTGCGCGTCTGGCTCGGGCTCAAATCGCTGCATGGCGTGCTGGTTGGCGTCACGGCGCGCCACTGGCAATCGGACTCGGAGCTCACCGCCGCACGCCATGCGCGCATCGTCGAGGCGATAAGCCAGGAGGATCACGGCATCGCCGCGGCCGTCGTGGGACATCACTATCGCTCGATGGCGGACCAGATTCGCGCCATCGAGGACTTCAACACTTGCCACTGACCGTAAGACACCAAGCTTGGACGGGCCTGCGTTGACGCGGCAAGTGAAAGGAGCGCGCAACATTGAGGGATGACAAGCAAAGAGGAACCGACCGATAGACCGGAGAGCGGATCGCAAGCCTGGTGCGAAGGTTCGCACGACTGGGCGAAGGGACACAGAAATGCAGTCAGACTTGCCTGAATTCGGCACAGTATACGAGCGGGTGACGACACGAGTAGTTGATCGCCGCCAGTTCTTGACACGGGCGCTGGCGCTGGGCCTGAGCGCGCCGTTGCTTGGCGGCTTGCTCGCCGCCTGCGGTGATGACGACGATGATGATGACGATGACGACGGAGGGTCCGGCGGCGGCACTGGCGACGATCCAACCGCGACAAGCGCCGACGACGACGCGTCAACCGAGACTGAGGATGGCGGCGACACGACCGCGGACGATAGCGCTGGCGGCGAGCCGACCCAGGGCGGTTCGATCGTCATCGGCGTCGATCAGGAACCGCCGACGATGGACCCGCACGCATCGCCCTCGGCGATCACCTTCACAATCACCTCGTCCGCGAGCGAGAGCTTGCTTTACATCACTGACACGCGCGAGATCGTGCCCTGGCTCGCCGAGAGCTACGAAGTCTCCGACGACGGCACGGCCTTCACCTTCACCCTGCGCGAAGATGTCACCTTCCAGGACGACACCGCATTCAACGCCGAGGCCGTCAAGTGGAACTTCGACCGCATCGTCGATCCGGATTACACAGCCGGGGCGTCGCTCGGCAACCTGGCCGGCTACCAGGGCACGGAAGTCATCGACGAGTTCACGGCCGAAGTCACCTTCGACGCCGCGTTCGCGCCCTTCCTGACCTATGCCGCGGGATCGTTCCTGCCGATGCTCTCGCCGACCGCGACGGAAGAGCAGGGCGACGCCGTCAATGAGACGCCGGTCACCACCGGGCCGTATCAGATCTCGGAGTATGTCGCGCGCGACCATGTGACGCTCACGCGCTGGGACGGCTACAACCGTCAAGCACCCTGGTCCGACCACGAAGGGCCGGGCTATCTCGACGAGATTTCCTGGCAGTTCATCCCCGAGGCCGGCACGCGCGTCACCACCGTCGAATCGGGCGAGACGCAGATGATCACCGTCGTGCCCGCCCAGGATCTCGCCCGGCTGGAGGACTCCGACGACTACACGGTTGTCAAGGCGCCCTGGGTTGGCGCGCCGCGCATGCTCGTCCTCAATGTCAAGCTCTCGCCAACCGACGATCTGGCGGTCCGGCAGGCGATGAACCATGCCATCGACAAGGACACGCTGATCAACACGCTGATCCAGGGCTCCGGGGTCAAGGCGATCGGCGTACTCACGGCGGCGCTGCTCGACGACCCCTCGCTGCTTGAGGATCAATACCAGTACCCCTACGACGTCGACCGCGCCAAGCAATTGCTCGACGAGGCCGGCTGGACTGGCGACGACGGCGACATCCGCAGCAAGGACGGGCAACCGCTACAGCTCGAGTTCAACACCATCGACTACGGTGGCGGGCCGGACGAGTCGTCTCAGTTCGTCCAGGGACAGCTGCGCGAGGTCGGCATCGACCTGCAGATCAAAGCCCAGGCGCGTCCGCCTTTCTACGAGGACAACTACAGCGGCGCAACCGCGATGACGTCTATCTTCCTGCGTGTGGGCGAGTTCGACGCGCTCTACTCGCTCTTCCACTCGTCGAACGTCGGCGGCAACTTCAACTGGTTCCAGCTAGAAGACCCGGAGATCGACGAGCTGCTGGAGAAGGGCCGGGCCGAGCTGGATGTCGACGCCCGGCGCGAGGTCTATCTCGATCTGGAGAAGCGCTTGCTCGAGATGGCCGTCGCCGTCCCACTGCACGATGATTTCTCGGTCTGGATCATGCGCGGCAATCTCAACGGGTTGAAGTTCAACGGCTTTACCTACCCGATCGTCGCGGACATGTGGCTCACGGAGTAACCGATGTACGCCTACATCGCGCGGCGCATGCTCGCGACGGTTCCGGTACTGTTCGGCGTGTCGCTGCTCGTCTTCATGATGCTGCATCTCGTGCCGGGCGATCCGGTCAAGATCATGCTCAGCGAGTTTCAGACGAACCCCGAGCAGATCAAGACGCTGCGCGCGCAGCTGCACCTCGACGATCCGTTGCCGGTCCAGTACGGCCGCTTCGTCTGGAATGCGCTGCAGGGCGACCTCGGCTACTCGATCCGCTTGAAGCAGCCGGTCACCGGCATCATCATGGACAACCTGCCGGCGACGCTCGAGCTGACCGTCGCCGGCCTGCTCTTCTCGGCCATCTTCGGGACGACGCTCGGCGTCCTGGCGGCGATCAAGCAGCATTCATGGCTTGATGCGCTCTCGATGGGTGTGGCGCTGATCGGCGTCGCGATGCCCAGCTTCTGGCTCGGTCTGCTGCTGATCTTCGCCTTCTCGCTACGCTTCCAGATCTTCCCGGCGACCGGCGGCGGTGATCTCAAACACCTCGTCCTGCCGGCGCTCACCCTCGGGCTGAGCGCCGCCGCGATCATCGCCCGGCTGACGCGCTCGAGCATGCTCGAAGTGATGCACAACGAGTACGTGACGACGGCCCGCGCCAAGGGTCTGCGCGAGTTCCACGTCGTCGTGCGTCACGCGCTACGCAACGCGCTGATCCCGGTCATTACGATCTTCGGCTTACAGTTCGGCCAGCTGCTGGCCGGCACGGTCGTCATCGAGACGGTCTTCGGCCGCCCGGGCATCGGCCGCCTCATCGTCGACGCCATCCTGGCCAAGGACTTCCCGGTCGTGCAAGGCGTCGTCCTGATCGTGGCCGTCGGCTACGTCATCGCGAACCTGCTGGTCGACATGGCCTACGCTGTGCTCGATCCGCGCATCCGCTACGGGTAGCGAAGGGGCTGACATGCAAGCCACGCAGTCTCTGGAACGCGCCGAGGGCGGCCTGCGGGAGAGCAGGATTCCGCGCCGCTACCGTGACTTCGCGCGCCAGCTCAGGCGGAGCAAAGGCGCGCTGATCGGGTTGACGCTGCTGCTCTGCATGGTCTTCCTGGCAGTCTTCTCGCCGCTCATCGCGCCTTACGACCCGATCGAGCTCAACGCGCAAGACTACCTGCAGAGCCCGCGCTCGGAGCACCTCTTCGGCACCGATCAATACGGCCGCGATGTCTTCAGCCGGGTAATCTACGGCGCGCGCATCTCGCTGGTGATCGGCCTTATATCGGTCGGCATCGCGCTGCTCGTCGGGGTCCTGGTCGGGCTCGTGGCCGGCTACTATGGCGGGCTGCTCGATAGCACGCTGATGCGGCTGATCGATGTCATGCTGGCCTTTCCCGGCATCCTGCTGGCGCTGGCCATCGTGAGCATCCTCGGTCCCAGCCTCGTCAACCTCATGATCGCGGTCGGCATATCGTCGATCCCGACCTATGCCCGCCTGACGCGTGGTTCGGTGCTCGCGACACGCGGCGAACTCTACGTGGAGGCGGCGCGTGTCACCGGCGTGCCCAACCGCTTGATTCTCGGGCGGCACATCCTGCCGAATGTCGTCGCGCCGGTGATCGTCGCGGCCACCCTCGGTGTCGGCGCGGCGATTCTCTGGGCTGCCGCGCTGAGCTTTCTCGGGCTCGGCAGCCAGCCGCCGGAACCGGAGTGGGGCCGGATGTTGAGCGAAGGCCGGCAGTACCTCCGTAGCCAGTGGTGGATCGCAACCTTCCCCGGCATCGCAATCATGCTGACCGTGCTCGCGCTGAACATGCTCGGCGACGGGCTGCGCGACGCGCTCGACCCGCGTCTGCGCGGGTAAGTCCAACTGCATCTGAAAGGAACCTGGATGGCTCGTACAGTTCTCCAGCCACAGTGGCTCATTGACGGCGCTGGCACCGAAGCCCAAGAGGGGTTGAGCGTCATCCTCGACGGCGACAGGATCGAAGCTGTCGCAACGCGTGAGGAAGCGAACGCTGTCGAGGGCGCGCGGGTCATCGAGCTGCCCGGGATGACGCTCCTGCCAGGGCTGATCAACAACCATGTGCATCTGGTATTGCCCGGCGATAACACGCCTTTCGTGCCCTGGATCGATCTCCAGTCGGACGCCACCCTGGCGCTCGTAGCGGCACACAACATCGACACCTCGCTCCGCGCCGGTGTGACCACCGTGCGCGACTGCGGCGGCCGCAAGCGTGTGACGCTCGATTTACGGACGGCGCAACGCGAGGGGCTTACGGCCGGCGCCCGCGTCGTCGCCTGCGGCCGAACGATCACCATCACCGGCGGCCACACCCGGCACTTCGGCGGCGAGGCGGATGGCGCGGACGCCTTACGGCGCATGACGCGCCAGGTCGTCAGCGAAGGGGCGGATTTCGTCAAAGTCATGGCCGCCGGCGGCGGCACGCCCGGCTCGATCTCGCAACGCCCGAGCTTCTCCGCCGAGGAGCTGACCGTCATCGTCGAGACTGCCCACGCGCTCGGCAAGACCGTCACCGCCCACTGCATCGCAACTGCGTCGATCGCTAACGCGCTTGCCGCCGGCGTCGACCACATCGAACACGCGTCGTTCATGGGAACCGACCTCGAGCCTGACTTCGACCAGCGTGTTGCCGAGGATCTCGCCGCAGCCGGCGCGCCGGTCACCCCGACCTTGCAAGTCGCCAGGGATCTCGTCGACCTCCTGCCGGAGGGACCGGATCGCGATCTCTGGCGCGGCCGGCAGGAGTCCCAGCACCGCATCATCGGCACATTGCGCGAGCTCGGTGTGCCACTCCTGGCTGGTTCCGACGCCGGCTGGCGCGCCACCGCGTTTGACACGTTGTGGAAAGAGCTGGACGAACTTGCCGCCTGCGGGCTGAGCCCGGTCGAGGCCATTCATGCCGCGACCGGCGCGGCAGTCGCGGCACACGGCGCGGGTGACCACTACGGCACAGTGCGCCCAGGGCTGCTCGCCGACCTCGTTGCCGTCGATGGCAACCCCGGCGCGGACCTGAGCAAGCTTGCGGAGGTACGCGCGGTCTTCCAGGGCGGCGAGCTCGTCCATGCAACCTTGTAGTTCGCACAAGTTAATACTCGACAGATCATAAGGAAGGCAACGCAACGATGGAGGATTCCCAGGCGCTCGTGCTCGCGCACATGTCGTGGCCGGAGGTCGCGGCGGCCCGCGACCAGGTCGAGCTGGTCTTGCTGCCGGTTGGCGCGATCGAGCAGCACGGCCCGAACATCGCGCTCTGTATGGACAGCGCGGCCGCCGACGCCTTCTGCAAGCGCGCCAGCGCCAGGCTCAACCCGAGGCTGCTCGTCGCGCCGGCGATGCCCTGGGGCATCTCGCACCACCACCTCAACTTCCCTGGCTCGATATCGCTCAGCGAGGACACCTTTGCACGGGTACTGGTCGATGTCGTGCGCTCGCTCAGCGGCCACGGCTTCCAGCGCTTCTTGATGGTCAACGGTCACGGCGGCAACATCCCGGCGATGAATGTAGCCGCGTCCATGATCCGCGAGTCCCTCAACCCTGCCTTCATTGGCGCATCGACCTACTTCGAGTTTGGCGATGTGCCGCTCACCGACCACGCCGGCGAGGGTGAGACCTCGGTCGCGCTTGAGCTCATCCCCGACATGGTGAAGCACGATGCCCTCGCGCCCGGCGAGGAAACGGAGCTGGCAACTGGCTTTCGCACGTCGATGCAACGCTACGGCGTCAGCGCCCCGTTCCGCTTTGACGAATACACTCGCAACGGCGCGTTCGGCGATGCGCGGGACGCGACAGCCGAGCGCGGAGCAGAGATGGTCACGTCGGCGCTCAACAATTTCTGTAGCTTCGTGGATGAGCTCGTCGCCGCGACACCGATCGTGGAGTAGCCGGTCCGAACAATACCGATTCAAGTAGCCGCTGGCAGGAAACCAGTGGTGTTGGTAGGAGCATGATGAATCCACCCGTTCCACCTAATAGTCGGTAAGGATGTGCCTCATCCTCATCCAACGTCATCCTGAGCGAAACGGAGTGCAGCCGAAGGATCTAGCGGCCACTTCGAAGCTACAGTAGGGTAATACGGAATTGTGGTGATGAGTGCCTCATCCGCTGAGAGTGAGCGCAGCGGGTATGGCGACGCATCGCGTCGCAGCTACAAGGGCAGGGGTTCCCGCAACGGCACGGCTCCGGTGTCATTGGTCCCTGCGACGCGGTGCGTCGCTGGTTGCGACGACGCGAACCTGGCAACAGGAACGCTACGGTAACGGTCTGACTCAATGCACGTACGTTGAAATTGGTGGAACAGATGGTGTCACACCCCTACACGCGGCCGGACGCCCTCACAGTGAAACAGGTGAAGGCGGTCGGGCCAGATGGTCTTGACCGGATACAGACACGCGCAGCGCGCCGGGGTAGTTCCCGGCGCGCTGCGTCGATCAGCTTCAGATTCTGGCGCGGGCGCTAGCGGCGCGGTTCGCGCGGGCGGGCTTCGTTGATCGTCAGAGTACGACCGTCGAGTTCGCTGCCGTTGAGCTCGGTGACGGCCTTGAGAGCCGCGCCGGCGTCTTCAAGCTCGACGAAACCGAAGCCGCGCGAGCGGCCGGTGTCGCGGTCGGTGATGATCCGGGCGGACCTGACCGGGCCGTACTCATCGAAGAACTGGCGCAACGACGCCTCGTCCGTGTCGAAGCTCAGATTACCTACATAGAGATTCATTGGGACTCCCTTTGGAATGCAGAGCGGATGAACAGGGACATCCCGTTTCCGGCTGCGTGATTCACTTAACGTCTAAACTCTATCACGAGCGTGTGATATGCACCTATGAGCATGACTACCGGGTGGTTGGAGTAACCGGCATAAACTGTTACGATTACGTTTAGCAGATAGAGACGCGCAGCCTCTGCGCGCAAGTACGACAATGCCCTCTTGAGAAAACCGTAGCAGGGAGTGCAGCGAGCCGTACTGACCGGTATCGCCGGATTTTCACTGCCCAGAGTTTATTGAGATGCTACGGGCTGTTAGGAATATGCACTTCGTGTCTACCACGACCAGAGAGAGGGCGGCCGTCGAGCCGTCACATTCGACCTTTCGCGCTTACCAGCTCAACGACAAGACCATTCGTTCGCTGGAGCGCATCGATATCGTTTCACCGACCCCGATCCAAAAGGAGACCCTGCCGCTGCTCCTGAGCGGCCGCGACGTCATTGGCCAGGCCCGCACCGGCTCCGGCAAGACGCTGGCCTTCATGCTGCCGGCGCTGGAACAAGTCAACCCACGCTTGCCGGAGGTGCAAGTCATGGTGTTGACGCCGACCCGCGAGCTGGCCGTCCAGATCGCCGACGTCACCGAGCAGATCGCGCCCGAGCAGGGCATCACGACGGTCACGATCGTCGGAGGCCGCTCGGACAAGCCGCAGAAAGCCGAGCTACGCCGCGGCGTCCAGGTGCTTATCGGCACGCCAGGCCGCATCCTCGACTTGCTCAACCAGGGCGCGTTGGCGCTCCATCAGCTGCGCTTCCTTGTGCTCGACGAGGCCGACACGCTGCTCGACAAGGGCTTCGGCCCGGATGTCGCGCGGATCATCCGCTACACCAACCGCAATCGCCAGACCGCGCTCTTCTCGGCGACGATGCCGCAATGGGTCGAGGAAGCCGCCAGCCGCTACCTCCACAACCCGGAGCGTGTCGCCGTTGACGACGGGCCCATCGAAGACGCCCAGATCGACCACGTCGCCGTCGACATCAAGCACCTGCACAAGCACGACGTGCTGCGGGATCTGCTCGACCGGCGCGGCGACGGCTCAACGATCGTCTTCGGCCGCACCAAGCACGGCGTCCGCAAGCTGGCCCGCAAGCTCGAACGCGACGGCTACCCGGTCAGCGCGATCCAGGGCAACATGTCCCAGAACGCGCGCGACCGCGTGATGAAGAACTTCCGCTCCGGCGCTGTCGATATCCTGGTAGCGACCAACGTCGCCGCCCGTGGACTCGACATCGCCGATGTCAGCCTCGTCATCAACGTCGACCTGCCGGAATCATCCGAGCTCCTGACGCACCGCATCGGCCGCACCGGCCGGATGGACCGCGAAGGTATGGCCATCACCCTGCTTGGCTCCGACGACAGCGGCAAGTGGCGCAAGCTCAAGCGTGATCTACCGGTCACTGTCATCGGTGGCGCGTGGGACGACTCTGCCAAGCTGATCCGGCTCCAGCGTGACGGCAAGAACGGCACGCGCGCGCAGAAGCAGAGCGGGAACAATCAGCCTGCTGTGACCGCCGAGAACCGGCCGGAGCGCAAGCAGCGTGGCGAGCGCAAGAAGTACGAGGCGGTCTGCTCATCCTGCGGCGACACGGCGCTCGTGCCCTTCCAGCCCGACCCGAACCGCCCGGTCTACTGCGCGGAGTGCTTCACCCCGCGCAACCGCCGCAGCGCCTAACGCATTCCCAGGGGCTTGGTACGGTAACTCTGCCGAGCCCCGCCTACCCTTCGACGATCGCGCCGTGGCTCTCGGCGATCTGAATCGCCTGGGCCACGTCGATCTTCGCCCCCTTCAACCGGGCAGTGCTCAGATCGACGCCATCGAGCCGCGCCCCGCGCATGTCCGCGTCGGTCAAATCAGCCGACCAGAGAATGGCGCGGCTGAGGTCGGCGTCGCGCAGGATCGTCTGCGTGAGATCACACTCGGCCAGATCGGTCTCCACCAACCTCAGCCCATGTAGATCGAGCTTTGACAGGTCTTGACCGCGCAAGCTGGCGAAGGACCAGTCGCCGCCCGCGAGCTTGATACTGTGCAGGTCAGCGCCCACGAACGCCGAGCCGACGACCTTGCAGCCAACAAACTCAGCGCCGAAGAGGCTGGCGTTGTCGAACTGGCAGTTGAGGAAGGCCGTGCTCTCATGCCGCGAGCTATTCAGCTTCGCGCTCTTGAACTCACAGCCATCGAAGACGCAACCGCTCGTTCGCAGCTCGCCCAGATCGGCAAAGCGGAAGGTGCAGCGTGTGTAGTGCCGGCCCGCCCAGCGCTCGTTCGAGAAGTCTCCGCCGACGAAGCTCTCGTCAATGATCTCATCAGCCACGTCACTACTCCAGATCACGCGTGCCACGAACGCTCAATCGTAGCGGATGAACGGCTCAGCATTCGTGCCGAAGTCCCGTGCTGGTGGCGAAAGTCCGGGAGCCGCAAGTGCGGGTCATGGGTCCAGCGACACTCGAACGCGGACTTTTGCACTATCAACAAATCCTCGTAGCAGTCGAACGTTTATGTAATGAGCCGAGGGGATGCTGAGATCTCGGTGGCGTAGATGGACGCCCTGTCACCGAGGGAGCAAGTGGCGTAACCGGCCCTGATGACTGCACGCAATAACGGCGCTCTGCGCGCCGAACCCCGTGTGACGCGGCGGTCTTATCAGCTTGTCCCATATTCCCTGGCCCGCAAACACGTTTCCCCACCCGGACCGCTCGTGTCGCTCGATTTCGACGGGATCCGCGTGGGTTTGTCGCCAAGGAGGTTGACTTGGGTATCAGTAGAATTCTCTCGATCCGTGGCATCGCTGCCGTCTTCGGCCTGCTCGTCGTCTCGGTCGCGGCGTATGGCTTTGCCGCGGCGAACGTCGTGCCGGAGACCGGCACCGGCGACGGCGCGGACACGATTAGCGGCTACACCGTTGCAGCCGTCACCTACGCGCTCGAAGACGGCGATAGCGACCCGTCGACGATCGACAAAGTGACATTTGACCTCGACGCGACCGCCGGCGCCGGACTGCCGACGGATGTCCAGGCCCAGATCGTCAACGGCGGCACCTGGTACGACTGCACGACGGTCGACGGCACGTTGCCGGCGACCTACGACTGCGCCGTCTCGCCGTCGGTCGATGTCTCGACCGCCGACCAGCTGCGTGTTGTCGCCGCGGAGTAAAGCTCAGTGCATTGAGCCGGGCGTGCCATGGCGCGCCCGGCTTTGCGACGCCGCGAGCGCGGCATGAAGACGCTTGGCTTGGTCCTGGCGCTGGCCGCGCTCGCCGTGGCCTGGCTGCTCTTCGCGCCGCTGGAGCTCGGTGGTCACGCCGGTTATGTCATCGTCGCCGGAGACAGCATGGAGCCGGGGCTTTCCTCCGGTGATCTCGTTGTCATCCGCGCAGCGGGTCGGACCGAAGTCGGCGACGTCGTCAGCTACGACAACCCCGAGTTGGGCGCGGTCATCCACCGCGTGGTCGGGGTCGACGGCGAGCGCTTCACTGTCCAGGGCGACAACAACGACTGGACCGATAGCTACCAGCCGGCACAACGCGACATCGCCGGCCAACTCTGGTTCACCATCCCGGGCGCAGGACGCTACCTGGGCTACGTACAACAACCAGCAATACTCACCTTGCTCGCCATAGTGACAGGACTCACTATCATGCTGCCAGGCCGCAAGAAGCCAACGAAACAACCGCCTGCCGCAGCCAGCGGCTGGCCGACGCTACGCAACCAACAGGGCCGCGATCTGGCCGGGTTGCTCGCAGTTGTCGGTGTGGCGGCCCTGATCGTCGCAGGGCTCGCCTTCAGCCGGCCGGTCGAGCGCGAGACAGTGCGCGAGGCGCCCTACAACCACAGCGGCGCGTTTAGCTACGCAGCCGATGCCCCGGGTGGCGTCTACGATGGTGGTGAGCTCGTGACCGGCGACCCGATCTTCCGCAACCTCATCGACAGCTTCGACATCAGCTTCGACTACGAGCTGACCTCCAGCGCGCCTATCGATAGCGCCGGTGACGCCACGTTGGTGGCGGTGCTGGAGTCGAGCAACGGCTGGACGCGGACATTCGAGCTTCAGCCGGAGACGGCCTTCGACGGCACGACCGCAACGCTCGCCGGCACGGTCGATCTCGTCGAGATCCAACGCGCCATCACCCGGCTCGAAGCGGATACCGGCATCGTCGCGCGCAACTACACCCTCACGATCCAGCCGGATCTATCCATCGCCGCGACCATTGGCGGCCAAAGTGTTGAAGAGACATTCGCGCCGGGTCTGGCCTTCCAGCTGGACGCCCAGCAGCTCCAGCTCACCGGCGCATCGGCGTCCGAGGAGAACGCGCTCGCGCCGGGCGCAGGCGGCCTCGTGACGCAGCTTCGTCAGGAACCGAGCACCATTCCGCTCGGCCCCTTCGAGCCAGCCGTTGCGACGGCGCGTACGGTGTCGTCGGCAATCCTCGGGCTCGTCGCTCTGGGCATGATCGCGCTCGTCGCGCTGTCTTTGCGAACGCCACGCGGGACCGGCGCGGAACTGATCGCGGCGCAGCACGCCGGGCGCATTGTCAGCGTCCGCCCCAACGTCGCCATTGAGGCCGGCGGGGTGGTCGAAGTCTCCAGCCACGCCGATTTCGCGCGCTTGCTCGACCATCATGCCGGACCGATCTTCCACACTGGGAGCGCCTACTACATCGACAGCGGCGGGCAGCGCTTTCGCTACGGGGCCGCACCGGCACACTCGAACGAGGATGAATCCGATTCCGGGGAGCCGCTCGCGCCTGAGATATCAACTCCGACGGCAGCTGCGCAGGCGCAACCCCGCCGCCAGTTCGCGCTCGGCAGCTTCCTCTTCCGGCAGCGCCGGCGGATGGAGCGGGCATGATTCGGCTGCTTACCCGGCTCGGCGCGCTCGGGTTGGTCTTTCTGGTGATCGTCATGATCGGCAGCGCCTCAGCCATGTCGAACGACGTCGAATCATCGGCGGTTGACGGCCACTCGGAGTCAATCACGGCCAACGATCTCGCCCCGGCGATATGCTCCAGCATCTCACTGACGAACGTGGTGGCAGGCAGCGGCACGCTCAACGGCTCGGGCGGGAATGACCTGATCCTGGGCAGTGCCGGCAGCAACACGATCAACGCCAACGCCGGCGCGGACTGCGTCGTCGCGGGCGGCGGTGACGACGCCCTCAACGGCGACGACGGCAACGACGTGCTCGACGGCGGCGCAGGCAGCGACGCCTGCGACGGCGGACTCGGCAGCAACACGCTGATTAACTGCGAGTCCTAACGTTCTGTCCTAACCGATCCAGTCCGCCATACGCTCGGCCAGCATTGCCGACGGCAGGTTGGTGTTGGCTCGCATGATGACCGGGAAGATCGAAGCATCGCAGACCGACAACCTGTCAACGCCGTGGACGCTGCCGCGTGGATCGACGACAGCTGTGGCGTCGCTCTCTGGGCCCATCTTGCAGCTACAGGCGGGGTGGTAGTAGATCCCGACGGCTGACGCGATCCAGCGCTCGAGTTCCTCACGCGATGTAGCTGTCTCAGCAGGCGCAATCGCGCCCTCGATCAAGCCCTCGTCGCGCATCTGCGCCGCGATACGCCGGGCCAGCTCGACGCCATCGAGCATGACGGCGAGATCGCGGCCATCCATATCGTTCAGATAGCCGTGGTCGATCAGCGGGATCGCCGCCGGGTCGGTCGACGGCAGCGTCATCCGGCCATGCGAGTGCGGATAGACGCAGGAGACCTCGATTGAGAGCCGGTAGCTACCGTCAGCTTCCCGACCGCTGACGGCGAAGAGGTGCAGGTCGAAGGCTTCGTCGCAGATGCTGCTGCGGGCTTTGAGCAGCGCCTGCTCGTCCGGCAGCCAGTTGACCATCCCAAAGATCTCCATCTGCTTCACCAGCTTC
>JAUIIK010000066.1 GCA_030431755.1 Chloroflexia bacterium
GGATGATGACGATGTTCTCGAAACCGTGCGCGGCCAGGCTCTCTGCATATTGCCGGACGACCGTCTTGAAGGTCTCTGTGTCGAGCGTGATCGTGCCTGAGAACGGCATGTGATGGGTCGAGACACCGAACGGAATCGTTGGTCCCTGGAACGCCCCGGGAAGCCGCTCGACGATGCCTTCGACAAGGAATGTGCCGAGCAGAGTGTCGGTCTGCAGCGGCAGGTGCGGACCATGCTGCTCCATCGAGCCGGCCGCCGCGACAACCGTCGTCCGGCCGCTCTCAATGGCCGCCCGGACCTCCGGCCAGCTCATCTCATCCAAGCGCCACTTATCGCCGGCGCGGCCCTCAACCAGGCGTGCATCGACCATCTTCGTACCCCTCCCCTAGTGTTCTGCGGCTTCTTCGCGCACTCGCAGGATCAACTCGTTGCCAAGCTTTTCAATCTCCTCGGCACGCCCACGATCATAGCCCCGAGACTCGATCCAGCGGCCCAACATCGCAGACTGATCGAGCGCTTCATCCAGGTCGATCTCCAAACGGGCCCGGCGCTCTTCCTCCGACTGAATTCGCACGCCGGCAACGGCGAACGGCCCATGCTCCCCGAGTAACCGCCGTATGCGGTTGACGCTGACCTCGCCCTCGCGCTCGGCATCAACCGTCACAAAGACGCGCACGATTGACCCGGAAACGCGCGCGCCGGCCGCGTTGATCACACGCTCGATCTCCACTTCGGGCTCCGCGCCGGTCGCGTCAATGCGCAGTGTCTCGAAGCGGCGAGCTGGAAGCTCCACAAACTCCCATGACGCCCGCTGCGGTTCGTCCTCGGAGTCGATCTCGACGAGCACGTAGCCCTTTGGCTCGCCTTCCTCGCCGAAGTCGATCCGCTCCGGGCTGCCGGCGTAGACGACCGGCGGCCGGATTCCGAGCGCCTGGTGTTTGTGGATGTGCCCGAGAGCGACGTAATCGAACGCTGACGCTTCCAGGTCGTCGGACCCGATACTGACGTCACGTCCGAGCATCAACGAGCGCTCCAGCCCGAAATCAGCGCCCTGGAGGCTAACGTGGGCCAACAGCACAGCCGGCGCGTCGCCAGCGAGTTCTCCGGCAAGCTGCCGCACCCGGTTCGAAATCCCTGACCGTATCTCGTCGTCGAGATCGACATCACTGTATGCGCGCATGTTCTCCTGCGCCAGCATCGTCGAGCGCGTGATCCAGGGCACGCCGACAACGTCTAGCGGCCCGGATGCGGTCTCGACACGCAGCGCCGCCAGGTTGCGGACGATGTGGACGCCGGGCACGTCGAGCGCCTCGTAGATCTCCGCCGCCGTCGCCCGTCCGAGCGCGCCAGGCAGATCGTGATTGCCGACCAGGACGACCAGCGGAATCCCGGCCTGCACCAGCCGCGACACCCGTTTCGCCAGCTCGCGCTGCAAAGTGGGGTTCGGATCGCGGTTCTTGAACATGTCGCCGGCAAAGAGCACCGCGTCAACTGGTTCGTCGATAGCCCGGTCAACAATCGTGTCGAGCGCGCGCAGGATGTCGAGCGTACGCGTCGAGACCCCGGTGGCGGGATCCTGTGAACCGTAGTTGTCAACGCCCAGGTGCAGGTCGGCGAAGTGGATCAGCTTCACTCAGGTTCCTCAAAGATGCTCTGCGGGTTGCTGAGGAAGGCACCGCTACGCGCCGCAATGTCTTCTCTCTCGCGCACCAGCTGTTTCAGCTCATGGCCGTACTCGCGCGTGCTGAGAATGATCGGCATTGGCATCGCGTGGCCGACAACCATGCACTGCCGGCTTGGCTCCAGGCTCGACAGCATCGCCCGCAGCGCCGAGCGGTCGCCTGTGCCGCTAAGCACAGCATCGATATCAGCGGAGTCCGTCAACAGTCCGGTGATGCGCGTCCCGAGCTGGGAGAGGATCTCGTCGTCGACGCCGCTGGGCCGCTGATCGACGACCAGCAACGACACGCCAAACTTCCGCATCTCGCGGGCAATCGTCCCAAAGACCGACTGTCGGGCAGCGCGGGGGTTCAGGAATTTGTGCGCTTCCTCGAGCACGACGACCAGCGACGGCGGCTCGTCGCTGGCTCCGTTGGCGACCATCCCGGCGCGATTCGTGTAGCGGTCGTGGATACGTCGCGTCAGGATGTTCGCGACCAACATGTAGTCGCGTAGCTGTGACAGCCTGCCGAACTGCACGACAACGTGACGGCCGGCGATGAGATGCTCAAGTATCGACCGGACCGGGTCCGTCTTCGACGAATGCACAATGTAGGGCCGCGCTGTCAGGTAACGGAGCTTTCGGATCAATGCTTCCAGTGCGCCCTGGTGCGCGCCGATCTCCTCGGCCAGTGCCGGCGCGTCGAGCTCGTCGTCTAGCAGTGCGGCGAGCCATTCGCGTCCGAAGCGCCTTGTAAGCGCGAACGAGGTGGCATCGAAGGTGTCTGTCAGATCCAGCTCGTCCGAGAGCAACGCGATATCGGCCGGCTCAATCTGATTCAGGCCGATCTGAATTCGAGGGTGATTGCCATCGGCCCGGTCATCGAGGTCGAAGACTTTGACGTCCTGGGATCCAAAGAGCGTCCGTAGGCCCGGAATCTCAGGCTTCTTCGGGTCGCCCTCGGCGTACTCGTCGTGCATGTCGAAGATCAACGTCGACGCCAGCTTGCTCCGGATAAGGCCGAAGAGGATCAAACGCGCTAGCACGCTCTTACCGGTGCCGGTCTGGCCGAAGATGCCGTTCGAGCGCTCGACCAGCTTCGGCAGGTCAACCGGGATCATCACTCCGTCCATCGCCACCGGTGAGCCCAAAGCGAAACGCTCGTCCGATTCGCTCCCGAACACGACATCGAAATCCTCGCCGGCTGCCTGCCGCAGCGAGCTGAAGTGTGGCGGAATCGTGCGCACAGCCCGGACGCCCGGCTCGCCGAGCAGATCACCGGCATCTTCCAACATCAGGCTCGGCCGGACGACAGCAACGGAGTACGACTGAATATCCTCGACGGCGGCGCGGACAAAGCGCGAGCCGATCGGCGGGTCAGACAGGATACCGGGATCCGATGCGCGCAGTTGAAGATCTGTGACGAGGCTAAAATAGCGGTTTTCACCGCCCTCTACGACAACGAAGCTCCCAACCTGGAGATCTTCGAGCTTCGAGCCAGTCAGACGCGCAGTGAGACCAGCCGTGAAGCTCCCGTCAATCACAACTCCGAGATGGCGGCCGTTCGCGCCCGGCATCAATAGCTCCCTGTCACCGCAACATATCCTCTACTCGGGATATCTTACCGCGCCGTCCGTACAGCCAAGATGACTATCAGGCGCCAGGAGTCTCTTGCTCAACCTGCGCGTACGCTCGATCGAGAATCGTCATCAGGTGTTCGACCTGGACATCGCTGCCGCGTGCGGCAAGCCCGGCCCGCATCTGCAACATGCAGCCGGGGTTGGCGGAGACGATCACGGCAGCGCCAGTAGCCGTCGCGTGATCGACCTTGCGCTCGCGCAGCTGCCCGGCCATCTCCGTCTGTAACAGGTTGTAGATCCCGGCGCTTCCGCAGCAGAGATCAGACTCCGACATCTCAACAAGATCAAGCTCCGGAATCGCCCGGAGCAGCTCACGCGGCTGTTTTGTGATGCGTTGGGCGTGTGCGAGGTGGCAGGCATCTTGATAGGTCGCGGTGATCGGCAATGCGCCCGGCGTCTCCACAAGCCCTGCCTCTGCCAGGAACTCGCTGGCGTCCTTGACGCGCTCGACGAAGGTCGCTGCTTTGTCGGCGTAGGCCGGATCTTCGCGCAACAGGAAGTCATACTCCTTCATCGCCGCGCCACAGCCAGCAGCATTGACGATGATGGCGTCAAACTCGGGTCCGCCCAGCGCGTCGATGTTGCGCTTCGCCAGCGCCCGGCCGTGATCGGCCTCCCCGGCATGGACCGATAGCGCTCCGCAGCAGCCCTGGTTCGGCGGAACGACGACGTCAAAGCCATTGCGAGCGAGAACCCGCGCCGTCGCTCGGTGCACCTCGGCAAACGCCGTGCTCATCACACAGCCAGCCAGCAGCGCTACCGTGCCGCGTCGCGATCCAATGGCCGGCCAACTCTCACGGCCCGCAACCAGGAACTCGTCCTGCATCGCAGGTCGCAGCGCTTCGGCGTGGCCAAGCCCAATCTTCGACATGAGACCCGTTGCCCCCACCGCGCTCCCCAGCCCGGACTTTGCGTACACCTTCGCGCCGTAGGATGCGGCGCGTGTAGCTCTAGGGCTCCCAAGCAGCAGCTTCATACCGACGGCCTTCGCGGCCCGCGCTGACGCCGGTTGAGGCTCATGCTGCACGATCTGCGCCCGCGCCGACTCGACCAGCTCGCCGTATTGCACGCCCGACGGGCAGACTGCTTCGCAAGCGCGGCAGTTGAGGCAGAGCGACATCTCGCTCTTGAAGACCGGATCGCTGATGTCCAGCTCCCCCTCGGAGACGGCCTTGATCAGCCAGATGCGGCCACGCGGCGACGAGCGCTCGCGGTGCGTCTCACGGTAGGTCGGGCAGACCGGTAGGCAGAAGCCGCAGTGCACGCAGGCGCGCATGACGTCTTCAGGCGGCTGATCCGGCCCGGAGAATCCTCGTCGTGGCTGGGTCGTGGTCGTGCTCATGGGAGTGCTCGTGCCTCGATCAATCTAGAGAAATGCGACGAATCTACCTGGGTTGAACATACGTTGCGGGTCAAACTGGTCTTTCAATCTTCGCAGCACCGCCAGCCCGGCCTCATCCATCGGACCGAACACGTCAACATCATCAGCGCTTTCGCCAGGCAAGGCCAGGTACGCCGTGGGCCAACCGAGCGCCTTCAATGAAGCCACTGCCGGACCGATGTCCTTGCTCCGTACATACACCAGGCCAGACCCCATATCCGCGAGCAGGGTTGCGGACTCGAGCGCATCCAGCGCGGCCAGAGCCTCAGCCTGTCGTGACGCGGGCACAGAGACGCGCGCGACGAGCGTATCCGCCTCACGGAGCTCGACGACGCGGTCAAAATCGGGCGTCGAGTAACCACCGATGCCGACGTACTCGACGTTTTCGGGAGCCCCCAACGACTGGCCTACTGCTTGCAACTGAACACGAGCAAACTGCAACGAGCCCTCGATCTGCGCGCGCAGCACCCACTGGCCCGGCGCGCTTCGAACGATGTACACAGCTGCCGGGTCGAGCGTCGATACGAGAACCGCCGCGCCAGCCTCCGCCGCGGCCTCCGCGGTCGTGTATGTTGCGGCAACCTCGGCGCGCGACTCAACCGTCGGCAGGACCTTTAGATTGAGCCGCGAGACGATCCCAAACGCGCCATGCGCCCCGTAGTGGAGGCGCGCCAGTTCATAACCACTGACGTTCTTCACAACCATGCCGCCGGACTTCGTCGTGAAGCCCTCACGGTTGATGACCTCCGCGCCAATCACCATGTCTTTCAGCGCTCCGTAGCGTAGTCGCCGCGGCCCGGATAACCCGCACGCGAACGTTCCACCAAAGGTCGCCGAGCCGCGGTGCGGCACATCTAATGCAATGCGCTGCCCCTGTTCGGCAAGCAATTGGTCGACTGTCGCCAGGCGCACGCCGGCCTCAACCGCCAACGTGAGATCGACCGGCGAATAGTCGACGATGCCGTCGAGGCCGGTCAGGTCCAGCTCAAGGTCCGTGGGATCCCCGAGGTTCTGGAAGCGTTCGTGCGTGCGGCCACCGCGCAACGCTAGCGTGCGCTGTTCGGCGTCCGCCTCTCCAACGATGGTGGAGAGCTCGTCGGCATTCAGTGGCCGCAATGTCGTGGCATGGCTTGTACGTGACGTCTCAGTCAAGTGGCTCTCCAAAGCGATCGAAGTTGCTCGGGAAGACCTTGCCGGGGTTAGCGAGGTCACGCGGATCGAGCGCCCGCTTGACACGCGCCATCTCGCCAAAGTCGATATCCGAATACATCAGCGTCAGCGCGTCGTTCTTCTCGATGCCGATGCCGTGCTCGCCGCTGATTGCGCCGCCCAGGTCGATGCAATGCTGCATCAAGACGCTGCTCGCATCCAGCACCCGCTCCATGATCCCCGGCTCCTTGCGGTCGAACAGGATCAGCGGGTGCAGGTTCCCGTCACCGGCGTGGAAGACGTTGGCGATGATGAGGTCATAGTCGCTCGCGACTTCGGCGACGAGCTGCATCGCCTCCGGCAGCTTCGAGCGCGGCACGACCGTATCCGTAAGATGGTAGTTGGGCGCAAGCCTGCCCATCGCGCCGAACGCAGCCTTGCGGCCCCACCAGAGCAACTCAGCCTCCTCGGCCGTCTCGGCAACGCTCAACGTCATCGCGCCGTGCTCCGAGAGAATCTCGGCGACCCGCTCGCGTTCTTCGCCGACGGTCTGCGTCGGGCCATCCAGCTCAACGAGCAAAACCGCCTCGGCGTCGCGCGGGTAGCCCGCCCCGATCCCGGCTTCGATGGCCGAGATCGTCACCTTGTCCATCATCTCGAGCGCAGAGGGCAGAATCCCGTCGGCAATCGTCGCCGAGACGGCGCGCGAGGCCGTCTCCATCGATTCAAAGGTTGCCAGCAGCACGCCCTTCTCCTCCGGGAGCGGCAAGATGCGCACGGTGGCGCTGGTGATGATCCCGAGCGTGGCCTCTGAACCGACGATCAGGCCGGTCAGGTCGTGTCCGGGATTCTCAGCGCTCGGCCCGCCGAAGCGGCACACCTCGCCGCCGGGCAGGACGACCTCTAGTCCAAGCACATGGTTGTTCGTCACGCCGTACTTCAAGCAGTGCGGCCCGCCCGAGTTGTTCCCCAGGTTTCCGCCAATGGAGCAGGCGCGCTGGCTCGATGGGTCCGGCGCGTAGTAGAAGCCCTGCGGCGCGAGATGCGTCGAGAGATCGAGATTGACGACGCCCGGCTGGACGACCGCGTACCGGTCGATGAGATTCACTTCTACGATGCGGTTCATCCGCGTCGTGACGACCATGACCCCGCCCTGCGTCGCTATCGCGCCGCCGGCCAATCCGGTCCCGGATCCGCGCGCCAGAAGCGGCAGATCATGCTCGGCGGCGATCCGCGCGACTTCAGCGACTTCCTCGGTCGTCTCAGGCAATACGGCGGCAAGTGGACGGTGGATGCCGGTGATCGCTTCGTCCGACGCGTCGAGTTCGTAGACGCCGAGCCCTGCGCGGTCGCTGACTACGTAGTCCGCGCCTAGCACCGCTCGTAGTGCGTCGATGACAACGGTAGATTGGTCGGTTGTGATGGTCATTGCGCTCCACCCCATGCGGCTCTCGGCTTGTCAAGCTGGCATACTACTATGAGCGTACGTACATATTGAAGGGAACAACCGTGTCAGACCACGCCAACTGGATCATAACCGGCTCGGCCGACAACTTCCGTGCGACCAGGGAACACGGCTTCACGGTCCAGGGCCTCAAGTCGCGCCACCGCAAGACCGCGGAGAAGATCAAACCTGGCGACCGTATCACCTGGTACATCACCGGCATCAAAGCGCTCGGCGCGACCGCGACCGTCACCTCCGAGTACTTCGAGGATCATACCCCCATCTGGTGCAGCGACAGCAAGAAGAAGGTCGATGACTATCCGTTCCGCTTCGAGATCAAAGCCGACCATGTCCTCGCCGAGGACGACTTCATCGACGCCGAGCCCGTTGCCCGCCAGCTAAAGCATGTGTCAAAGTGGCCGGAGAAGAACTGGACGCTCGCCTTCCAGGGCAATATCCGGGCCGTCGACGACGATGACTTCGCCATCATTGAGGAAGCCATCAAGGACGCCGCCCTGGCCCCGGCCGGCGCCGGCGACTAGCGCGTCACGCACGCGGAACAGGATCATCGATGGAGACGCCGACACTCGAGGAGTTCGAAGAGGCCCGCCAGCGCATCGTCGGGGTTGCCTATCGCACGCCACTCGTGCCGCTGCATGGGTCGAGTGGCGTCTCCAACGTCTATCTCAAACTCGAATCACTGCAACCGATCAATTCTTTCAAGATTCGCGGGATCTACAACGCCGTCGCGAGGCTTGATGAAGCGGAACGCGCGCGGGGTTTGTTCACGACGAGCGCCGGCAACACGGCTCAGGCCATTGCCTGGTGCGGCCGCCACTTCGGCGTCGAAGCCCGCAGCATGATGCCGCATGGCGCGCCGCAGACGAAAGCCGACGCAGTGCGCGCTTACGGCGGCGAACCCGTCTTCGTAACTACGGACGAGCTCTTCAGCTATATGCGGAACCACGGCTGGGAAGGCCAGGACTACGCCTTCATCCACCCCTGGACGAACCGCGACGTCCTAATCGGACACGGTTCAGCAGGCTTCGAGATCGTCGAGGACATCCCGGAGGTCGAAACCGTCATCATCCCGGTTGGCGGCGGCGGGTTCTTGGCGGGTGTCGGCCTGGCACTCCGGGCGCTCAAGCCCGACGTGCGGATCATCGCCGTGGAGCCGGAACGTTGCCCGGCGCTTACCGAAAGCCTCGCAGCAGGCCAGGGCGTCTCGGTCAATTGCGACACTTTCTGCGACGGCGTAGCCGTGCCGTACATGACCGACGAGATGTTCCCGCTGCTCCGCGACCTCGCCGACGCCTGCATGTTGATCAGCGAAGACGAGGTGTTCGCCGCCATTCGCCTCCTCGCTACCGGCAACAAAGTCATCGCCGAAGGCGCAGGGGCACTCAGCGTCGCAGCGGCGCTACGTCTGGACCCGGCCGAGCGTGGCACAACGGTCGCCATCGTCACCGGCGGCAGCATCGACCAGGCCAAGCTCCTCAAGATCCTCGCCGGCGAGACGCCATAAGAATCATCAACAAGATATCGTTCCGTAGCCACATGACCATCCCACGCAGCGTAGGGCAGGGGCTCGTCCCCTGCCGGCTACAGGGATCGTGCCCGGCCCGGCAGGGGACGAGCCCCTGCCCTACGAATGAACGCATCCGTGTCGCACGTCTGAGGGCAAAGAAAAAGCGCCCGTCGGGTGACGGGCGCTTTGGTGGAGATGGGGGGAATCGAACCCCCGTCCAGAACGTTCAGCCGAAGATATCCTACAGGCTTAGTCGGAGATTTATGTCATCTTAGTAGCCGGCTCCGACTCCGTCTATCCAAGATCAGCCTATGTAATGCTTAGGCGGTCGTACACAGGCGTTCAGGCCGCCGCATCCCGGCTTTGCGTCGCTCGACACCGGTCCTGCCAGGAATCGGACCGGGCGAACGCGCGCTTAGACTATGCTAAGCAGCGAGGGCGAGTTGTTCTTCGCCGTTTAGTGTTTTTTGCCCCTTTTTACGAGTCCCGGGGCGACCTCGACCTGCAATCTACGTACCTACGGCCCTGTCGAAACCTGACATCCCCGTAGAGCATCTCATTATAGCAAATCAGTAGCGCTCACGCAACGCCCGGTCGATCCGGCGCTTCGCGTCCCGCTCGGCAATCGACTGCCGCTTGTCGTACTCGCGCTTACCTTTCGCCAACCCAATGTCAACCTTCGCCCAGCCCCGGTTGAGCGCCACGCGTAGCGGAATCAGCGTGTAGCCCTTCTGCAGCAATTGACGGCGCAGATAGTCGATCTGTTTGCGGTGCAGCAGCAGCTTGCGCGGCCGCGTCGGCTCGTGGTTGTAGTACTCGCTGGCCTGCTCAAAGGGTGAGATGTGCATGCCAACCAGCCAGACCTCGTCATTCTCGATCATGGCGTAGGCGTCCTGGAGATTCACCCGGCCATCACGAACGGACTTGATCTCCGTGCCGGTCAGCGAGATTCCCGCCTCGATGACTTCGTCGATCTGGTAGTCGTAGCGGGCGCGCCGGTTCGTCGTCACGACCTTGCGACCGTCGCCCTGGCGATTCTTGACACTCATGGATGACCTACTTGACCAATTGACCGGTGGGAACTGTTTCTGATCCGTCCGGCGCGTACAATCTCCGTATGAACGGCATTCGGGATGTGGAACACAACGAATACGCGGTCCTGTCGCAATTCTACGACCTCGAGTACAGCGTCTTTGACGCCGACCTCGATATGTACCGTCAGTTCGCCGAGCGGGCGCGCGGTCCGATCCTCGAACTCGGCTGCGGTACCGGGCGCGTGCTCGAAGCGTTCGACGACATCGCCTATCCAATTGTCGGCATCGATACATCAAGCGCGATGCTCGATATTGCCCGCGAGCGCAGCACCGACAATATCACCCTCGCCAAACGCGACATGCGCGCCTGCGACGCCGACCCGCAGCTCCCACACCGCCCCTACAACTTCGTTCTCTCGGCTATCAACACGTTCCTGCATCTGCCGGACGTGCGCTCGCAGATCGAGACCCTGGAGAGCGTGCGTCGCGTCACCGCCTCCGGCGGCATCATGCTGCTCGATCTCTTCGTCCCGGATCCCAACTACATCAGCAAGCTTGACGGCCAGCTGACGCTCGAGTTTCAACACCGGTTCGAGAACGGCGACCGCCTCGACAAACTCGTCGCCAGGACGCACGATCTCGCTACCCAGCTGATTGAGACGACGGTCTACTTCGACGTCACCAGCCGGGACGGTTCGGTACGCCGCCTGATCGATAGCTACTCGACACGCTACATCCACCTCTACGAGCTCGAACACCTGCTGAGCCGGACCGGCTGGGACCTTGTGTCGCTTTTCGGGAACTACGATCTGGAGCCGTTCACATCGGAATCCGACCGCATACTGGCGCTTGCGACGCCACAATCCGACGTTGAGACTGGGAGTAGCACATGATCGATGGTGTCGAGGTCAAGCAGCTCAGGACATTCCCGGACGACCGCGGATCACTAACCGAGATCCTGCGCCGGGACGATCCGATCTTCGAGGGCTTTGGCCAATGCTATTTCTCGATCTCATACCCCGGTGTCATTCGCGGCTGGCACTGGCACGAGAAGCAGACGGACTATTTCACCTGCGTCTCCGGCATGATCAAAGTGCCACTGTACGACCGCCGCGAGGATTCACCAACCTACGGCGAAATCAACGAGTTCTTCATCGGCGACGAGAACCGCATTGTCGTCAAGATTCCGCGCGGCGTCCTCCACGGCTTCAAGAACGTCGGCGTCACCCCCTGCATTCTGGTCAATTTCCCAACCGAGCCATACGACCCGAATGACCCCGACGAGCTGCGCGTGCCCTTCGACGATCCGTCGATTCCATACGACTGGGAGATGAAGTTCACATGATCGAGCGACTCCGCCGGCTGCCAGATCCGTACCCTGTACCGGTGGCGCGCGGCCCGGTCAGTGGCCGGGTAGAGCTACCCGGATCGAAGAGCATCACTAACCGCGCGCTGATCATCGCGGCCCTGGCCGACGGCACCTCGACGTTGCGCGGCGTGCTAGACAGCGACGACACACGCTACATGGTCGGTGCGCTTGAACAGCTTGGATTCGAGATCGACACCGATTGGGATGCGCGGACCGTGCGCGTCACAGGCCGGGGTGGCCTGATCCCGGCGCCTGAAGCCGAGCTCTTCCTGGGCAATTCGGGAACGTCGATGCGCTTCCTGGCGGCATTCTGCGCCGCGGGCCGTGGCACCTTCAGGCTCGACGGCACCGAGGCCATGCGCCAGCGCCCGATTGGCCCGCTGCTCGACGGCCTGCGACAGCTGGGAGTCGACGCCATATCAGTGAAAGACGACGATTGCCCGCCAATTCGCATCCGTTCGGTGGGCCTGGAATCTGGCGTTGCTAGAATCCCGGGCAATCTCTCCAGCCAGTATTTCACGGCCCTAGCGATGCTCCTCCCGGCAGCGACCGGAGAGTTCAGGATCGAGATTGACGGCGACCTGGTCTCGAAGCCATACATCGACCTGACCGCCACCACGATGGCAGCCTTTGGCGTTGAGCTGGATCACCACGACTATCAAGCACTGACTGTTCCGGCCGGCCAGCGCTATCGCGCAACCGACTACTGGATCGAACCCGATGCATCGTCCGCCAGCTACTTCTTCTCGCTTGCGGCGGTGACCGGCGGCTCGATCTCGGTCGCGGCGCTGCCGCCTGGCTCGGCACAAGGTGACGTGGGTTACGTCGATCTCTTGGAGCAGATGGGATGTCAGGTCAGCCGCAATGGTGAAATCACTGTCACCGGACCAGAGACGTTGCAGGCTCTCGACTGCGACATGAATGCCGTCTCTGACACCGTCATGTCGCTCGCCGCTATCGCGCCCTTCGCCAGCGGACCGACGACGATCTCGAACATCGGCCATATCCGCCTCAAGGAAACCGACCGCCTCGCGGCAACCTGCGCCGAACTCTCACGGCTCGGGATCAACGTCGAGGAGCGCGCGGACGGCTTGACTGTTCATCCAGGAACACCGCGCCCTGCGCAGATCCACACCTACGACGACCACCGCATGGCGATGTCATTCGCGATTGCCGGAACCAGGTGTCCGGGCATCGAGATTCTGGACCCAGCCTGTGTGTCGAAGACGCTACCGGAGTTCTGGGAGCTCCTGGGCGGCCTCGTAGTCTCAGAGGCCTGACGGCCCCTCCCACGACACACGGCTCGTACGGCTCATCAGCCAGGCGTCGGCAAGCACCAGCAACATCATCGCCTCAACGACCGGCACCGCCCGCGGCACAACGCAGGGATCGTGGCGGCCCTCAACGATGATTTCTCGTGCATTGCCGCCCTTGTCGACCGTCTCCTGCCTCTGCTCGATTGACGAGGTCGGCTTGATTCCGACTCTGGCAATGACCGGCTCGCCGTTCGATATGCCGCCCAGCATCCCGCCCGCGTGATTCGTTCGCGTGCGCACCCGGCCTTCGTCGTCGGTGTAGAGCCAGTCGTTGTTCTCGTAGCCCGTTGAGGTCGTGGAGCCGAAGCCACGCCCGATCTCGACGCCTTTAGTCGCGTGGATGCTCATCATCGCGTAGCCGATGAGCGCGTCGAGCTTGCCGTACATCGGATCGCCGAGGCCGGGTGGTACGCCATCAGCGACGACCTCGACCGTGCCGCCGAGGCTGTTTTTCTCTTCCTTGATCAGCTCAATCGCCTCGACCATCTTGGCTGCTGCTGCCGGGTCAGCGGCGCGCACGAGGTTGTTCTCGATCTCTTCGCGGTCGAACGACTCCGAGCGGATGCTGCCAATCTGCACCGTGTAGGCGTATACATCAATGCCGGCAGTCTTGAGCATCTGCCGCGCCACCGCCCCGGCCGCGACGCGCCCCCAGGTCTCCCGGGCACTGGACCGCCCACCGCCACGATGGTCCCGAATGCCCCACTTCATGTCGTAGGTGTAGTCGGCGTGGCCCGGCCGGTAGAGATCCCGGATGACGTCGTACTTGCTCGAATCAGCGTCCTTGTTGTAGGTAATCATGGAGATCGGGACGCCGGTCGTCTGGCCGTCCCAGACGCCGGAGAGAATCTCGACGCGATCACGTTCCTGGCGTGGGCTCGTAACTTTGGACTGACCAACTCGCCGTCGAGCAAGATCAGCCTGCACAATCTCATTGCTAAGCGGGATGCCGGCTGGACAGCCGTCGAGCACGACGCCGAGCGCCGGCCCGTGGGACTCGCCCCAGGTCGTGATCCGAAACACTCGCCCAAATGAATTCGTCATGGTGTCGGTAACTCATCGTCTCTAGCATGTTGCCCGGTAAGTTCCCGGCCGTAGATGCGGTAGTCGTGGGAGCGCGAACGGCGAAAGCCGACCGACTCGTAAAGCGCCCGGCTAACGCGGTTGCTCGCCTGCGTGCTGAGCGCTACCCGCCGCGCGCCATCAGCCTGCAAACGTTCGATAGCGAGCGCCAGCAGCCTGCGCCCAAAGCCCTGCCCCTGGGCGGCGGGATCGACGGCAATGCGGTCGAGATGCCCCCAGCTGCCGAGCGACGTCGTACCGATATAGCCAAGTGGGGCGCCATCCGGCCGCCGCACCAGGACGATCTCGACCCCCGGCACCGAACCGTAGTTGTCGAACTCCCCGGCACTATTCCACCAGAGCCAGGGAAAGGCGCGATGGTCAAGTGTCAGCAGCGCCGAGCGCTGTTCACGCTCACGCAGATCGACGACGGTGACGAAGTACCCCTCGTCGTCAAAGCCGCTCGCCGCGAGCTGTGGGACGCGGCCAAGCTCGTAGACGACGATGTCCTCGATTGGCGCCAAACCGGCCGCCGCGTAGAACGATTCGCGCCGCCGTTCCGCGTACTCCGCGACAATCGCGAGCTGGAATCCGAGCTGTTCGGCACGTTGGACAAAGGTCGTGAGCAGCTCGACGGCGATTGAAGGTCCGCTGATGTCGATGACGTTAGCGATCTCAGTCCGGTGTCGCCACTGCCCCCCGAGCAAGAAGCCGCCTGAGCGACGGTTCCAGAGCGACAGCGGTGGTTCCTGGGCCGCGAGCTCTTCAATCTCGCTACGGGAGTAACGTGCGTCCCACGGGACTCTCAGGTTCTCCACGTCCCCGGGCTGCAGTATGTCGATCCCGCCCGGAACCAGCCCGCTGCCTGCTGCGCGTGTCTCAGTCATGAGCTGCCGACGCCATCTCTCCTCGTCAGGCAGGCACGAAACGCCCACATTGCCAGTCGATTACACTTCAGCGCCGACTCGCACGCAGATGATCCTGCCGCCGCGTCGCGCCCGGCGATTGTAGCAAGCTTGTATTTTCAGACGACGGAGCGGCCCGGTGATTCCGGACTATCGAGACATCGCGGCCTTGCCGACGAGCTGGGCGCTGACGCTATGGGACGCGCTGCCGATCTATCTCAGCATCGAGGTCGCGTTCGCCATCGTCGTCACCGCGACGCTGTCCGGCGTCTGGCGCGAGCGTCTCTGGCACGCCAGCGTCGCGTTCGGACTTGGCGGAGCGGTATTCCTGTTCACATTCGATCCCGGTCTCGCGTTCATCTTGCTCGTCGTTTCCCTGGCGCAGACCGCGGCACACGCACGCGCGACGCCGCCAGACAAAGCAATACCCCAGAACCCGACGCAGGCGCTACGCGAACGTGGCGGTGAAGTTATCGGCGCAGTCGCGCTCGCTGCGACCGCCGCTGCGCTGGTCAAGGTGCTGTTGATTCCGGAGATCGCTGCCAATTCATGGCTCTGGTATCTCGTGGCTCCTGCCGGAGGGCTGGCAACGCCTGTGCCTGTCGGCGCGTCCGCAGTGCCGGCCCTGGCAGCTTCCACGGCCACCGGCAGCATCATGTCTGGAACGCTCTGGCTCGCAGGTGCGGCGCTTCGGCCGTTTCTATGGACGCGAATCGCCGCGCTGCGGCAGGACAGGCAGACCGCTAGCGACTCGAACCCGCGAGAAACCGAACTACCTGCGCGATGACCGCGTTGAGATCAGCGTCGTCCGTGTCGATGACCAGGTCGGCCCGTACGCGGGCAGCCGCCAGCCGCTCTCGCTGGAGCTCATAGATCCAGGCCGGCCAGCGCGGATTCTGTCGTCGCTCCCGCACCGCGTCGAGCGTGACATCGAGAAATATCAGATAGTCTGGCGTGTGATGGTCCCAGAGATCGTCAATCCCGGAATGCTCCTGGGCGACCGCCTCGGCGCGTATGCCGCGCGCTTGCAGGCCGGCAACCACTGACGACTTCCCGGAGGCGCAGAACCCGACAACGGCAACCAGCGGGTTCATCCCGGCAACGGCAAGCTGACCCACATCCGCCGGATTGGTTCCGGCCGCCCGTCGGTCTCGCTCAACGCCATGACTACGACGCTCATATCATCCGCCGGACGGTCGTCATCGGCAGCAATCGAGGCCATCAACATACCGTCGGCGATCTCCTGTGCCGTCGTCGAGTTACGCGCATGCTGCCGGAGATAACCGAGCGGATCGAATGGCGCCTTGCGCTTGCCCGCGCCCGCGATGCCATCGCTGAAGACGACCACACACAAACCAGCCTCGGCGGCAAAGGTGTCCACAATCGGCCGCGTGTGGCGATGCACGCCGATTGGCCCGGCCACCGTCGTCATCAGCTCGAAATCATCGCCGTCGCCAACGACGTACGGCGTTGGGTTGTTGCGCGCGACGATCACCTCGGACGTAGCCAGGTCGACGGACACGATGTCGAGCGTCGCCGAGACCTTGCCGTGCCGAAATGCCAGCAGGAAGTCGTGCGTTCCGCGCGCAACCGCGCCGTCGCGGATGCCTTCTTTCAGGAGCGACAGCGCTTTGCTCGAAATGAGCATGCTCAGCGATTTCGCCGCCGCGCCCGAACCCTGGCCATCAACCATGACAACCGATAGGCCACCCGTCGGCCGCTCCGCGTTTTCGACGGTGTCGCCGCTCTCACGCGACGCATACTTGTGGGTCTTGGCAACGGCGATGTCGATCCTTACCACTGTCCGACTTTCAGCACTTCACGGCCTCCGTAATTCTGGGCGAAATACTGCTGGTAATCTTCGCTCTCGCGGATCGGTCCCCACCACTGCTGGTTCTCCCGATACCAGCGCACGGTTTCCCGTAGTCCATCGTCCAAGCCTACCCGTGGCGACCAGCCCAGCTCGCTGATCTTGGCGGTGTCGAGCGCGTAGCGGCGGTCATGGCCCTGCCGGTCCGTGACGAAGTGGAGCAGGTCGTCCGGGGCATCCAGCTCGCGCAACACCGAGCGAGCGATCTCGACATTTCGACGCTCATTGCCACCGCCGATGTTATACGCCTCGCCGACCAATCCGTGACGCAACACGAACTCAATCCCTTCGACGTGGTCTTGGACATGCAGCCAGTCGCGCACCTGCTGACCGTCGCCGTAGATGTGGATCGGCTGGCCCTGGAGTACGTTCGTGATCGAGATCGGCAGCACCTTCTCGGGGTACTGATAGGGGCCATATGTGTTGGAGCCGCGCGTGATAATCGCCGGCACGCCATGCGACGTGCAGTACGACCGGATCATGAGCTCGCCGCCGGCTTTGCTGGCGGAGTACGGATTGCGCGGGTCGAGCGGATCGTTCTCCCGGGATTTGCCTTCGGGAACGTGCCCGTAGACCTCGTCGGTACTGACGTGGACAAAGCGCCGTAGCGCGTTGCGCCGCACCGCTTCGAGCAGCACGTAGACACCGTAGACGTCCGTCTGGATGAACTCGCCAGCGTTGAGCAGTGAGCGGTCGACGTGCGTCTCGGCCGCGAAGTTGACGATGGCGTCAACATCTTGCGTCAGGTCGAAGACGAGCTCACTGTCGCAGATGTCGCCCTGGACGAATGTGACGTGCGGATCATCCAGCACGCCGGCCAGGTTCGCGGTGTTCCCGGCATAGGTGAGCTTGTCGAGCACGACGACGCGCTCGTAGTCGCCGGCCGCGACATGCCGGACGAAGTTGCTCCCGATGAAGCCGGCCCCGCCGGTTGCGAGAATTGATCGTATATATTCGCCAGCCATCACGCCTCCCACGAACGTGCCAGAATTCAGCAGGCGTCCTGATTATTCCAGAGTTGCGACCTGCCGACGCCAGCGAATCAGACTCTACTCCGGAGGCGCGCAGCGTGACCTGGGCCGTTACCTTTGATTTTCACAACACGATCGCCCAGTGCGATGAGTGGTTCACGCTCGAGGTCTACGATCTGATACCGACCTATCTTGCCCTTGCGACCAACGGCACAGGCGAACCCGTCAGCCCGGATCTGGCAGCGCTTGGCAAGCGCCACTACCGCGAGTTGCGACTGCGGGTCTTAGAATCCGGCGTCGAGGTCGACGCTGCCCAGAGCGTGATCGACGTGCTGGCGCAGCTTGGCATGGCAGCGCACGGTCAGAATGTCGAACGACTACTGTGCGAGATCTTCCGGCCGACGGTCGCCAGCGCCACGCCGATGACGGGCGTGCTGGAATCGGTGCGGGCGCTGCACGGAGCTGGCGTGCCGCTCGCAGTAGTGTCCAGCGCCGCATATCATCCCTTTCTGGAGTGGACTCTGGAGAAGTTTGGCATCGCTGATTGCTTTCGTGCGATCCTGACATCGGCGGCCACCGGCTACTACAAGAGCACCAGCCGGATCTACTCGACCGCGCTCCAGACGCTCGACGTTGCAGCCGACCGATGTATCCACATCGGCGATTCGGAGCGCTTCGACGTCGAGCCGGCGCGCTCGCTCGGGATACGCACCGTGCTCGTCGGCCTTGACGCCGAAGAGACGGCGGCGGACTTACGCGTAGATACGCTGGTGGGACTGCCGGAGCTGCTGGAAAGTGAGTTTGGCCTGACCTGTGAAGTTTGATATTTTCACCATCTTCCCAGCCATGTTCGAGAGCCCTTTCGCCGAGTCGATCATCCGCCGCGCTATCGAGCGAGAGATCATAGACATCCGGATTCACGACATTCGCGATCATGGCGTCGGCGTCCACCGGGCTGTCGATGACACGCCCTTTGGTGGCGGTCCCGGCATGGTCATGTGCGCTCCGCCGATCATCGAATCCGTCGAGGAGGCACTGGGCGACGAGCTGCAAGAGACGACGATGCTGGTGATGTCTCCGAGCGGCGAGCGTCTCACCCAGGCGCTGGTCACACAACTGGCTGCTGCGCCGCGCATCGGGATCATTTGCGGGCGTTACGAGGGCATCGACCAGCGTGTCGCCGACTATCTCCAGGCGCGCGATGTCTCCATCGGGGACTACGTCGTCAGTGGCGGCGAACTGCCGGCGGCGATCGTTGTCGATGCCGTCACCAGACTGCTGCCAGGCGTCATCAACAGCGCCTCGCTCGGCGACGAATCGCATCTTGAGGGACTGCTCGAGTACCCGCACTACACGCGGCCCGCGGAGTACCGGGACATGCGGGTGCCCGATGTGCTCCTCAGCGGACATCACGCTAACATCCGGGCCTGGCGGCGCGCGATGGCGGAAGCGCGAACCCGCAAGCGACGGCCGGACCTGGTCGAATCGACGGACGATCAATGAACCTCACCGGCACAGAGACCCAGCCCACGCAACAGGCGTCCGAAGCGCGCGCCTCCAACGCTGTCATCGACCTCGACTCGGTTACACGGCGCTATGCCGCCGGGCGCAGAGTCATCACGGCGCTCGACAACGTCTCGCTACGGATTGACGCCGGCGACTTCGTCGCCATCGTCGGCGCGTCAGGTTCCGGGAAGTCGACGTTGCTCAACATCGTCTCCGGCATCGACGCCGCCGATGCCGGCCGCGTGCGGGTCCTTGGAACAGATCTCAATGACATGAGCGAGGACCGGCTTGCCACCTGGCGCGGCCGCAATGTCGGCATCGTCTTTCAGTTCTTCCAGCTGATGCCGACGCTAACGGTGCGTGAGAACGTCGTGCTGCCGATGGACCTCGCGGGGCTCACCGAAGGCAAGTGGGCACGTGCCGACCGCCTGCTCGCCAGCGTCGAGATCCCGCATCTCGGCAATAACCTGCCCTCGGAGCTATCCGGCGGAGAGCAACAGCGAGCCGCGATCGCCCGTGCCCTGGCGAACGATCCCGCGCTGCTGATCGCGGACGAGCCGACCGGCAACCTCGACACTGTCAACGGGCTTCTGGTCATGGAGATCATCGAACGGCTCTGGCGCAACGGCACGACCGTGCTGATGGTCACCCACGACGTCCAGCTCAGCCTGCGAGCGCGCCGCAGGATCACGATGCGTGACGGGCGCATCATAGAAGACTTCACGAACCCGAAGCTCGATGAACACGCTCGCTAGAAAGATCATGCGCGACCTCCTGCGGCGCAAGCTGCGGAACGGGCTGACGCTGCTCGGTGTCGTTCTCGGCGTGGCTGGAGTCGTCGCGATTGCCACCGCCAATCAGGACGTCGTGGAAGCGCAGCGCCAGACCTACAACGCGTCGAGTCAGGCGGACCTAGCGGTCTTCACCGGCGATCTCTCAGCGACGGCGCTGAGCCTGGTCCAACGCATCGACAACGTCCACAGCGTCGACAGCCGGTCCGCGATATTGACGCGCTTCACGAGCGGCGCGGGCCAGCACTCGGTGCGCATCTTCGGCATCGAGGACTTCACTGCCATCGAGCTCGACGCCTTCAGGCTGGAGGAGGGCCGCTTTCCGAACCGGGGAGAGATTGTCTTCGACTTCACCGCCCGCGAACTGACCGATCTCGAACTCGGCGATGTCGTCGCCGTGCAACGCACGCCGGATGAACCGATCAGCTACTTGACGATCAGCGGTTTCACGCGCTCGCCGGCGACGCTCGGCGCGGGCATCTCCAATCGCGCCATAGCCTACGCGCCGGCGGCTGAGGTCCGTGCGATGAACAACCGCCGCGCCGACAACTACTTGCTGGTCAGGCTCCATGATCCGGAAACCGCAAGTCAGACAGCGTCAGAGATATCGAGCCTGCTCGCGAAGCGCGGCGTATCGACCGGCAGCTTCGATATCCGTGATCCCGAGACGTTCACCGGAGCACGGGAGCTAGCGACGCTGCTATTGCTGCTACAGGTCTTCTCGATCCTCGGTGCGGCCCTGGCGTCATTTCTCGTCGCAAACACGATTTCGGCGGTCATTTCTGAGGAGCTGACCCAGATCGGCATCATCAAGGCCCTCGGTGGCGTGCGCCGCCAGATCGCATTGGCCTACCTGCTCTACGCTGCGCTCGTCGGGCTCGGCGGATCCGCCATCGGCTTCGCGCTCGGCGTCGCCGGCGGACGCCAGTTGAGCGCCTTTCTGACCGGCATCACCGGCCTGCAACAACCTGCGCCAAGCGTTCGCCCACGCGAGATCCTGCTCGCGTTCGGGGTTGGTCTGCTCGTGACAATTGGGGCCACGCTCGTCCCGGCAATCCGCAGCGCGCGCCGAAAACCGGCCCTGCTGCTTCGTTCACCTGGCATCCAGGTGGAGTACCGGCAGCGCCTCTTTGCGCGCGTAGCGGCCATCCTCGCGCGTCTCAACCGCTCCGTGGCGCTCGGTGGCGAGAACGTCCTCCGGCGTCCTGGCCGGACTGTGCTGACATTGACCGTCGTCGCCGTCGCCGTTGCAGCGTTCGTCTCGACCCAGGCGCTTAGCGACTCGGTGTCAGGTACCGCCGACGAGCTCTACGATCTCTATGGAGCGGACGGCTGGATCTTCTTCCGGCGCGGCGCTGACACCAGCGTCGCCCGGTCACTCCGCAAGGAACCAGCCGTCGCCGACGCCGAACCATGGGCCAGCGCGAGCGGCGCGCTCGGACCAACACGAACCGATGTCTGGGGCATGCCGGTCGAGGACCCGCTCTATGCCTACCGTCTCGTCGCGGGAACGTGGGTTACGTCATCGAACCCGCCCGGTGTCGTCCTCACGGAAAACCTCGCTGCCGCTACCGGCGCGGCGCCCGGCGACACAGTGACGCTTGATATCGGCGACCGCGCCGCGACGGTGCGTATTGCAGGCATTGTCGACGATCCAAGCACCTATCTTGGAAACACCGGAACGGGCAAGGTCTTCATGGCGATCAACCAGTTCAACCTGTTGACCGGCCGCGGCGAACGCGCCGACCTCATCGCTCTCAAGCTCGTCGACGCCGACCCGGCAGCCGTTGACGAGGCGCTGGCGGCGCTCGAATACAGCTACCGCGACCTCGGTCCCGGGACACTGGCAGCCTACAGCGACCGCGAGAGCACCCAGCAAGCCATAGGCATCCTGACCCAGCTCTTGCGGGCGATGGTCGTCATCGTCGGCGTCGTCGGCGTCGCTGGAATTGCAAACACACTGATCATCAACGTCACCGAGCGCCGGCATGAGATCGGCGTCCTCCGGGCCATCGGCGCCCGTTCGCGGCACCTGTTGGCGATGTTGGTTGCCGAGGGGTTGACGCTTGGGCTCGTCGGAACGGTGGCCGGCATGCTCATTGGCATCCCTGTCGCTCGCTACATCGTGACACTCACCGGCGCTCAGCTCTTTGAGCTGACCTTTATTCTCAGCTGGCCAACGCTGATCGGCTCACTGACGGTCGGATTGATGTCAGTGGCGTTCGTGTCAGCCTTTCCCGGGCTCATCGCTGCCCGGCTGAAGCCGATCCAGGTGCTGCGCTATGAGTAGGTCGCGCCTCACTATTGCCATCGCACTGGTTTGTGCGCTCGGAATCGCCGCATACCTCTACCTGCGTTCAGGCGACGAGCCGGAAACAGCGGTCGTCGAACGCGGCTCGATCGATGTGACAATTGCGACCGTCGGCACGGTCCAGCTACGGGAGGAGCACCCGGTCCGCGCTGCAACCGGCGGTACGGTTCAGACGCTTGGCGCGGCAGTCGGAGACACGGTTGCTGCCGGCGACATACTCGTGATGCTCGACCCGGCCGAGCTGGATCAAGTCGTCACGGACGCGGAACGATTGGTCGAAGCTGCCGAGTTCGAGCTCCAGTTTGCGGAACTGCGACTTGCCGAGGACGAGGAGTCGCTCGGTCTACAGCAAGATGTGCTCGAAGCGCAGATCCGCCTCGATAGCGCCAACGAAACGCTGACCGACGCACGGGCGGCTCGCGCCGACGCCGCGATCCTTGCCGAAACGGACGGCGTCGTGCTCGAGTTCTTCGTCGGGCCGGGCGACCGCATCGGCGCCAATCAACCGGTCGCTCAGCTGCAAGCGCCCGGCAGTCTCGAGCTTGTCGCGGACATCGACGAGCTCGACCTTGCCAACGTGCTGCCGGGCGCGCCTGTGCGCTTTCGCCTGGACGCCTACCCAGCGACTGAGATCGAGGGCGAGATTGCCGGCACTGCGCCACTGGCGATTCAACGCGGCGGCGCGACCCTGTTTCCCGCCAACGTGGATTTCACGCCGCCCGACGGGCTTGACATCCGGCCGGGGATGAACGCCGACGTAACGATCGTCACCGACCTGCGCGAGGACGTGCTGCTTATCCCGGAACGCGCGCTCAGGACCGTCGGCCAGCGGGCGTTTGTCGAGGTCGAGCGCGATGGCGATGTCGAGGAGGTCGAAGTAATCCTCGGCTACCGCGCCGGCGGTGTGGCCGAGGTCGTCGACGGGCTGACCGAGGGCGAACGCATCCGGCTGCGGTAGCGGCCCCTGACGAACTCCTACCAGCAACCCGCAAAATACAGGACTCTCATGCTAATGACCACGCTGCGTGATGGCCGTAGGCTCACCTGTGGGTGATGCACGTCCTAGCTTGAAGGCGAGTGGTAGCAGCATGGTCGGACTAGCGCAGGGTACGCAACAGAGCGGCAAGAAGAACAATCGCGGTACCTCCGGGCTCGGCACGACCAACCTCGGCCCGTTTGTCAAGGAGCCGGGGAGCGTCGAAGAGACCGGCCTCGATCTCGCGTTCATTGCTGATCTGGCGCTCAAGTACATCTTCTTCAACTCGATGACGACCGCGCAAGTTATCACCGACACCATCGCGCTGCCCTTCTACAACGTCGTCGACCGGGCGCTCGTGCTGCTCAAGCGCGAGGAGCTGATCGAGGTCGCGGGGAGCAGCGGCTTCGGCGAGCTCGCCTACCAGTACGTCGCAACCCCGAAGGGCGCTGCCCGGGCGCGTGAAGTGCTCGGACGCAGCACCTACGTCGGCCCGGCGCCGGTCACCCTCGACAGCTACTGGGACGTCGTGAAAGCCCAGGCGATTGGCGACGTCCGAGTCAGCCCGGCAGACATCCGTCGCGCGACCTCCGACCTGGTAATCGGCGATAACGTGCTCGACACCGTCGGCCAGGCGGTAAACACCGGCCGCTCGCTCTTTCTCTTTGGAGAGCCGGGCAACGGCAAGACAACGATTGCCGAGCGCATCACCGAACTGCTCGGCGGAGCGATTCTCATTCCCCATGCAATCACCATCGACGGACATATCATCAAAGTCCTCGACCTACACAACCACCGGCCAGTGGTCGGAGCGCAGCAACGGGCCGACATGGACCGCCGCTGGGTCGTCTGCAAGCGGCCGGCGATCATCGTTGGCGGCGAGCTGACACTCTCCAGCCTCGATCTGATCTGGGATGAAAGCTCGAAGTTCTACGAAGCGCCGCTACAGCTCAAGGCCTCCGGCGGCATGCTGATGATCGACGACTTTGGTCGCCAGCAGGTCCATCCCCGCGAGCTCCTGAATCGCTGGATCGTGCCGCTTGAGAAGCGCATCGACTTCCTGACGCTCCACACCGGCAAGAAGATCGAAGTGCCCTTCGACCAGCTGATCGTCTTCTCGACGAACCTGGAGCCCAAGGAC
>JAUIIK010000067.1 GCA_030431755.1 Chloroflexia bacterium
GTCGTAACGTGATAGAGCTGGGCGGTCGGCTGGTTGTAGATCGACGACCAGCTCATGCCGCCGTTGAAGCTGACGCAGGCCCCGCCGTCGTTGCCCTCGATCATTCGCCGGTTGTCGTTGGGGTCGATCCAGAGGGCGTGGTCGTCGCCGTGGGGTGTCGGGATGCGGTCGAACGATGCGCCGCCGTCGATGGATTTCCAGAAGCTGTAGTTCTGGACATAGACGGTGTCGGCGTCCTGGGTGTCGGCCGTGATGTGCATGTAGTACCAGGGGCGCGTCCGCAACAGACTCTGCTCGCTCAGCCGCGTCCAGTGCGCGCCGTAGTCGTCGGAGCGGAAGACCGCGCCGTCCTTGGCCTCGACCAGCGCCCAGACGCGGCCCGCTTTCACGGGTGACGCGGCAACGCCGATCTTGGCGACCTCGCCGGTTGGTAGGCCAGGGTTGCGGGTGATCTCCGTCCAGCTATCGCCGCCGTCGGTGCTGCGCCAGAGGCCGCACTTCTCGCCGCCGCTGATCAGCGTATGCGGATAGCGCTGGGCCTGCCAGATCGCGGCGTAGAGGATCTCCGGGTTGTCGCGGTCTAGCGTGATGTCGTGGGAGCCGGCACGCTCGCTCTTGAAGAGCACCTGCTCCCAGGTCTCGCCGCCGTCGCGGGACCGAAAGACGCCGCGCTCCCGGTTCGGCCCCCAGGCATGGCCGAAGGCGGCGACGTAGACGAGGTCGGGGTTGCGCGGATGGATCAGGATCTTGCCGATGTGGCGGCTGTCAGTCAGTCCGATGTTCGTCCAGGTCCGCCCCGCATCTGTCGATTTGTAGACACCGTCGCCGTGGGAGACGTTGCCGCGGATGGTCGCCTCGCCAGTGCCGGCGTAGATGACGTTGGGGTTGGATTCCGAGACGGCAATTGCGCCGATGGCGGCGGTCGTGAAATAGCCGTCGGAGATATTCTCCCAGTAGGTTCCGCCATCGGTCGTCTTCCAGACGCCGCCAGCGCACGCGCCGAAGTAGAAGGTCATCGGGTCGGAGATATCGCCGGCGACAGCAACGACCCGGCCTCCGCGATGGGGCCCGATGCAGCGCCAGCGCTGGGCTTCGATCAGGGTTGTCGGAGATGTTCTCGCGTCCTTGCTCGTGCTGGTCATGGTCGTCCATCCTCATTTCTCGCTGGCATTGTCGTCGCTATCGTAGCCGCCGCGGAGAGTGCTGGGCAGGCACTCGATGGCGCAATGGCGAGATCATCGCGTCCCGGATTGCGCCTGCGGGCATCCAGCCACGGGCGGGTAGACGTAGGTGGGAGTAGGGGGAGACCCCGTCTCCCTAAGCCAAAACGGGGTCTCCTGTGAGGAGGACGTCCGGCTGCCTGATGTGAGTCGGGTGGCCGGACTTCTCCTAGCGTACCGCACTATCCTTCGATAATCTGCACTATTCGAGATTCTGTCGCACGCATAGCGGCGATTGAATTTCGCAACCATCTGCGTGGCTGGCGCGTCTTTGCCCTATGTACCGGGGATCTGGAGCAGAAAGGACGCCGGCGATGGGCATGGCGCGGACGGCGATGGCGAATCCACGAGTGTTCCTGCTGGGCGCGGGGTTGGGAGCGTTGCTCATCGGGGCCGGCTTCGTGCTGGCGGTGCTGGCCACCGGCCGGGCAAGCGCCGCACCGGGTGGCCCGGCGACGGTCTATGCTTGCGTCAACCTCTATACCGGCCAGACGCGTTTGAAATACCCCGGACAACCGGCCAACTGCACCGCCAGCGAGTTCGAGGTTGCTCTGAGCACCGACAACCCCGGCGCAAACCTCGACGTTGTGGCACGCCACTATGATCATTCGCTCTCCAACGGGACTGCAGGCGCGGCACAGGTGGCCTGCAAGAGCGGGGAACGGGCAGTCGGTGGCGGCGTCGAGCTCATGAACGACGAGGGCAACGCCGTTGTTAGCCACGATTTCATCCTCAACTCGAGCTCGCCGATCGGCGGCAATCCAGCTACAGGCTGGCGCGCTTCCTATGAATGGACCGCCGCGCTGTCCGCCCACACTGCCCGCGTCACCGTGCTCTGTGTCTCGTAGCCGAGCCGTAGATTGCGGGATCAGGTAACTGGTAAGTGTGTAAGGCTGCTAGAAAATCAACGAAATCAATGCCGTGACGGAGGCGAGTGGAAAGATGAAGGCAAACGATGCCTCGGACCACGAACGTGCCGGAATAATCGTGGAAGACCAGCCTCTCCCGGCAACGGCAAGAGCGATCGCGACCAGCAGCCCGACGCTCAGGCTGAGTGTCGCAACCTGATACCACGGAGTTGTAAGCAACCTTGAGGCAACCTCGGCGGAGCTCCAACAAAGTGCCGGCGCTAGCCATGCCTTCCAGCCTGTTTTCCAAGCCCCGGCGGCGAAGAGTCCCACGCCTGCCAGAAATGCGATGAGCAACAGCAGCAACAACGCAAGCGAGCCGATCTCCGGCCGTAAGAGCAACGAGATCCACACAAGCCCGACGCCGACGAACATGAACGGGAGCGACCGGAGCGCCTTCATAAAGTCAGGTTCGTCGAGTTCAGCCTGGTCGGCTACAGGACCAGCCGCATTCGACGTGTTGGCACGCGGGAAGATTCCAGATGCAGTTGCAGTTCGTACGAACATTAGTAGAAGCGCCAGGCAAGAGATGGCGCCGGGCAGGAGCCAGAGGCAGGCCAGCGGCCACGACATGTTGCTCTCTAGCTGTTCGAGACCGATTGCGATAGAGGCAAGTGTTGCGGTCAGCAGGAATCCCGAGATGGCCCAACCCTGCCATTGCTGACGCAGTTCCGTGACCCGCAAGGGGATCAGTGCGAGTGCAATCCCGAGGCCGATTCCAACCAGTATCAAGCCAATAGTACGGACATCTGACGGGACGTGGTCGCTAAGAATCAGAAAACCAGATGGGAGGAGGGCGGTCGAGTTGGAGGTGCGGGAACGACTCAACTTGGTCAAGCGTGGGGTCAAGACTCCAAGAACGACGAACCCGACTCCAACCGCCACTTCAAGCGCTGTTGGTAGGTAGCGGCTAACCAACCAGCTCAGTGCGAGTGCAATGGCCAGCGGGAAGATCAGCCTTCCGAAAGGCATAGAAGTCTGAGGAGCTGTACGCTCAACTGTCGGACTCTCGATGATGATTTCCACTCGCTGAAATGCTCGAATGACGCTCGCAACGTACAAAAGATAGCCAAGGTATGTGTCGCCCGACATAGGCGATTTGTCTCATAACGATGGTTTGCTGGTGGTCGCGCGCTGCGATGTGTTGGAGCAACCCGAAGGGATAGGGCTTGTCTCACCCGGCGCCTGGTGTGCATACGTACGCGGGCGAGTAGGAGCTCCAGATGAGCTTCACGTCCATGAACTCAACGTGCCTTGGCCTACCCGCGTGTTGGTTGTTTCGCGTTGAAGGCTAGCGGCCTCCGAAGTACTGGGCTGCTCGAAGGTGCTACGGCCGCGCGTCCCGTGCCTGGACTGCGGCGGCCAGCATCAGGTCTACCGGGGGATGCTGGCCGGTCCAGAGCTGGAAGGAGCGGACGCCCTGATGGATGAGCATTGGCAGGCCGTCGATGGTTTGAAGCCCGGCTTCGGCGGCGGCTTTGAGGTAGGGCGTCTGGCGGTAAGTGAGGTCGTAGGCGATGCCGCTTTGTGGGAGATGCTCGAAGAACTCCGGGCCGACCGGCGCTTCGTCTTGCCAGCCGAGCGCCGTCGCATTGACCGCTAGCAGGGCGTCGCCGGCGTGGTTGGCGGCGTCGGCGAGTGTGCAGCATGAGAGGCGGCTGTCGTCGAGATCCTCAACCATCGTCTCAGCCCGGGCCAGGGTGCGGTTGGCGATCGTGACCGCGCCGATGCCGGCATCGAGCAGAGCGACGACGATCCCGCGTGCTGCTCCACCCGCCCCGAGGATGAGCGCCTGACTGTCGCTGAAGGGGAACTGTCGTTCTTCAAGCGGCTGGATGAAGCCGTAGGCGTCGGTATTGTCGCCGTAGAGCTTCCCATCTTCGTCGAGCATGACGGTGTTGACGGCGCCGGCCCGCCGGGCAACAGCGCTGGCCCGGTCGACCGCGTCCGCGAAGGTCTCCTTGTGCGGCACGGTGACATTCGCGCCGTAGATCTCGCCAGAACGAATCGCCGCGATGCGTTCAGCTACCTGCTCGTCTGTCGTCTGCCAGAGCTCGTAGGTGACTGGGATGCCGAGGCTGTCAAAGGCGACCTGCTGAAAGACAGGCGAGAGTGACTGCGCGACGGGGTTGCCGATCAGGCCGATGCGTCCGGTGATGCGATTCGTCATTGCGTTGCGTCTCCATTAAGAACGAGAGCTGTGGCGCGAACACCTGCCCGGGGAAGGTGTAATTCTCCGCGTTCGTAGGGGTGGGGCTCGTCCCCACCCGCGTACGTATGCACACCCTTCGCCGGGTGAGGACGAGCCCCACCCCTACACAATCCGTGCATACTCGCTCCATCTTCAGGTATCCATGGCCGCATGCCCCAACTCGATTCTACTGCTCGTCGCGCACGTAGCGGTCGACGTTTTCCTGGTGTTCCTCGGCGGTTTCGGCGAAGGCGTGGGTGCCATCGCCGCGGGCGACGAAGAAGAGGAAGGTCGTCTCGGTCGGGCTGAAGGCTGCCTGGAGCGAGGCCAGTCCGGGGTTGCAGATCGGGCCGGGCGGCAGGCCGGGGCCGTTGTAGGTGTTGTAGGCGCTGGAGACCTGGAGGTCCGAGCCCTCGATGACCGGCCACCAATCCTCTGGACCAGCCAGCGCGTACTGCACCGTCGGGTCGGCCTGGAGCGGCATCCCGATCAGGAAGCGGTTGAAGTAGACGGCGGCGATCAGTGGGCGCTCGGCCGGCACCGCCGCCTCGCGTTCGACGATCGAGGCCAGCGTCATCGCCTGGTGGATCGTCATCCCCAGCCCCTCTGCGGATGCCCGTAGCTCGGCGTTGACCCGTTCGTCGAAGGTGCCGAGCAGCGTCCGGATGACGTCGTAGGAGGTCGCGTCGGTGCGGAAACGGTAGGTGTCGGGGAAGAGATAACCTTCGAGTCCCGCGCCGCTTGGCCGCGAGTGGAGGAAGCTGAACTCGTCGTTCCAGCCGGGATCGTTGGCGGCTTCGATGAAGGCCTCGGGCGACTCTATAAGGCCCGCCTCGACGACGGCCTCGGCGTATTGTTCGATGCGCCAGCCTTCGAGGAAGGTGATCGTCGTCTCGGGCACCGACAGATTCTCTTGCGAGGTGATCGTGTCGATGATCTGGGAGGTCGTCATGCCGGTGTCGAGCGGGTGGGCGCCGGCGACGATGTCGTTGTCCTGGCCGGAGAACTGGACCCGCAGCCGGAAGTAGGTGGTCGAGCGAATCAGCTCCTCATCCTCAAGCCGCTGGGCGATGGAATCGACCGACTCGCTCGGCTCGATGACGAAGGTGACCGGCTGGCCGACCTCGTCGCGGGCGCTATCGAGGTAGCCGGTGATGATGCGCTGGACGACGAAGACGATGGCGACGGCGATCACGATGATCGAGCTGATGGCGACGAGTTGGCGAACTCTGGGTGACATAATCGTTCGTGGCTCCTGGCTGCCGGTAAGATCGGATGGTCCGGGAGAGCGATCTGCGTACCGCCGGTGACACAGAGGCAGAAGTTTAACAGTGGCTACATGTACGGACAATCCACGCGGACTGACGCCGGGTTTGCCGGTTGTCGTGATCCTCGGCCTGACGGCGACGGGCAAGACTGGTCTGTCGCTGGCGCTGGCCGAGCGCTTCGACCTTGAAATCGTCAACGCCGATTCTCGTTACCTCTACCGTGGCATGGATATCGGCACCGCGAAGCCATCGCCGGAAGAGCTGGCTACGGTCCCGCACCATCTGGTCAACACGCTGGAACCGGACGAGTCCTATTCGCTGGCTCTGTTCCTGGATGACGCCTTTGCGGCCATCGAGGACATCGGCCACCGGGGCAAGCTGCCGGTCGTCGTCGGCGGCACGCCGCAGTACCTGCGGGCGTTGATCGAAGGCTGGCAGACACCACGGGTGCCGCCGGATGACGAGCTGCGTGCCAGATTGGAGCGAGAGCCGGTCGAGGAGCTGTACCGGCGGGTCCAGGCCGTCGATCCCGAATCGGCCGAGCGTATCGGGCCGACGAACGCGCGTCGTCTGATCCGTGCCCTCGAGGTCTGGGAGAAGAGTGGCGAGCCGTTGAGTGCCCAGCAGGGCAAGTACCCGCCGCCCTACCGCATGCTCGTCATCGGCCTCCAGCTCAACCGCGACACGCTCTACGCCCGTATCGACGAGCGCGCCCGCCAGATGTTCGGCGAGGGCTTGCTGGACGAGGCCCGAGCACTGTTGCGCTACGACGCCACGCTGCCGTCGTTGAGCGCGATCGGCTATCCCGAGGCCCGCGCCGTCGTTCGGGGCGAGATGACCGTCGAAGAAGCCATCGAACAGACCAGCTACGCCACCCACCGCTTCGCCCGCCATCAGCAGACCTGGTATCGGCGCTTCGAGGGCGTGCAGTGGTTCGATGCCGGGGATGAGGGGTTGGTAGAGCAGGTGGCTGGCGCGGTTGCTGCGCTGTTAAGATCTCCACATCACGACAAACCAGGGAATCTGCAATCCTAATCGTGAAAGAAGCTCGCAATGGTCGATACAACGGCATTCCACATCACGGACGAGGAGCTTGCGGAGCGGATTTCCGAGTCCGCGGCTGAAGGTAAAGCCATGCGCGTTGAAGCTGGCGGAAGAACATTTGTTTTGACCGTTGAGCGAGAACGTGAGACATCCGGTCCGCAAACTACATCAAGCTACGATCCCGAGAAGGTTGGCGAGGTGCTAGACAAGTATGTGGGCGCCTGGGCGCATCTCGACGTTGATCAGATGATTGAAGATCTCTATCGAGCGCGTGAGGAAGGCTCGCGACCAGCCAATCGCCCATGAGCTATCTCGTCGATAGCGACATCCTCATGAGCGCGCTCAATGGCCGGATGGCCGCGGCGGGGCTGTTGCGACGCCATCAACGCAATGGACTTTCTATCAGCTATATCAGCGTTGGAGAGATCTTCGACGGAGTATTGGGTTCGGCGGACCCTGCGCGCGAATTGCAGATTGTCCGCATGTTTCTCGAACCGTTCGATCTGTTGACCGTCGACGAGGACATCATGTTGCAGTTCGCGCAGTTGCGCGTCGACCTGCGCCGCCAGGGACGGCTCATCCCAGATTTCGATCTGTTGATCGCGGCTACGGCACTCGTGCATAACCTTTCTCTCATCACTGGCAATCAGCGTCACTTTCAACGGGTTCCCGATCTCACCATCGTCGAGTATTAGCCAGGCGATGTTCAACTCGCCCGTGATGCGATGACGCCGAGGGGAGCTGTCACCCGGCAGCGTGCCTTTTCATCGCCGGCACGTTGATGGTCCTGTAATACGGAGTCGACGTGATGAATCTCTCATTCGCCGAGAGTGAGCGCGACGGGCATGGGCGACGCACCGCGTCGCGGCTACAGGGGGCAGGGATCCACGAAATGGCACGGTGCCGATGTCAGTGGAAGCTGCGACGCGGTGCGTCGCTGGTCGCGACCACGCGAACCTGGCAACAGGAATGCTCCAACCGGATTTCGTAGAAGCGCTATAGTCCGAAGCAGCGATCCGTGTGAGATTAATCGGGCAGATTGAGCGTTCGGCGCGCTGTTTAATCAGGAGGCATGATGGAGTTCAACCCGGCCGAGACGGAATATCAGGACGTATACAAGCTGCTGACCGGGCTGGTAGTGCCGCGGCCTATTGGCTGGGCGTCGACGCTCAGCCCCGAGGGCGTTCACAATCTCGCCCCCTTCAGCTTCTTCATGGCGATCACCGGGAGCCCGCCGCATATCGCGCTCTCGATCGGGACCCGCGAGGGCCAGGCCAAGGACACGCTGAACAACATCCGGCATCACCCTGAACTGGTGCTCAACACAGTCAGCGCCGACCTCGGACTGGAGATGTCGGGCACCGCCGTCGAACTGGCTCCGGACGTCAGCGAGTTCGAAGCGACCGGCCTGACGCCGGAGCCGAGCAAGGTCGTCAAGCCGATGCGGGTGGCCGAAGCACCGGCGCATTTCGAGTGTGTCAGCCGGCAGATCATCCCCGTTGGCGATCTGCCCTACGGCGCGCATCTGGTTATTGCCGAGGTTGTCCACATTCACGTCCGGGATGACCTGTTGCTCGACCGCAACCGCATTGATCTCCAGAAGCTCAACGCCGTCGGCCGACTGGCCGGCGACTGGTACTGCTCGACGACCGACCAGTACGAGATGGCGCGTTCGCTGGAGCCGCTGAAGCCGCGTACGTCGTAGGACTGGGGCTCGTCTCCATCCTGCACGCATCTAGTCAAACTGTGAGTTTACTCGCGGTTCGTCCGCAAACTGACGCCGCGTAGCGCCAGGCAATTGAGGTCACAGCAACAACCGTGGCATCCCGACGCGGGAGGGATCTTGTTGCGAGCGTGTCACAAGCTGGCGTGACGAACCGCCGGCCATAGCGCTGGAGCGACGGGACATCGCGGCATTGGGATGCCAAGTGCGTTGGTGGCTCGCTCCGGGCGACAACTGGTAGGCGTCAGAGCTGGAGCGTGTCTCTACTTGCGTACGCATGCGAATTCGTGGCTGAGCGGAGATGAGTTCCGCTTCCTACCAAGATTGAGCGGTTGTGTTGCCGCAGATCGCCTGCGCAGGCGGACCTATGTCTGCGAGGGGCGGGACTGGGTGTCGCTCGCGACCCAGAGATCGCGGGTGAGTTCAGCCTGGCCGAGGTGCTCGGCACTGTGGCGGGCGACGACGAGCAGGACGTCGCGACCAGTCAGTGATCCACGTCGTGGATGGATGCGGGGCGCGGTCACCTGAGCGTCGGTCAGTTCCAGCAACGCAGTCTCCAGGCGCGGCCGCAGGGTCGCCCAGCGCTGGCGCAGGTTGTCCTGGGTGCGGCCGGTCGCGGCGAATTCGCTCTCGCGGTCGCGGTTGACCGTCTGGCCGCAGACGGTTTCGAGGATGTTCTCCTCCGCATTGCCAAGCGTATGGAAGGCGAGGACGGCAATGCTGTTCGTCTCCGGCGCCGGCGGCCGCCAATTGAAGCCCTCGGCGTCGATCTCTAGCGCCAATGTCACCAGCCGGTCGAGTGAGCTGGAGATGTAGCGCCAGCAGGTAGCGGCTTCATTCCGTGGTGGTTGGACTGTCATTGCACCGCTTTCATCTGGTCAGGCAGGGGTCTCCCATATCAGTCTAGACGAAAGCGGGTTGTGGAATTCTCGGCAACGGCGGCGCGTACGCACGAGGGCAATGCGCCGCATTACCGGTACAGGAGAGGTGCTGGTCCGTTGTCGTTGTTGTCTCTGGCTACAGCGACGCGCGCTGGTGGGGGTCCATCAGGTCGCGGAGGCCGTCGCCGACGAAGTTGATCGAGAGCGTTGTGATGAATATCGCGAGGCCGGGTAGCGTTGGCAGCCAGACGTCGCTCCAGCTGAACATAAAGGCCTGCGACTCCTGGAGCATATAGCCCCAACTCGGAGTCGGCGGCTGGACGCCGAGGCCCAGGAAGCTGAGAAAGGCCTCCGAGATGATCAGCCGCGCGACCTGGACGGTACCGATGACGATAATCGCGTTGACGACGTTCGGCAGGATGTGGCTGCCGATCAGCCGCGGATGCCCGAGCCCGACGACCCGGCCCGCCTCGATGTACTCGAGGTTCTTGATGCGCTCAACCTCGAACTTGATGACACGGGTATAGATCGGCCAGGAGCCGATCCCGAGGACGATAACGACGTTGGTGAAGCTGGCCCCGAGCACCGCGATCACCGCCAGCGCCAGCAGGATGAAAGGGAACGTCATCATGATGTTCACCAGCGTCGAGACGATCGAGTCGACAATGCCGCCGAAGTATCCGGCCAGCACGCCGAGCGAGACGCCGATCGCGCCAGCGACGAGCGTCGCCAACAGGCCGACTGAAAGGGCGATCCGGGCTCCGTACATCAGGCGCGTGGCGTAATCGCGGCCGATGCCGTCGGTGCCGAGAGGATGCGACCAGGAGCCGCCCTCCTGCCAGGCCGGAGGTTGGAGGCGTTCCGTGATGCGGCCCTCTTCGGGCGTGTAGGGCGTCAGGATCGGCGCGGCCACAGCGATGAAGACGAGGACGAGCAGGATCGCCGCGCCGATGACGGACATGCGCAACTTCCAGGCAGCCCGCAGATAGAACCCGAGGGTCCGTCGCCGGACTCGCTGCTGGGCAAATGCGCTCTCAACTTGACTCGTGGTTCCGCTGGCAGTTGCCACGGCACTTCCTCGCTAACTGTCCCTCATGCCGGCCGGTGGTTATCTCCTGATGCGCGGGTCGAGCATGCCGACGACGAGATCCACGGCAAGATTCACGACGCTGATGATCACCGCCAGTGAGACGACCGCTGCCTGGGTCACCGGGAAGTCGGCATTGCGGATCGACTCGATCGCCAGCAGGCCGACGCCCGGCCAGGCGAAGACCGTTTCGGTGATGACCGCGCCGCCAAGCAGCTGGCCGAACTGCAACCCAAGCACGGTAATGACCGGGATGATCGAATTGCGCAGCGCGTGGCGGACCAGCACGGTGCGCTCCTTGACACCCTTGGCGCGGGCGGTCCGCACATAGTCCTGCGTCAGGGCGTCGAGCACGCCCGAGCGCACCAGGCGCTCGGTCACCGGCGCCAGGAAGACGCCGAGGACGACGGTCGGCAGGATCATGTGTTTCAGGCGGTCGAGGCCGAAGTCGCCGTAGCCGGAGGGCGGTAGCCACTTCAGGTTGACGCCGAAGACGATGATCAGCATCAGCCCGAGCCAGAAGATGGGCATGGCCTGTCCGGCGACGACGAAGAGCGTCGTCAGGTTGTCCCAGAAGGTGTGGCGTTTATAGGCTGAGATGATGCCCATCGGAATCGCGATGCAGGTTGCCAGGATCGTCCCGGCCAGCGTTAGCAGCAGGGTCGCCGGCATGCGCTCCCAGACGATCGTCAGCGCCGCGCGTTCTGTGCGGAAGGAGTTGCCGAAGTCGCCCTGCAGGGCGTCGGTCAGGAAGTCGGCGTACTGGACGATCAGCGGCCGGTTGAAGCCCATCTCCTCGCGAAAAATCTCCCGCTGCTCGCGCGGGGTCTCGGGCGGGAGCAGAACGTTGGCCGGATCGCCGATCATGTTGGTGATCACGAACACGATGACCGAGATGCCGAACACGGCGATGATCATCTGGAACAGGCGGTTTGCGATGTATGCGCCCACAGTCGCTGTCTTCCCTGTCGACTACCGGTCGCTCGGAGTGCAGCCGGGGCGTGATACAGATCACGCCCCGGCTTGCCGGCCTACGCCTTCGGGCGGGCCGTGAAGTACATGTCGATCTCGTCCGGTCGTGGAGACCACTCGACGTCGTTGCTGACACCCCAGACGGAGTGGAAGCCCCACATGAAGATCATCGGTGCCTCTTCACGCACGATGCGCTGGGCGTCGGCATAGATCTGCATGCGTTCGTCGGCATCGAGCGATCCGCGGCCCTGGTCGAGCAGTGCGTCGAGCTCCGTGTTGTTGTAGTAGGTGAAGATCGAGTCACTGTGGAGCATGTCCCAGTAGATACCGTCGGCGTCGAACACTGAGTAGGACCCCCAGTTGTAGTTCATCATGTCGCCGCCGTTGCCCTCGTTGTGGCGCGTCGTGAAGACGTTGCCGTCGCTGAGCGTCTCGAACTCCGCTCGAATGCCGACAGCTTCGAGATCGCGCTGCATGGCCTGATCGACCTGGTCCTGATTCGGCATCGAGGAGGGGCCGCGCAACCAGGTGACGTCGATGCCGTCCGGATAGCCGGCTTCCTCCAGCAACTGCTTGGCAAGGTCTGGATCGTATTCGTGCGGCTCCACCGAGGGGTCGAAGCCGAAGTGCTTCGGATTGAGCAACGCCGGGGCGCGGTCGCCGCCGGGCTGGAGGGCCGCGATGTAGCCCTCGATATCGACGGCGTGGTTGGCTGCGTTGCGGACCCGCGCGTCCTCGAAAGGACTCGGCCCCGAGCGGCCCATCGCATCCAGCCGGACAAATCCAACGCGCAGGATCGCCTGGGTGACCGGCATGGCGATGCCGGAGTTCTCGACCGTTTCCATCTGGTCGAATGGAACAACGCGGATGATATCGACGTTCCCGGCCAGGAGCTCGGCGAGCTGGGTCGGCAGGCCGGGTACGATGCGCAAGACGAGCGTCTCGTAGGGCGCCTGGACATCGGAATTCCAGTAGTTCGGATTGCGGGTGAGGACGATCTCCTGACCCTTCTTCCATTCCTCAAGCATGTATGGACCGGTGCCGACCGGATTCTCGGCCAGGTAGGCATCGCCCTCGGCCTGGGCCAACATCTCCGGAATCATCTGGAAGTTCTGAAGCCGCTCGGTGAAGATCGGGTAGGGCTCCGTCGTCGTGACATGCACCGTGTACTCGTCGATAACCTCGACGCCGGCGATGGCGACGTGGTTGCCGATCTGCGGGCTGGCCTGTTCCGGGTTGATAATCCGTTCCCAGTTCCACTTCACCGTCTCTGCGGTGAAGGGATCGCCGTTGTGGAAGGTGACACCCTCGCGCAGCTTCATCTCCCAGACCGTCGGCTCGATGTTTTCCCAGCTCTCGGCAAGCCAGGGTTCGATCAGGTTCGTGTCCTTGTTGCGCAGGCCGAGATTGTCGTGGGTGTGATAGAAGGTGATGATCCCGGTGCGCAGGTTGTGCATATGCGGGTCCATCGTCGGCAAATCGGATTCGCTGAGGATGACCGTCAGCGTGCCGCCCTCGGCTGCACCGCCGCCATCAGCTGCTGTTGGCTCCGGCTCGCTGTCTTCGGCCTCGGTGGCATCGTCACCGCTGCCCTCTGTCGTGGTCGATTCGTCATCCCCCGGTGTGTTGGTGGCCGAACCGCTGGAGTCGCCGCCGGTATCGTCGTCATCGTCATCGTCGTCATCACCGCAGGCTGCCAGCAACGGCACGGCTGTGGCACCCGCTGCCCAGACCATGGCGGCCTTCATCAGGGTTCTGCGGTCGATCCGCCCTTCCTGATAGAAGCGCTCCCAGTTATCGTAGATCCGGTCGTGGAGTTCGCGCGGGCTCAGAGAACTCATACATCCTCCTTCGTGGACGACGATTAGGACCCCCCTTGACTCCCGCGTCGAAAAACGCTCTGCGAAAGCTCGTCGTCGTATATGCGCTACAGCGAAACTGGGCGCAGCATAGCCTAGGCGGGATGGGCCGTCAACGGCACCTTGCACGCTCATGCAAGTTACGTTTAAGAACTACCGATTGAGTCATGGTCATATGATGTTTTGGGGCAGATGGTTGGCTCGCGGTGATTCCGTGCAGCAAAATTCCCCAGTTGGACATACGCAGCTGGGAGTCACTGTATACGCTCAGTAGCACTCCGAGAGGGGCGGCTGAGGCGGAACATTTCGGATCAAGCGGACTACTTCTGGGAGGGTCGTCTGGTTGGAAATGTTCGGTAACGACTATAGCCACGCGAGTTCGGCGATACCGATCCCAGCCTCGCCGGCGACCGCGTAGAGGAGGTAGGCGCGGCCATCCTCCTCGTAGATCGCCGGGTCGCGGAGCTGGTTGACGTGGCCATAGGCGACGGAGCGGAGCGAGGGCTCGACTGGCCGCTCCGCGCCCTCCCAGGGCCGCTCGGGCCGCAGCACCTCTTGCGCGTTGAGATCCCTCCACTCTTCAATTGGCTGGCTGAGGTCGATTGTCGAGACGAGAATGCGCTCCGGCGCGTCGCCAACCTGGGTCCAGAAGATGTGTAACGTATCGTCGCGCTTGAGCATCGCGAAGTGGCGCAGGTTCGGGTTGAAGATGAGCGGCCCTTCCTCGAACGCGGCGAAACTGTCGGTGGAGCGGTAGAGCCGGCCGGGCATGGCCATGCCGTAGAGCGTGCCGCGATGCTGGAAAACGCGCAGGTAGCTGCGTTCGACGACGATTGGCGGTTCGGCGGTGAAGGCAATACCATCGGTCGAGGTGGCAACCCGCGTCACCTGCCGCCCCGGCGCTGCGAGCCCGTGGAAGTACATGATGATCCGTTGGTTTGCTTCGTCAACGTGGACGTCCGGCGAGGCGATGTGCGGCGTCGTTAGCTCCAACCGCAGATCGTGCGGCAGCTGCCGTCCGGATTCCTCATATCGTCGTTTGTGTGCCTCGAACGTCGCGTCGTCGAGCGCCAGTGGTTCGGACGGGAAGTGCGATTGCTCCAACCGCAGGCTCCCCGGCTGATGCACCGTCCAAGGACCCGCAAGATCATCGGCATAGGCCAGCCGGATGTAGCTGCCCTTGTGATCGGCGAAATAGAGGTAGTACCGCCCGAGCGCCCCCTCAACCCACCCCGGCGCCCGCACCAGCGACGGCCCCTGGATGTTCTCGCCGATGCTTGGATCGGTTTCGGGCGAAATGATCGGTGCATCGACCAGTCGTCGGGCGGACCATCTGCCGTTGTTGCCGTCGACGTAGTTCATACTGCTCCTCTTGCAGCAGACGGACGCATTACAACCAGCTCGGTCAATCGAGCGGGATCACATCGACTCCGTACTGCTTGAAATTGCGGTCAAGCGTGGAGGCTCGCTGGATTGCTGGCCTTCGCATAACTGCGAAGCATGTGGCATCGGTGACTGTGTTGAAACCCGCGCGGCTCATCCGTCACATTTGTGTTCAATCGCCTCTGCCAAGTATTCGCGCTTGTTATCGGCGATATCAGTTGGTTCATCCGAAGCCCAGATACCGGTAACATTCAGTATGGAATCGGGCTCATCTACCGGAATGTCTTCCATACGGGTCAAGAGATAGCGCGATCCATCCGACTCGACCTGAACGGGCGCGTTATCGGCCTCTTTCAAGAGCGAGTCAGCCTCGCTGCCCGGTTCGATGTGGATTGTCTTCGTTGGGGATCCCATTGCACATCTCATTCAATTTGCACCGTCGATAGTCGAACTCTACGCCTCTCTGTGGCTGCGCCTATGTGGCAGGCAACGCATCGCGTTGCCGGTACAGAGTGAGTGAGATTCCCGCTACGCTTCGACCGCCGCGCCACTCTCCAACGATTGCTCCATGGCCACCCAGACTTCACGCAAGCGCTCGGCGGAGCGGATTTCGGTGGGGCGGGCGGCGATGTAGGCGAGGAGGCGTTCGGCTTCGTCTTCCCACCAGGGGAGAGCGCGGGATGGGGCATCGGTGCGTTCGACGACGACGGATTGGCGGGTGGGTTCGAGGCGCAGGACCTGCTCGGAGCCGGTGATTTCCACCAGGATCTGGGGGCCGGCGCCGGAGGGGCGGACGGCCATCACTTCGAGTGTCAGCAACGTCTCGTCGGCGAGGCGTAGGGTGACGAACCAAGCGTCGTCGGAGGCCAGTAGCGAGGCGCGCCGGACCATGACCCGTTCGACGCTGCTCTGGAAGATATCGAGGGCGTAGGCCAGCAGCGGCACCAGCGCCTGATCACGCAGCTCGTCAGCCGTCGCTCCGCGTTCGAGCCGGTAGGAGCCGAAGAAGCCGTAGATCTTGCCGGCGTCACCGTCGCGCACGGTCCCGGCGGCGACCTCGAGCACCCGGAAGCCGTAGAGCGGCGAGACGGCCGAGCGAGCCTGCGCCGAGAGCAGCGCCGCGCCGGTCGCGATCGCGCCATTGGGCACGTCGTCGGGCGTCGTCGAGACAGTGCGGCCCGATGGGATGTCGATGTAGCGGGCGGATTTGGTCAGTTGCTCCGCGAGATCGCCGGAGCCGATGATCGTCCAGTTGCCTGTATTAGTCATCGACAGCGACTCCTTCCGGCAGGGGTAGGCTGACCGGCTCGCCGCGTTTGTAGGAGAGCACCGCGCCGACCGAGAGCTCGATCGCGCCACGGGCTTCGTGAGCGCTCAGGACCGGCTCGGTGTCGTTGCGGACGGCCTCGGCGAAGGCGCGAATTTCGCGCACATAGGCTTCGTCGACATGCAGCAGGACCGGGAAGTTCTGTTGCTGGGTCATGCCGCTGGCGTGGGCAACGGTTGACGGGCTCTGCTCGGGGTCGATGGCCTGGATGCGGCCCTCGGTGCCGATGACCTCCATCATGTGGAAGTAGGGATAGCCGCGTGGCAGATGATTGACGACTTCTGCTGCGGCGATCGCGCCGCCTTCGAATTCAACGGTGTAGGTCAGCATGTCGGGGATCTCGGAGTCGGCCTGGGTCATGCGGGCTTCGGCATAGACGGAGGTCGGGTTACGGCCGACGAACCAGCGCGCCAGGTCGGTCTCGTGGACGGCGTTGGTCATCGCCGCGCCGTGGGTGTAGCCGGCCATCTGGACCCAGGGTTTGCCGCCCTCAGGCTCCCAGTAGGTCGCCGCCAGATCGAGCTGGTCATACATCGTCAGGGGCCGTCGCTCGTTTTCGCGGACGTAGCGCACCTCGCCGATCTCGCCGCGTTCGATGGCGGCCCGGATCTGCATGTAGCGGCCGGTGAAGCGGCGCGAGTGGGCGATCATCAGCTTCACCCCGGCGGCCTCGCAGGCGCGGATCATCCGGTCGGCCCCGGTGACGCTGGCGGCCATCGGCTTCTCGCACAGCACGTGGACGCCGGCCTGCGCTGCGGCCTCGGTCTGCTCCGGGTGCAGGAATTCGGGCGTGCAGATATCGACGAAGTCGAGCCGCTCGCGGCGCAGCATCTCCTGGTAGTCGGTGTAGTGCGTCTCGACGCCGTACATCTCGGCGGCGGTCTGGACGGCCTCGGCTCGGACATCGGCGACGGCGACGAGCTCGATCTCATCGCGCAGTTTCTGGAAGGCCGGCAGGTGGGCGCTGAAGGCAATCGTCCCGGTCCCGATGACGCCTGCCCTGAGTCTTCGTCGTTCCTCTGCCATCGACCCCGCCTTTCGTTTCGTCGGTGGGGTGCATCATAGGAGGGTATGGCGGACGGTCGCAAGCCTCTCGGTCATGACTAGATGAGCGGTCGTTGGCGGCTTGAGGTGGGGCCGATCACCGTGAACATACCTTCTATCACGGTTGATGAATCAGCAAGGATGTTCAGCAAACGTTCAGCAGGACCGGATGGTGTCATTGGTCTCAGCCGGAAGTAGACGACACCCGGCGGCGGGCGATGGGCGTGTCGAAATAGGAGTTCGCCGTGATCGCGATCAAGCGTCAGGAGTATCCGGTTCTCGTTGGCTGCACGTGCAAGTATGATGTCGTCGTCGTCTTATGGCGAATCTTCTGCTATGGATGTGACGTCATGCCCTGCTTGTCGAAGCATTGCGACTGTCGCGCGCGTCATGTTCTCGTCAGCCAGGAACCGCAATTCTAGGTGAGGACTTCGACAATGCGTTGATCGCGGGCAGAGTCGGCGGCAAATGCAAACACCGCTCGCAGATCCTCTTTCGTCAACCTCGGGTAGTTGTCAAGGATCATCTCCTCAGTCCACCCATCCGCCAACAGATCCAGGAGGAGCTCTACAGACAAGCGTGTTCCGCGAACGACCGGCTTGCCTCCGAGGACCTTTGGGTTTGAATGGATGCGTTCGTGCCAGTCCAACTGATCGATTCCTTTCAATTGTGAGGAGTTGATCAAGTGATTGTACGTCGTCGGGACTCAGCTAGTAATCTGGTAGACGCGCTGTTCAGCGGCTATTTCGGCCGCGAACGCGAAGATTGCACGAACATCCTCTGACGTCAGGCGCGGATAATTCTCCAGCACCTCTGCTTCGGTCCAGCCATTGGCAAAGAGCCCCAGAATGAACTCGACCGAAAGGCGGGTGCCACGAACGATGGGCCTTCCGCTCAGTATCTCCGAATTCGAGTAGATGTGTTTGTGCCACTCCACCTGACCACTCTTTCTGTGAGCCTGGTACCGATTGTACGCTGCCGCAATAGGCCAACGTACACTTCAACCCATGAAGACGATGCCTCCCGAAGCACAACGGGCACTGCTCAACTGGTACGGCGATAATGCCCGCGATCTGCCCTGGCGGCGGACGCGCAATCCCTACCGCATCATGGTCTCGGAGATCATGCTGCAGCAGACGCAGGTCGATCGGGTGATCCCGAAGTACCACGCGTTTCTCGAACTCTTCCCGACGTTGGAGGCGCTGGCCGACGCGCCGACGAGTGAGGTGATCCGCGCCTGGGCGGGGTTGGGCTACAACCGGCGGGCGCTGAATCTCCAGCGGGCTGCGCGAGTCGTCGTCGAGGAGTTTGGTGGCGAGATGCCGCAGGCGGTTGATGCACTGCGCTCGTTACCTGGGATCGGACCCTACACCGCTGGGGCGATCGCTTGTTTTGCCTTCGAGCAGGACGTTGGATTCCTTGACACGAACATTCGGCGCGTGCTGCATCGCGCGCTGCTTGGCCCGGAAGTGCCGCAACTCGCAGCGAAGCCACGCGACATGCAGCAACTCGCTGCTAGTTCCGTTCCGTCAGGCGAAGGATACATCTGGAATCAGTCACTGATTGAGCTCGGGGCTCTGGTCTGCAAGGCCCGTTTGGCGGATTGCGACGCCTGTCCGCTGACTCCCTGGTGCGTCGCCAGACCGGTGATCAACGATGTCCTGGCCGAACAACAGTCCACCCGGGTGCAGCGCCGCAAGCAGGGAAACGCAGCAACGCCGCCGGAACGCTTCGAGACCACCAGCCGCTACTTCCGTGGCCGCATCGTCGACCTCCTCCGCGACGCCCCCCACGGCCTCACCGCCGCCCAGCTCGCCAACCTCATTGACTCCGACCGCTCTGAGAACGGCTGGCTTCAGCCCTACGTCGACGGCCTCCTTACGGACGGTCTTATCGTCCAACTCGGAGCTCGCGGTGTCGCAGAGGGCGCCCCAACCTACGATGGGTCGGCCCTGGCTTCGGAGCAACGCTATGGCTTGCCGGAGTAGCCGGTGACACGTCTGATCGCCGTCGATCTCGACGGGACATTGCTGCGCTCCGATAGGACTGTTTCGGCGCGTACTGCCGCTGCCCTGGCCCAGGCACGCGCGCATGGTTGGCATGTCGTGCCGGTGACGGCCCGTCCGCCACGTTTTCTTGATGCGCTGGCCGTGGTCAACGAGCACTTCGATCTCGCGGTCTGTTGCAATGGCGCGCTCGTCTACGACATCAATGCAGGGGCGATCCTGGAACACACTGCGCTCAATGTGGCGGATGCGTTGCGTATCGCGACGCAGTTGCGCGCGCGTCTACCCGGTGTCTGTTTTGCTGCGGAGATGGGGCTGGGCTATGGCTGGGATGCCGCATACGCGAGTCTGCCCGACGCTCTGCTCGACCCCGGCGGCACAACAGCGGAGATCGAGCAGTTGTTTGGCAACTCGGTAACGAAGCTCATTGTCCGGCATTCTGGGATGGAGTTCGAGCGGCTGCTGGCTGGCGCGCGAGACATCACCCTCGATCACTGCGAGATCACCCATTCGACGATGGAATTCATCGAGATTGCGCGGCACGGTGTTGACAAGGCGGCGGCTTTGGCCCGGACCGCCGAGCGCCTTGGCATCCCAAGCACCGACGTTGTCGCCTTCGGAGACATGCCCAACGATCTCCCGATGCTGCGCTGGGCCGGTCGCAGCGTCGCCGTCGCCAACGCCCACCCCGGCGTCCTCGAAGCCGCCGACACCGTGACTGCCTCCAACGACGACGACGGCGTCGCGGCCATGATCGAGCAGTTGCTACGGTAGCGAAATCCTTTGCCCCTGCCCTAACCACACAGCAGTGTCTCCCGGACCTATAGGGGGTGCCGTGAGCGCCGCTGCCACATCAGAATCTTGAGGTTGAAAGGCAGGAGTGGAGAGGCTCACTTCATGGTCGATGCCCCTGGGACAATCGCGAAGCTACGGCAGATGCAGATTGGATTCTTCCTGGCGCACTTCGTGCTGCTCATCGTTGGGGCGACGCAATTTGCCGTCGCAGGCGGCGAAGCTCTCTGGCTTGTAACCGTGCTGCCGATTGCGATGGCATTGTGGGAGCTATTCGGGCGGAGCAGCTTGCTGCGTGCGTCGGTTGATGAGCTCCAGATATGGCCCATCTCGCGGCGGCCGTTGCGCTGGTACGAGCGGCTAGTCGTTGCTGCCGTCATCGCCCTGACCGTCGCCCAATTGCTCGCCGTCACGCTTTTGGATCCATCCGAGATGACCTCGGTGATCGCGATGGCGCCATTCCTGGTCACCATGGCATTTCTGCCGTTGGCCATCGTCTTCTGGGCCTTCGATGGCTCGATCATTCGCACGCTGTCTGTCGCGCTGAAGGTCGGTTTCCGACCACCGCCGCCGGAGAGCGACGAGTGGGATGAGATACGGAGCGTAAAACTCGGCGCGCAGGAGTTGAAGCCAGTTTTCGTGCTGTTCTGGGGCTGCTTCAATTTGCAACTGCTGTTGCTAACGATCTGGGCAAACTCACTGGAGTTTCTGCTCTTCTGGGCCATATTGACAACTGGCCTGCTCAAAGAGGTGCCACTGACCCGCAAACTGAAGCCCGCTGAGGACCCGATTCACGACCATGGAATTGCCAATGGGGCGTGAATTGGAGCGCATGCGTTGGCTGCGTAGACTCCAGGTCGGGCTCTACGCGGTCCATGTTGTTGTACTTGTCCTCTGGATACTCGCAATAATAGCCACCCGGAAATGGTTCATCGTCCCAGTGAGCGCCTCGCTTTACGCGTACTGGCTCTACCGGACAGCCAGAAAGATCCAGGGCCACGATAGTTTGCTGCGGCGCCCCCTATCAGATCTCGTGCCAGTTACTATCAGCTACCATGGCATGCGCCGGCGAGAACGCCTTGTCTTTGTCTCGTTAGGTGTATTGACGACAGCGCAGCTACTATTCATTACCATTTCTGACGCGTGGTATCTCGCGGTGATTGGGGTATCCGCGGTACTCCTTCTGGTGCTGGCTATCCTCGCGCCGAACGCGTTGGCATTCCTGATGGTGCTGAAGGTGACCGCAGATGACCGTCGGACAGGTGAACACTCACTCCTCATCGTCGTCATCGCAGGTTTTCTCGCGGTTCAGTTCCTTGGCTTCTCACTGCTCCCCGCATATCAGCTGCATGACTCAGGCTTTCTGATCTTGTGGATAATCATCGTTACGGGAGTCCTCAAAGACCGCTTGCTCTTTCTGAATACAGCGCTTGCGTCAACACGTGCCAATAGTGATCTGGATGTTGAATGCTATATGCATGAACATGCACGGGAAGAGTCAGATAAGCAATGGAAAATCCCAACACGATAGATCCGCCGCGCGAACTGCGAGCCGACGAGCGGGCGGTGCTCGAGAAGCTGCTCTCCATTCACTTTCCCGGAGTCGAGGCGCTACGCCAGCAGATCCCGTACACACGGGTACGGGAAGAATGTGGCTGCGGCTGCCCGAGTGTCTGGTTGGATGTGGATCGGGCTCAGGCTCCGCAGGCTGAGACAGACGGCAGCGTACCCGTTGAAGCGTTTGCGCCTGCCCCAGATGACAGTACGTTGATCTGGATCATGCTGCATGTATGGGAGGGCTTTCTGGATGAGCTTGAGCTGGTTCCTCCGGAGGAGGATTCGCCGTTCCCGATGCCCAGGGCCGAGAGTCTCCAAGTGTCCGGCTGGGAGTAATCGCGATTCCCTCCCCGCCATTTGTCCGTGTGGACCTGGACCAGGAAGATGTTTGGGGGCGTTGGACTTAGGCCAATGATCAGACTGAGCCATACGTGTTGAACGTCGTTCTGTCAGTAGTCATCGTGATCGGCCTTGTTGGTGCGATCTTGTTCATGCTCGCAGCGATCGCAGTGGCACGGATCGCAATCGATCATCCAGTGCTCCTGTTTGGCGCACTCGGGATATCGGTGGTCGGTGCGCTAGTCTTCGCGATCAGCGAAGGGCTCAGGTGGAAAGATCCGGTTGTCTGGTGGCGAGCCCCACTGCTTGCCGGAATAGCTACGTTGACGGTGTTCGCAACCGTTCTCCTGCTTCTGATCGCAGGAGGAACTAACAGAGGCTGGTACCTGGTCTATGAACGCACATTGGTGCGTAGTAGGCATGCCTGGCATGCACACGATAGCGGCGCTACTCAGCGCTGCCGTTGTTATTATCACGATAGACAGCCAGACAGGATCACGTGGGTGGGGATTCGGTATTGGTCTGCTTCTGGTTGTCTTTGGCTCTCTTCAAGCATCATCAGCCCCGATCCATCGTTACTACTTGAGACAACGTTTGACCGACATCGACGACTTTGAATCGGCACTGCTGGCGAGTCTGGAACACGGTCGGGTGTCTCGGCACGTTTTGAGTGTCGTCCGGCACTGGACCGAGACAGAGGCAGCGGTGGAATAGGCCTCGGCTACAGGCGGCCCGGTGGTAGCTGGATCTACGTTTCCCGAAAATCTCCCTCGTGGGCGTGCTCCAGAAACAGCGCCAGCAGGTCGATGGTGGCCCGAACGTCGGCGGGGGAACAGGTCTCGTTGACGGTGTGGGCGTAGCGGACGGGGATCGAGAGGGTGCTGGCTGGTGCGCCGGAACGGGCGCGCTGCATCGCGCCGGCGTCGGTGCCGCCACGAACGAGGATCTCCATCTGGAAGGGGATGCCGTTGTCTCGGGCGAGCTGCTTCAGGTGCAGGTTCAGCGGATAGCTCGAGATCGTCGACATGTCCATCGCCTTGATCCCGACGCCCTTGCCGAGCCAGAGCCCGGCCGTCTCCTCCGGCGCGCCGGCATAGTCTCCGGCCGGTGATATATCGAGCGCCAGGGCGACATCCGGCTCGTAAGCGAAGGCGGCGACGCCCGCGCCACGGGTGCCGACCTCTTCCTGGACCGTCGCGACGGCGATGATCTCTGCCTGCGTCGGGCCGTCGAGCGCGCGCAGCGCTTCGAGCATGACGAAGATGCCGACGCGGTCGTCGAGCGACTTGGCCATGACGTTGTGGCCGGACCACTCCAGTTCACGGTAAAGCGTGACCATATCGCCGCTCTCGACGTGTTCGCGGGCTTCATCTGCGCTCAGGCCGATGTCCACGAACAGGTCGTCGACCGTCGGCGGCTTCTGCTCGTTCAGCGGCGTCATGTGCAGCGGCTTCCCGGCGACGTTGAGCGGTCCGCGGAACTGCTCTCCCGACGATGCATGGACGATGACGCGCTGGGCGGGCAGCCGCGAGACGTCGAAGCCGCCGGTCGCCTGGAGCCTGAGAAAGCCCTTGTCGTCGATGTGCTTCACCATGAAGCCGATCTCGTCCAGGTGGGCGGCGAGCATCACCCGCGGTCCGCCTTGCCCGTGCCGGACGCCGATCAGGTTGCCGAGCTCATCGACGCTGACCTCATCGACCAGCGGCGTCAACTGCTCGCGCACGAAATCCCGCACCGCCTCCTCACGGCCCGGTATTCCAGGGAGTTCGCAGATCTGTCGCAGGAGGTCGATGTTGAGATCGGTCGTTGCCATGATTGATAGAGTCCTCGGCTGTCGCGTTTCGACGGGTCGCAGCGCACATCGTAGCCGGATATGGACGAATTTGAGGGGGCCGTTTGGTACGCGTGCAATCCCCGGTGAAACTGAAACAGCAACGCACAGGTCATCCTGAGCAAGTCCGCGCCGCGAAGGATCCAACTCGTACTGGACGACGGATCTAAGGTGCTGCGATGCTCGGAAGCCGCGGGTCTTATGCGAAGTCGGGTTGGTGGGTTCCCGTCTCCAGCTTCGCGTGGTCACGACCGGCGAAGCACCTCGTCGCAGCTACAAGGGAAGTGGTCCCCAGAACGGCATGACACCAGCGTCATGAGTAGCCGCGACGCGATGCGTCGCCATACCCGCCGCGCCCACTATCGGCGCATGAGGAACCAATCACGACGACTCCGTCTTACGGCCCTGGGAGCGACCATTGGGAGCATCGGCACGTCCGAGTTCTTGCGGTCGATCCGAATCGGCTCCTTCGCGGCGAGGACTTGCTCAGGATG
>JAUIIK010000068.1 GCA_030431755.1 Chloroflexia bacterium
CGTCGGCGGTCAGCCCATCGAGCAGCATCACCATCGTCGCGCCGGGAATACTCAGCTGCGCCATCAACGCGTCCTTGTCGACGCGCTCGACCCGCCGCTCGACGGTGTCGACGATGGCCGCTTCGGTGCCGAGCGGCATCTGGCGCTTGTCCAGCACGACGGCATAGCCAAGCTGCAACGACTCCTCGACGACCGAGAGGATCTCGGCGCGCTCGGCATTATCCTCGGGCAGCCGGTCCGGCACGATCCGGACCGTCCAGATGCGGCGATTCTCGGCCAGCGGCTGACCGACCCGGTCGAGGATGCGCCCGCGCGGCGGCTTGATTCGCTCGAAGCGCAGAATATTGCCGCTGACGACATCCTCGAATTCGGTGCTCCGCGCGACCTGCATCTGCCAGAGCTTACCGCCGAGCGCGGCAAAACCCGCGGCTACGCCGCCGCGCATCAGGAGCAGGCGGCGGGAAATCAGCCGCTCGTCCTCCTTGCTCGGGGTCTCGTCGTTTTGCTTGCCGCGCCCCAGAGGATGGCCCGGCGGCAGCTGCAATACTTTGCGTCTACGAAACACGGCCCGGCGTCACCCGTTCGATAATCAACACCACCAGATAGATAAAAGGCACGAAGAGCGCATTCAGGAACGCCATCACCAGCAGAATACGCATCTGACCAACGAAGAGCACTCGCTCACCGCGCAGGAAATCCAACACGATCATCAGCAGTCCCGCGCCGATCGTCACCGCGATGACCGCCGCAATCGGCAGGATCGCGCCGGAGCGGAAGAAACGGCCGCGCACGGCCGCGCCGGCCAGCGCAACAAGCATTAATGGTATCGCGTGGATTCCAAGCGGGTCGAGCGTCAGCATATCGAACCAGAGCCCGAGGGCGAAGGCCCAGATCAGGCCTTCTTCAATACTGTGGCTGGCGCTCCAGACGAGCAGCAGCACCAGCGCAATGTTCGGGATCACATCGACGCCCTCGATGGCCGGCAGGAATGTCGCCTGCACGAGCGCCGCCGCGAGCAGCAGGAGCGCGAAGAAGATCCTGCTCACCGGCGCGCCTTACCGTGAACCCGTCCGCACGGATGCGGCGGTCGTAGCGCCTCCGGGAAGGTCCGACGCTTCGAGCTGCTGGGCGTAGGCTTCATGGTCGTAGTCCACACGGACATGCTCGAAGCTCCAGCCCTCGCCGTCGTCGGTCGCAATCGCGAAGCAGGCGCTCGGGTCGCCGTCGAATGGGGAGCCGACCGCGCCCATGCAGCAGATCGTCCGGCCGTCGATCTCCTGCTGGTAAGCGTGGTGGATATGGCCATAGATCAGCGCCTCGCTCCCGGCGTCGTCGAGCATCTTGCGCTTTTCGGAGTCGTCGGCATCGTGCCAGACCGGTGGATGCGTGCTCCAGGGCGTCGCGTGAACGAGCGTCAGCGTCCGGCCGCTAGGCCCGGTGATGTCGAGCGCGACCGGCAGCCCTTTGAGAAACTCGATCTGCTCCTGGCTCAGGCGGGCGACAGCCCAACGGTCACGCTCTTTCAGCTCGCCACGATGTTCCATGCCCTCCGGCACGTTCTGCGCCGGCGTCGCGCCATCCGTCGCCTCCTCGACCAGCCACTCGTCGGTGTTGCCGCGGACAGCGGGCCACCCACGGTCGATGATTGTCTGGACGCATTCCGCCGGCTGGAGGCCGTTGAAGGCGAAGTCGCCGCCGCCGTAGATGCCGTCGAACGGCCCCTGCCGCTCCAACTCATCCAGCACCGCCTGGAAGGCCAGAAAATTCCCGTGCATATCGGAGACGAACGCTAATCTCATGCTCTACTCACTCCCCATTTGCCATCGTCTATGCCGAGCCGGTCCGCACAAGCTGTGCCACGCTCTCCCGCCGGGGCATATCGGACGCCTCGATCTCGCGGGCGTAGGACTCATTATCGTACTCAACGCGGACATGCTCGAAGCGCCAGCCGTCACCCTCGTCGGTCGCAATGGCGCACGAGGACCGCGGGATCCCATCATTCGGCAAACCGACCGCGCCCATGCAGCAGATCGCGCAGCCATCGAGATCTTGCTGGTAGGCGTGGTGGATGTGGCCGTAAATCAACGCGTCGGTCCCGGCCCGGTCGAGGGCTTCACGCTTGATGTCGTCGGGATCGTTGTGGCGGATGACGTCGTGAGCGCTCCAGGGGGTCGCGTGGGCCAGCATCAACGTCCTGCCGCTTGGCCCGGTGAAGGTGCGGGTCAACGGCAGCCCGGCGAGGAAGGCGATGTGCTCCTCGCTCAACCTGTCCGCCGTCCAGCGCCCGCGCACGAGTAGTGCGTCGAGTTCTGCTGCCTCGGCGGCAGTCAGCTCGGCGTCAGCGGTCGTGCCGGTGGCGCAGGCGACAGCCCACTCGTCGCCATTGCCCCGGACACAGGGCCAGCCGAGGTCGATGAGCTTCTGAACGCACTCGGCGGAATAGAGCCCGTTGATGACGCTGTCGCCGCCGCCGTAGATGCCGTCGAACGGTCCGCGCCGGTCGAGCTCGGCCAGCACAGCCTCGAAGGCGGGTAGGTTGCCGTGCATGTCGGAAGCAAATGCCAGTCGCATCGGGAGCGCCTTTCGGTCGGTATCCTAGCCGCGATCCAGCGTCGCTGTGCGGATGGCCCGCGCGTCGGTTTCAGCGCCGGGCATATCAGAGGCGTCCAGCTCGCGCGCGTATGCTTCGTGGTCGTAATCCACCCGCACATGTTCGAAGCGCCAGCCGTCACCGTCGTCAGTCGCGACCGCGAAGCACGGCCGGGTGTCGCCATCATAGGGCAGCCCGACAGCCCCGGCGCAGCAGAGCAGACGTCCGCCAAACTGCTGCTGGTAGGCATAGTGAATATGCCCGTAGATCAGAGCGTCGGTCCCGGCACGATCAAGCAGTTCCAGCTTCTCGCTGTCGCCGGCATCCTGCCAGACAATCGGGAAGACACCCCATGGCGTCGCGTGGACGAGCGCGAGTGTGCTGCCGCTCGGGCCGGTGACATCCAGACGCAACGGCAGCCCGGCAAGGTATTCGATCTGCGCGTCATCCATCTGTTCGGCGGTCCAGCGCGCCATCGCTTGCAGCGCCTCGTTCTCGGCCAAGCCCGCCGGCCAACCGTCCTTCGGAAGGCTGCCATCCGTCGCTGCATCGACGACCATCTCGTCGGCGTTGCCGCGCACCCCTTCCCAGCTGAGGTCGATCAGCAGCTGGACGCACTCGCCGGGATAGAGACCGCCCACGACGACATCGCCGCCGCTTACGACTCGGTCGAAGGGACCAAGCCGCTCGATCTCCGCGACGACGGCTTCGAATGCCGGCAGGTTGCCGTGCATATCTGCGACGAATGCAATCCGCATCGCCTAACGCCCTAGCTGGAGCGCGCGTTTGACGACGGCGTCGTGGGCAGTGGATTCGACATCATCGGGCAATGGCGGCAGCGCTGCGGCCCCGCCCTTACGCTCTAATGCCGTCCCAATCAGCCAGTCGGTGACTTGCGGATTCTTCGGCAGCAGCGCGCCGTGCATGTAGCAGCCGATGGTGTTGCGGTAGCGCGCGCCTTCGAAGCCGTCGCGGCCGTTGTTGCCGTGGCCGACGCGCACCCGGCCCAGCGGCTCGACCTCCGGCCCGAGAAAGGTCAGGCCGGAGTGGTTCTCGAACCCGACCAGCGCGCCGAACTCCGGGCTATCGACCACGACGTTGCCGATGAAACGGGTTGGCCCGGCCTCGCTGGTAATGTCGAGTGCGTGGATGCCGGGGAGCATGTCGCCCTCGTAGGGCCGATAACCGTCGCCAAGCAGCTGGTAACCCCCGCAGATCGCCAGCATCGGCATACCGCCGCCGATAGCTGCCTTGAGATCGCGGCCTTTCGCGCCCATAAGATCGGCGGAGACAGAAATCTGCTCCCGATCCTGGCCGCCACCCCAGAAGAGCACATCATAGCGTTCGGGCTCGAAAGCGTCGCCTACGCCGAGCACCTCGACCGCGGCCTCAAGACCACGGCCACGTGCCCGGTGCAGGAGCGCCAGCACGTTGCCCCGGTCGCCATAGATGTTCATCTCATGGCCGTAGAGCCAGCCGATGCGCAGATCCACGTTGCCCCCTCCGGCTATTGCTCCCAGAATGGCTCGACGACGCCACGCTCGGCGAGCGCCGCCCGCAACTGTAGCATCGCGGTATAGGTCAACAGTACGAACACTCGCCCGCCTGGTGGCGTCGTCTGAATCAGATGTTCGACGACACGTTCGAATGGCTCTCCGGCGACACGCGCGTCGAGCCGGCACGGATCGAGGCCGGCGTAGGCCATCCGCAACGCGAGATCGTGGCCCCGGATGCCGGCGGCGACGAGCGGCAGCTGACGCTCGGCCAGCACCTCGAAGTCGACATCCCAGAGCCAGGAGACGTCCCTGCCGTCGGCGTCGAGATCGTTGATCCCGATCACCACCGTGCCGTCAAAGCCAGACCCAGGCTGTGCCCCGTTGAGCATACGCAGCACTTCGTTGAAGCCGGTCGGGTTCTTCGCCAGGGTCAGGGTCAGCTCGCGGCCAGCGAGGTCAACGCGCTCCAGACGTCCAAAGGCCGGCTGGAAATCAGCCGTTGCCGCGCCCAGCGCCTCGACCGGCAGCCCGAGCGCATGTGCCGCAGCAGCGACCGCCAGCGCGTTGTAGGCGTTGTACAGACCTGGCACAGCCAGGTTGAGGTCGACGCCCTCGACATGGGGCCAGCCTCGCAAGGTGAGCGTCTGCCGCTCAAAGCCGTCCGGAACCACCCGTGAGAGCGCCAGATCGAGCTCCGGCCGCTCGCGCTCGCACGAGGGGCAGCGCCACGCTCCCAGATGCGACAGGTAGATCGCGTCGTAGTCGAAGCGCGCGCCGCAGACGGGACAATAGGCGGCGTCGGCGGCGTGCGGCATCTCCGGCAAGCCGCCGCCCTCGGTCGTCAACCCGAAGCGGACAACCCGCGCTGGCGACTCCTCGGCAAGCCAGGCCAGCCGTGGATCATCGGCGTTGACGCAGAGCGTCGTCTCCGGGTCCAACGTCTGAATCACTGGACGCCAGATCGAGGCCACCGTCTCCAGCTCGCCGTAGCGGTCGAGCTGGTCACGGAAGAGATTGAGCAACAGAATAACCTTCGGCCGGGCGCGGCGGACGACCTCGGGAAAGGCATTTTCGTCAGCTTCAATGACGCCGATATCAGGTCCGCTGCCGGCAATCGGCATCTGATCGGCGAATGCGCCGGTAATGCCTCGGACGAGGTTCGAGCCGGTACGGTTGTGGACGACGCCCATGCCGGCGTGAGTCAGCGCATCGCTGAGCAGGCGCGTCGTCGTCGTCTTGCCATTCGTCCCGGCGACAACGATCGCGCCCTGCGGCAGACGCGCGGCCAGCTGGTCGAGCAGGTCGGGGGCGATGCGTGTGGCCACCATCCCCGGAAAGGCCGTGCCGCCGCCGCGCCCGGTGCGCCGGATCGCCGCGCCGATAGCCCGGTTGGCGGTCATTGCCGCTACGGCGCGTGCGCCGTCGAACGAGATCACTCGCTGGACTCCCGCTCGCCAGTGATGACCGTGACGGTTTCAAGCGCATCGAAATCGACCAGAGGCAGCACTGACAAAGTGATCTCACTGCCCAGCTCGTCGCGTTTGATCTCGAGTATCCGGCCGATGATGAGCCCTTCCGGGATCATCAGTGATCTGCCGGAGGTGACAATCGACTCATCGGGGTTGACCTCGGTGTCAATCGGGATATGGCGCATCTCGGCCCGACCGCCGGATTGCCAGAGGCCGTAGACGATGCCGGTACCGCGCGAGATCTGCAACCGGGCGCCGGTCTGGAACCCGGCATCGATCATCAGCAACACCTTCGAGCGGTTGACATCGACTTCGGTGACCTCCCCGACGAGGAAATTCGGACTGACGACGGCCATGCCAACCTGGATGCCGTCATTCGATCCACGGTCTATCGTGATGAACTTCTCGACGCCGGTCGGGTCGCGGCCGAGGACCGAGGCCGTCACGGCCGTCAGCTCCGGGTGTGCTTCCTCGAAACCGAGCTGGCTCCGCAGCTGCTCGTTTTCCGCGACAAGCTCGCGCAGCCGGGCATTCTCGGCTGCCAGCTCATCGCGCTCGCGGGTGACATCTTCGAGCTGTTGCGCGACATCGCCATCGACGCCGGAACCGGAGTTGACCGAAGCCCCGGCGTCGGTCAATGTGCGGCTGATCGGCGTGATGAAGCCGCCGACAATGCCCTTGACCGGGTCAAGAATGTCCCGGCCGTCGAGCACGGTCAGGAAGAGGCTGAGCGTGACAAGGCTGCCGATCAGTAGAAACAGTTGTCTGGCACGTTGGACGGGTTGACTACGTAGCATTGCCGACTACTAGCTCGCTCTGCGGAGATCCTGGCCACTCTGAAGCGCGCGCCGATAAAGATGTAAAGCCTCAGCAACGCGTCCGGTTCCGCGCGCGACACAGGTCAGCGGGTCGTCGGCCAGATAGACCGGCATCCGCAGCTCCGATTGCAGCCGCCGGTCGAGCCCTTGCAGGAGCGCACCGCCACCGGCGAGGATGATCCCGTACTCCATGATATCGGCAACCAGCTCCGGCGGCGTCTCCTCGACACAGCTCCGCACGAGATCGACAATCGTCCGGACCGGCCCGCTGATGGCGTCGCGGATCTCGACACTGCTGACCTCTACCGCCTTCGGCAAACCGGTCAACAGATCGCGCCCACGCAGAACGACGCGGCGTTCTTCCTCCAGCGGGTAGGCCGAGCCAGCGGCGATCTTGGCGTTCTCCGCCGTGCGCTCGCCGATCACGAGATTGTGATCGCGCCGGGCATACTGGACCATCGACTCATCGATCTCGTCGCCGGCGATGCGGATCGAGTGGTTGACGACATTGTCACCAAGAGAGATAACCGCCACCTCGGTCGTGCCGCCACCGATGTCGACGATCATGCTGCCAACCGGCTCGTTGATCGGCAAACCCGCGCCAATCGCCGCCGCCATCGGCTCCTCGATGGCGTAGGCCTCGCGCGCGCCGGCCGACAGCGCAGCATCCTTGGCGGCGCGCTTCTCGACCTCGGTCACACCCGAGGGAATGCCGACGACAACACGCGGGTGCGGCGCGATCAGGCGCTGCACATGGACCTTGCGGATGAAATAGTGGAGCATCGCCTCAACGGTGTCGAAGTCGGCGATGACGCCATCCTTGAGCGGGCGCACGGCAACGATCGTCTCCGGTGTCTTGCCGACCATCGCCTTGGCCTCCGCGCCGACGGCGACGACCCGCCGCGAGCGCTGGTCGACTGCAACGACCGACGGCTCCGAGATAACGATGCCTTTGCCACGCACGTAGACGAGCGTGTTGGCTGTGCCCAGGTCGATGCCCAGGTCACGGCTGAACAGGCCGAAGAATGCGTTAAGCGGCCGCAACATCAGTCAATATCACCTCTGTGTAAGGGAGCGGATGGCAGTACTACCCGCCACCATGTCGCTGCAATTTCCGGCTCCGGAACGCCCGCGTGCGGGCCCGGCGCGGCGGCGCTCGATTCTAGCACAATGGCCTGCTTCCACTATACAAACGACGCTCGGGGTAGGCGGTCACTGCGCGACCGCCTACCCCGATTGCCGCCACCTCTTCCCGTCCCCTATTGAAGGTAATTCAGGGGATTCATGTAGATACCATCCTCCAGCACCACCAGGTGCAGGTGGGGACCACTCGATCGTCCAGTCGAGCCCATTGGCCCGAGGTATCCACCCTGCCAGATGATCTGGCCGACCTCGACATACGGCTGGGCCGCGAAGTGCCCGTACCAGGTCTGGTAGCCGTTGCCGTGATCGATCCCGACCGTGTAGCCGAGACCGTAGTCGCTCCAACCGGCGAAGATGACGACCCCACCGTCCATCGCGTTCACCGGTGTCCAGGCTTCGTTGGCGATATCGACGCCAAGGTGCCCGGTATGGAACTCCTGAGAAACCCAGCCCTCGGCGGGCCAGATGAAGGTTCCCGTCGCCGGCCCCTCGACATCCTCGCCAGCGGGCGCGGAGTCGAGCGGCGATTCCGCCGGCAGCGGCGGCAGGAAATCGCCCGGTACCATCAGGTACTGGTTGACCTGCAAGACGGCATCGCCGCCGAGATCGTTGTAGCCGAAGTCATAGATCGCGCTCGCCTCAATCCCGAAGCGGTCGGCGATGGCCTCGACGGTGTCGCCCTCGACGACGTTGACCAGCGCGCCATCGCCCGGCGGGACCAGCAGCGTCTGCCCGGCGTGAATCAGCGACGGATCCGGCAGCTCATTAGCCCAGACTAGCGTCTGCGGCTGCAAACCGAAGTACCCGGCAATCGCCGTCAGCGTGTCGCCCTCGGCTACGACATACTCATCGAGCGTGCCGCGATCTATGACCGCCCCGCCCGGCACAAGCACGAGCTCACCCGCGCTGAGATCGCCATCCTTCTCGACGTCATTCGGCCCGTAGCCGGTGATCGCTTCGACGTCGACACCATAGAGCGCCGCGATATCGTCGAGCGTGTCGCCTTCCGCGACCCCGTGGATGACGCCGTCCTCGCGCGGCACCCGGATGAGCGTGCCCTCGCCAAGCCTGGCGGTCGGATCATCGACATCATTCGACCAAAGCAGGCTGGCCACCTCGACATCGAATTTCTCAGCGATCGTCACCAGCGTATCGTCGGCGCGGGCGCTGACCGTCACGACGCCGCTGCCTGGCAGGACCGAAACGGCCGTCGGAATCGGGGTCGACGAAGTTTCCGAATCGGCATCGGTCGCGGTCGCCGAGGGCGTCTCTGCCACACTCGGTGTCGTCTCCGTCGTCTCGGTAGCGTCGGGATCGTCTTCCTCGGCGCTCGGCAACGCGCCGCCGAAGCCTGGCTGCGAGCGGCGGACATCGTCGTCGCTGGCTACGCCGTCCGAAGTCGCCGTGGCCACTGCCGAAGTCGCCGTCGGGTTGAGCGCGGCCTGGTCGGCCGGTGAACTGGCGCGGTTGAAGACCGTCCAGCTGGCCGCCGTTGCCGCGCCGACGAGCACCAGCAGCGCCACGACGCGCACCGGTGTCACCCGGCGGCGTGGCGGCACCGACAGCACCTCGACGTGCGGGAAGAGATCAAAGTCACGGGTTCCACCGTGGCCGCTCAGCCTGCCGGCTGGAAAGACATCAGAGGCCGCGATCAGGGTGACGGGGAAATCACTCTGACCCGGGCGCCAGCCAAACGACGGCACAAATGGCAGGTACGCCGGCGCGTCCGCCTGCCGTCGTCGGCCGCGATCCGGAGTGGTAGGCTGCTGCATGTCAACGTCACGCTCGGTCAAGACCATCTCCGCTTCCTGGATGCGTACCCTGCTTGCATGTCGTTCCTCCACCTAGTACGCAACGAAGGTCGGTACTCATTACGCGCATGAAGCGTACGTACATGCTGACTAGCATATCAGCGTGAATTCACAGGATCAATTGTTCCTCTTTGTCACAGCATCGGAACAATCATGGCTATCGGTCCCGATCTCGGAGCGCCTCTTCATGATGTCAAGTCCAACAGGCTAGAATGCTGGCAAAATGAGAGCGAGCGGGGGACCACACAATGGCCGACGAACCGGAGCGCACGACCGGGCTGGTGTTTGACGAACGGTATCTGCAACACAATCCAGGCTTGAAGAAACTGCCCGATGGCTCAGCCTATCCCTGGGTCGAGCCGGAGCTGCACTGGAGCAACCATCGCCTCGTCCAGCGCACCAAGCAACTCCTCGATCTCGGCGGCGTCACCGAGCATCTGACCCTCCTACCGCCGCGCATGGCGACGCATGAGGAGATCGAACGCTTCCACACGCCGGGCTACGTTGCCCGCGTCGAGCGGCTCAGCGCCGAGGGTGAGGGGGACGCCGGCCAGGGTGCGCCAGTCGGACCCGGCTCGTTCGATGTCGCGCGGCTGGCTGCCGGCGGCGCGCTCGCCGCCGTCGACGCGGTCGTCAGCGGCGAGGTGCGCCGGGCCTTCGGGCTGCTCCGGCCGCCCGGTCACCACGCCGTCGCGAACATGGGGATGGGCTTCTGTCTCTTCAACAACGTCGTCCTCGCAGCCATGCACGCCCGTGAAGCGCACGACATCGAACGGGTCGCGATCATCGACTGGGATGTCCACGACGGAAACGGCACGCAGGACGCCTTCTATGACGATCCCGACGTGCTTTTCTTCTCGATTCACCAGGACAAGCTCTACCCGCCAGAGAGCGGCTGGATCGAGCAGGATGGCAACGGCGCGGGCGCCGGCTTCACCGTCAATATCCCGCTGCCGCCGGGTAGCGGCGACGCCGCCTACTTCGCGGCCTTTGACGAGATCATCCTGCCGGTCATCGACGACTACGCGCCGGATATGATCTTCGTCTCGGCCGGCCAGGACGCCTCGATCATGGACCAGCTTGGCCGGATGTGCGTCACCGCCGAAGGCTACCGGCGGCTGACCGGCCTGATGATCAACCGCGCCGAGCGTCACGCTGGCGGTCGGCTCGTCGTCCTGCAAGAAGGCGGCTACTCCGAGACCTACGGCCCCTACGCCACGCTCGCAATCATCGAGACGCTGGCGGGCTTCACCTCGAACCTGCCGGAGCCGCTCGGCCACGACCGCATCCTCGCCCAGGCTCACCACACCGAGGTTGGGATCGCCGCACGGGCAGCGATCGACGAAGCTATCGCCCACCACAGCCAGAACTGGTCAGTATTGGAATAGCGCCGCCCAGAGGTGGGTCATGATGAAGGGATGAGGCACACATGTCCTTTGGCATGTCAGCAGACAAAACAGCGCTCAAGGAGCGCATCCGCGTCGCGATCAACAGCGAGCGCGATCATCTGGTCGAGGTCGCCGAGACGATCCGGGTGAACCCGGAGATCGGCTATCAGGAACAGATGGCGTCGCAATTGCTGGCGGATCATCTGGTCGAAACCGGCTTCGATGTCGAGAAACCCTATTGCGAGCTCGAGACCGCCTTTCGGGCCACGCTGCGGAGCGGCCGGCCCGGTCCGACGGTGGCAGTCCTGGCCGAGTACGACGCGCTCGAAGGCATCGGCCACGGCTGCGGCCACAACCTCATCGCCGGTTCCGGCCTCGCGACGGCCATCGGCATGAAAGCTGTCATGGACCAGATCGGTGGGACCTTCGTCGTGATGGGCACACCGGCAGAGGAGGGCGGCGGCGGCAAGATCAAGATGCTCGACAAGGGCGCGTTCGACGATGTCGACGCCGCCCTGATGATCCACCACGCCGGCAACAAGAGCGGCGCGCCCGCAGCCTGGCCGGACGGCACCTGCCTGGCAGTCAGCCACATCGAGTACGAGTTCTTCGGCAAGCCCTCGCACGCCGCCAACGATCCCTATAACGGCGTCAATGCGCTCAACGCCGTCATCAAGCTCTTCACCGGCATCGACGCGTTGCGGCAGCACATCTACATGGAGGACCGCATCCACGGCATCATCACCCACGGTGGCGACGCCGCCAATGTGACGCCGAAGTACACCTCCGCCCGCATGTATGTCCGCGCCGCTAGCCGCGACCATCTCTACGACCTCGTCGGCCAGGTCAACAACATCGCCCGCGGCGCGGCGCTGATGACCGGCTGCGAAGTCAAGATCGAGGAAGACAACACCTGCTACGACATGCGTCCAAGCTACGTCATCGGCGCGAAGTACCAGGCCAACGCCGAGGCTGTCGGGCTCTGGGGCTCGGGCGGCCGCGAAGGACGCGGAATGCACTCGACCGACTTCGGCAACGTCTCCTACAAGGTGCCGTCGGTGACGCTCGGCTTCGCGATCAGCCACGATGCGATTCCCGGCCACTCGCAGGAGGTCGTTGACGCCTCCGGCTCGGACTTCGGCTACGACCAGTTCATCAAAGCCGCCACCGCCCAGGCCATGACCGCCTTCGACATCCTGACCGACCCGACCCTCTCGATGCAGGCCTGGGACGAGCACCGCAACTGGAGCGAGCGCTACGAGCAGTAGTCGGCAAGCCGGATTTGCAGCCCTTCTTCGGCGAACGCCCCCGGCGCCCTCGACCGAGTCGCTAGCCGCCTGCCCGGCTCGGCGTGTTGGTGCAGGAGGCGTTCGCCGGGCTCGTAACAACCATCGGCAACGTCATCCTGAACGGAGGCTCCGCGAAGCTGAAGGATCTAGCACGGCGGTCGAAATCGGACGGGGCAGGATCGAGCGTGAAAGCCGGGTTTCCACCTCGGATAGCCCGAGTGCCCGATGTAGATCCTTCAGCTCCGCGGAGCCTCCGTTCAGGATAACTTGATGGCCGTTGAGAGTCCTGGGGCCAGCAGCGCGACGATTGACCAGTGAACGCGAAGAGATCGTATGCACAGTCGTAGGGGTGGAGTTCATCTCCACCCGGTATTGGCTTCGATCCCGCAGCCGGGTGGAGATGAACTCCACCCCTACGGGCCACGCGGTTTCGAACACCCACCCAGGCCAACCGCCACCAACCTTGAATTTCGTGAAGATAGACCGGCACGGTCCGATACCTGGGTGAGATCGCAACCCCACAACACATACCGCACACACGCACAAGGGGCTGGAGTTGATCTCCAGCCCCTCGGTTGCCTTTAGCCTGTCGCTGCCGCGCTAGCTGTCGTATTCGAGCTGCGCGGTCAGGCTGAAGATGCTGTTCGTCCCGCTGACGTCGACGAGACCCGAACAGGTTGTGTCGGACTGGCCGGTGTCCTCGGTGTAGGTGAAACAGAACTCGTACTGCCCTGCGTCCAGCTCGCCCTGAGCCTGGCCTGCCGAATCGACCTGCCAGGTCATGATCGGCGTCGCGCCGGAGTCGAGCACCTGCACCTGCGAGAAGGTTATGAGCGTATCGAGACCGGCGCTGTTGAGCGTCATCTCGAGGACATCTTCGCCGGCGAGGTCGCCGTTGTCGAAGGTTATGTCGATCGCCGCGGAATTCGCCGGGCCGCCTGTAACCGAAGGCGCGTCGTTCTCGACGCCCTCATCATCGAAGGCCGACTCAAGCTCGAACTCGATGAACGATGCCGACGCATTGTGCGGGATCTGGCTCGTCGTGATCGTGCCGGCGGTCGGATGCTCGAAGGAGAGCGTGAAGGTGCCGTCGGTTGCCTGGTTCGGCAGCAGTTGCTGGATCTCATCCTGCGCGTCCGAGCCATTGGTGATCGTGCTGAAGGTGCCAGCCGTCGACTCGTCGACCAGCGGCATGTTGTCGACGACCATCTGATCCACGTTGGCCCCTTCGAGATTGCCGTTCTCGAAGGTAAAGCGCATCGCGGCTTCGTTGATCCGGGCATTCGGGTTGGAAGAGACCGGCTCGACGGTCGGCGTATCCGGCCCGACGCCACTGGCGGTGAAACCGGTCTCAAGTGCATCGAAGATCATCTGCGCCGTCGCGTTGTAGGGGATGCCGGTGACGATGATCGTGTCAATCACCGTTGGGTGGTCGAAGATGATCGCAAAGGAGCCATCGACGGCATCGTTCAGACCAAGCTGCTGAACCTCGTCAACCTGCAACGGGTTCCCGTCCTGCAAGGTGACGATCTCACCGCCGATGAAGTCGCTGCAGACGCCGTCCGCGCCAACCTCGTCGGCTGGGCCTTCGGTATCGCCGTCATCGTCACAATCGACGTAGGCGTTGACCTCGACCTCCACCTCGTCGGGCATCGTCGTCGCGGTCGCGGTTGCAGTGGAGGTTGCGGTAGCTGTCGCCGTCGAGGTCGCCGTGGCAGTGCTCGTCATCGTGGCGGTCGCTGTCGCCGTTGAGGTGGCTGTGACGGTTGGCGTCGGGTCCGGCGTCTCGTAGCGCCAGATGAAGAAGTGCAGGCCAACATTGCCATCCTCGACGACAAAGCCGTCCGAATTGCCGGGCGTGTAGGTCAGACAGCGGCGCTCGAAGCACTGAATACCGACATCCTTCTCGGTTCCGCCAACCTGTGAGCGCACCCAGTAGAACTCGGTGATCGGCCGACCGGTCGAATAGAAGGGATTCGGGAAGAGCAGGTCATCGATGAATTGACCGTTGACATAGACCGGCCCCGACGAGTTCATGTACTCCCAGAAGGGCTCGGCGATGCGGTGGTTCGTGACCTCGTCAAGATAGGCGGCGCTGACGTTGTAGCCCGAGAGATTCGGATCGGCGCTTACCGTGCCGTCGGCGCTCAGCCGTTGCATGTAGATCGTGCCGTTGGCAACCGGCGGCACCTGCCGGAAGTCCGCAAAGAGGGCGTAGGTCACGCCGTTCGGGTCATTCGGATCGCCGGCAACCGGCACATCGGCCGGGAAGCGGTCCTGGAACTCGTTGTCGCCAACCTGCAGCCGGCCGCTCATCAGCTCAACGACGAGCAGGCCGTTGGTGACGTACCAGATGCTCTCGGTGTCGCCGTTGGGATCGTTGATCTCCATGCGGCTCTTGTCGAAGTACTGTACCTGTCGAAAGCCGCCCGGGGAGTTCTCATACGGCTCGGTTAGCTCGTTCGAGATACCCTGCGGGCCCCAATTCCAGCTACGGCTGACGACGCCATCGACAATCGGTTTGTCCGTTCGCTCCCAGGTGCGCTGGAAGTACGGGTTGGACGGCGCGACGGCGCCGACACTCTGGAATGCCAGCACGCCGAGCACGGCGGAGATGGCCACGACAATGGCCGCGAGCTGCAACGCGCGCGTGCCGGGCAGCCGAAAACCGGTGGATTCCAACAACGATCCCATCCTAGGCTCCTCCTCCAATTGGCCGGTCGTCTACTGTCATCACGATGAATTGGGCAGCGTCAGGAGTTATCGCGGCGTGGCGTGTGTGCGCCCACCGGTTCATCACGCTCACCCCCACTGCAAGCGCGATACGCTGCCGGGACGACCAGTGGATGTCTCACGATACCCTATGTCCGTACAGAGCGCAATAGACCGACTTGGGGTGGGTGTGCCGTGCCTATTCACATGCGCCCGCGCGGTCCAACACATTAACCACCTGGCATCCCGAATGAGCCACCTGCGCCGGCGGCAGTGTTTTTTGGGCCCGTACCGGCTGGCCCTTCATGCACCAAGTTACGCCGTGCGTTGACAGCGCGCCCGAGATCTGGTGGCACGCAGCGCCATGCGACAGACGCTACGGCACCAACATGGTCATCCCGAGGAAGGCTTTGCGCCCGAGGGATCTTGTTGTGCGCGTGCCACCCGCCGGTGCAGGAGACGGTGACCGACCACGCTGCAGCGACCGAGACAGTCCTCGGCGGAGCCTAACGCTGGCGATCGTAGATCCCTCAGGCGCAGAGCCTTCCTCGGGATGCCATCTGGCTGAGTAGGTTGTCCAGGGGAAAACGGCGCCGCGCGCTGGCTCAGGACTCGTCCGCCGCGAAGATTGCGTCGATCCACCGCTGCCAGTTTTGCTCCGAGCCATCCTGGACAGGCTCGGGAACCGGGGTCGGTTGGGCTGCCGCCGGCCGCCGCGGGACGATGATGACCGTCTCGCCGGGCCGGGCCAGCCCGAGGTCGCGGCGGGCGATCTGTTCGACATAGCCCTGATAGGCCGGGGAATTCATCTGCTCGGCGCGGACGGCCAATTCCTCGTTCTCACGGCGAATGTCGGCGATGGCCTCACGCTGCTGGTCGATCTCGGCTTCGAGCCGGTTGGCATGCCAGGCCTGCTCGCCGAAGATGACCAGGAAATAGACGCAGACGATGAGCAGCGCGAGGATCGCAACACGCCCCTGATTGCGACTCAAAAAGCGCTGCGCCCGGTCGAGGGCAACTCTCACGCAACCGGCTCCGGCCGCCGTTCGTGCCAGCCACTGGCGCGTTCGTAGGCGTGCGCGACCTTGAGCGTGATCTCCTCGCCGAAGGCCGGCCCGAGCACCTGGATCGACACCGGCAAGTCCTCGGAGAAGCCACAGGGAATCGCGATACCGGGCAGCCCCGCCATGTTGGCCGGGATCGTGAAGATGTCGGCCAGGTACATCGCCAGCGGATCGTCGGTGCGGTCGCCGATGCTGAAGGCCACCGTTGGCGAGGTCGGCGCAACGATCGCGTCGACGCGCTCGAAGGCCGTGTCGAAGTCGCGCTTGATCAGCGTCCGGACCTTCTGGGCTTTGACGTAGTAAGCGTCGTAGTAGCCCGTCGAGAGCGCGTACGTGCCGAGCATGATCCGCCGTTTGACCTCCGCGCCGAAGCCTTCGCCACGGGTACGCAGGTAGCTCTCCAGCACATCGCCGGCGTCGATGCTCATGCCGTACTTGATGCCGTCGAAGCGGGCGAGGTTCGCGCTGGCTTCGGCCGGGGCAGTGATGTAGTAGGTCGGCAAGGCGTACTTGGCGTAGTCCAGACTGATCGGCACCAGCTCCGCGCCGAGCTCGGCATAGGTGTCATAGGCCGCCTCGCAGGCCGCCTGGACACCGGGCTCGACGCCCTCCTGACCGGTCCACTCGGTCACGACGCCGAGTTTGACGCCGGTGAGATCTTCGCCGAGCGCGGCCCGGTAGTCCGGCACATCGCGCGGTGATGAAGTGGCGTCGTTGGTGTCGTGGCCGGAGATCGTGCCGAGCAGCATCGCGGCATCCTCGACCGTTCTGGCGAATGGCCCGATCTGGTCCAGCGAGCTGGCGAAGGCGATCAGGCCGTAGCGCGAGACCCGCCCGTAGGTCGGCTTCATCCCGACGATGCCGCAAAAGCCCGCCGGCTGCCGGATGCTGCCGCCGGTATCGGAACCGAGCGAGACAATCGCCTCGCGCGCGGCTACGGCCGCGGACGAGCCGCCGCTGCTGCCGCCGGGCACACGGTCGAGCCCCCAGGGATTCTTCGTCGTGAAGAAGGCCGAATTTTCAGTCGACGAACCCATCGCGAACTCATCAGTGTTCGTCTTGCCGACGAAGACCGCGCGAGCGTCGCGCAGCCGCTTGACTACGGTCGCATCGTAGGGCGAGACGAAGCCCTCGAGCAGCTTCGAGGCAGCCGTCGTCGGCGCGTCGACGGTGCAGAGGATGTCCTTCAGCGCTACCGGGATACCGGTGAGCGGCTGCGCCTCGCCAGCGGCGATGGCCGCGTCGGCATCGGCGGCCATCGTGCGGGCCTGGTCTGCCATCACCGTTATGAAGGCCTGGACCTTCTCATCAACGGTCGCGATGCGTTCGAGGTGCGCGTCAGCCAGCTCGACGGCGCTGATCTCGCGCCCATCGAGCAGATCGCGGGCTGCCGCCAGCGTCAGGTCGGTAAGTTCCGTCATCGTCTCCGCCGTTCTGTCACGAGTCGGGTAGCGCCGTTCTAGGACTGATCGAGGACGGCGTTGACTTTGATAAAGTCGTCTTCGGTGCGGGGGGCGTTCTTGAGCACTGCCTCAACCGGGAGCGCCGCGCCCGCGACATCTTCCCTCAGGATGTTTTGGAGTTCGATGACCTGAGCGGTCGGAGGGATCGCGTCGGTGTCAACCTCTTCGAGAACGGATATGTGGTCGAGCACGCTCGAAAGCTGGTCTTGTAGCGTCGCTTTCTCCTCGTCGGTCAATCCGAGTCGAGCTAGTAGCGCGACGTGTTCCACAGTTTCCAGGTCAAGCTTCATCGAATCGTCCATCCCCCAGCGGCGCGATGTGTCAGGCCGGCACAGGCCTTTGCCGAGTGTAGCAGCGCCGTCCGATATGAGCCAACCTACTGCGAACGTACAGGGGCATTCATAGTGAAGCACGCCGCCGCGCGATTCCGGTTGCTTGCTGCTACGGCGCTCCTGACGTTGCTGTTGGCAAGCTGCCTCAGTGACTCGGTCGAACCGACGATTGATCTCGACGCGACGCCCCTGCCGGGCGAAGCCATCACCCTGCCATCGCCCACGCCGGAGCCGGAAGCGACGCCGACGCCTCCAATCCCGGACTGGCTGCCATCCCTCCTAAGACCCGGCCCAACGCGCCTGGTATCGCCCGTGGTCGTCTTCCTCAACGGCCCGGACGCCTGGCTGATCGACGGCGAGCTGGCAGCAACCGAGCTCACCGACCGGCAGCGCGTGCGGGCCGTCGCAACGACGCCGGGCGCAGCCTCGGCCGCGGTGCTCTTCGTCGATGCCGCCGGCGGCCGTGAGTCCGAAGAAATCCGCGTCATTGACGCTGCTGGCGAAACTAACGCGCCCCTCTATGGCCCCGAGATCACCGGCGATCCGGGCGGCAATCCCGGCGTCGCGTTGCTCGCCTGGTCACCGGACGGCCAGACGCTGGCCATCGTCCGCGATGATGACAGCGTGCTGCTGGCGCGCGCCGGTGAAGAAGCGACGCCGCTGGAGATGCCTCAACCGACGCCGAACATCGAATCAATCCACTGGTCGCCCGATAGCCAGGCGCTAGCGTTGCTGCACCGCCCGCAGGGCAATGCCGGCGTCATCAGGATCGTCCCGGTCAACGGCGCTGGCTTTCTGGACATCTCGCCCCAGGTCTCCTTCGGGATCCTCGACTGGCCACCGCAATCCGCGACGCTGATCGTCGGCGAGGATAGGGGGGCAGGCCTGAATCCGAACGCCGGTTCGCTCTTTACCATCTCCCCATCCGGCGACGATCGCGAGCTGCTGGTAAGTGCCGGCGAATTTGGCCCGGCCATCCGGATTGGCAAGACGCTTTCGTCGCCTGACGGCGCGCTCTTCGCCTTCACGGTCGAGACCCCGACGGAGACTGGCGACTTCGCCTTTCAGTCGCTCAACGTGCTGGATCTCGCCACCGGCATCAGCCGCCGGATCGATGTCGCGCCGGGCTACAACGTCACTGAGCTGTGGTGGTTCGACGGCGGCCTAATGTGGCGGTCAATCGCCGCCGAGGATGGTCCGGTCTACACCGGCATTGAACCGTTCATCCTCGAGGTCGCGGACCTGGAGACGGGCGCGGCCCGGCGGGTGTTCACGAGTAGCGACGGCGGCTAGATCAAGCAGCATTGAGGTTGGTTGCTTCTGACGGAGCGTCGGGGTGAAGTTCGTCTCGCTCTTCATGAATCACGTTAACTGTCGGGTAGGAAGATCGTGCCTGTTCTCTCCGTCGCACGCCGCCAAGCACGTTCGTTCATGGACGTCCCGCCTCCAACCTGGCATCCCGAGGAAGGCTTCGCGCCCGAGGGATCTCCGACCGCCAGCGCTGCGCTCCGACGAAGACGATCACGGTCGCTGCGGCGGCGTCGATCATCGGCCCCTGCATCGGCTGATGGCACGCTCGCAACAAGATCCCTCGGGCGCAGAGCCTATCTCGGGATGACCATGTTGTTGCGGCGGCTTCTGTCGCCTGGCGCTGCGTGCCGACAGAATCGGGGAACCGTGCATGTGAACGGCATCACCTAATTTTGTGAATCGTGGAGTTCATCTCCACCCCCCCCCCTGCGAGGTCGAAGACAACGTTGGGTGGAAATGAACTACGCGCCTACGATTTGGTACGCGATCTTTTCACGACCAGTGGCCGATGGTTGATCAATTGGGTCTAGCGCGTGCCGCTAGGACGACGAGCCACCGTCGATCTGGAGCTCATCGATGTCAATCTCCTCGCCGTTGAAGATCGCCTTCATGCGCTCGATGACCTGGTGCTCCTCCCGGGCAGCAGCACGCTCCTGTTCGTCGTCCTCAGCCTCGCTTGCGTCGTATCCGTCGTTCGAGTCGCTGGCGTTTGCGCCGTCGTCGCGTACCTGGCGTGGCGGTGTCTGAGGAGTCGCGTTCGAATCGCCTGTGCCGCCGCTTGGCGGGCCGCCCTCGTCGGGCGCGTCTGGCAGCTCACCACGCAGCCCGGTCGAGATCGTCAGGCGCTGCTGGAGCACGCGCTCGACCGCGTCTTCTATCGTCTGGCGATTGCGGTCTTCGTTCAGCTTCGACGCGTGAAATGGGTAGGCTGCAATGAGGAAGAGCGTGCCGTCGATGATGCTGTAGGGGTCGCAGGAGGCCAGCAGCGCCTCGACCTTACGGTCCGCCGCCTTGACCTCGGTACGCACCTCCGGCCAGCGTTCAACCACCATCTGGACCGACGCCGTCGCTGCTCCCGACGGCCGTGGCTCCGGCGTGGAGGCTGGGGGTTGCGGGGCGGAGGCAGCCGGTTCACGCGCCGGCGATTGCTCGCGTTCCTCGCGCCGGATCGGGATCGGCTCGCGGGCAGGTTGCGCGGGCTGGGCAGCACGCGGCTCGGGTTGCCGCTGCGGCGGCGCCGATGCGCGCTGCTCCGGACGGCTCGGCTCGGGCCGGCGGGCTGGCGTTACCTGCGCCGGTTGCGGAGCGGCCTGCACTGTTGCGCTATCACCGACGATCGCGGCGACGAAGGCGAGCTCGATGGGCAATTGCGGGAAGCCCCCGTGGCGGATCGCAAAGTCGATCTCGCTGAACTCACGGTTGATCCGCAGGAGCTCCGGCAGCTCGAAGCGTGTCGCAAGCTCTCGTAGGGCACCGTCCGCCTCGGCCGGATTCGCCCCGGCGCGGCAGAGCATCAGCAAGCGCAACGCCGCCAGAATCTGTCGCCCAAAGGCGCGCATGTCCTGGCCGCTGTCGAGCGCATCGTTAATCGTCTGGAGACCGAGCGTAAGGTCGCGTTCGAGGATCGCCTCGATGACCGTCAACGTCCGCTCATCCTGCGACAGTCCGAGCATCTTGCGTGTCAGACCGGCGTCGATTGTCTTGTCCTCGCTCGTCGCGGTCGCGAGCATGTCGATCAGGCTCAGGGCGTCGCGTAAGCTCCCGGTCGATTGCCGAATGACGATCGATAGCGCCTCGTCGTCGATCTCGATGCCTTCCTGCTCGCAGACGGTTCTGACACGCAGCGCCATCTGCTCGGCCGGAATGCGGTGGAAGTCGAAACGCTGGCAGCGCGAGGCGACGGTCTCGAGTAGCTCGTCGGGGTCGGTCGTCGCCAGCACGAAGGTCGTGTTGGGCGGCGGCTCTTCGAGCGTCTTGAGGAAGGCGTTGAAGGCGTCGCGGGTCAGGCGGTGCGCTTCGTCGATGATGTAGAACTTGTGCCGCAGCTGGGCCGGCGCGTATTTCACCTGCTCCCGGAGATCACGAATATCCTCGATGCCACGGTTTGACGCGGCGTCGATCTCGATGATGTCCGTCGCTCGTCCCTGGTTGATCGCGACGCAAGCCTCGCAGACGTTGCAGGGCCGGTTTGCCGGTTCCGGATCGAGGCAGTTGACGGCCTTGGCAAGCAGCCGGGCCGTCGTCGTCTTGCCGGTGCCGCGTGGGCCGCAGAAAAGGTAAGCATGGGAGACGCGACCGTTGGCGATGGCGTTGCGGAGGGTGTCACGCACATGGTCTTGCCCGACCAGCTCGCCTCCGGCGAAGGTCTCCGGGCGGTACTTGCGGTAGAGCGATTGCGTGCGGCCCGGCCCCGTATCCATCCAGCGTCCGTTCCGGTTCAGCGGCGGTGTTCGTACAGGCATCGACCAGTATAGCCGACGACCCGGCATCGTGACAGTATGGCATGCTCATCTGCTATGATCGGAACGTCATTTCTTCAGGGGGCAACACCTGTTCGGATTCGTAGGGATGGGACTCATTCCCATCCGTCATGCGGTCTCGAAGATGTGCGCTGGATACGTTACGGTCGCGAACGCAACTCTGTGCATACGGTGGGCGTCTGGCGGTGTTTGCCGGATGGGGACGAGCCCCATCCCTACGATTTCGGTAACACTCCCCATCTGCAAGCAAGTGACGCGCAATCGGTGGATCAATGGGCACGCTTTACCTCGTCGCAACACCAATCGGTAACCTCGAAGACATCACCTTACGGGCGTTGCGCATCCTGCGTGAGGCCGCGCTGATCGCAGCCGAGGACACCCGCGTTGCCCGCAAGCTGCTCGCCCACTACGAGATCGAGACGCCGGTCGTCTCATTCCACGAGCATTCGCCGGCTGCGCGGCTGCGTGAGGTCATTGACCGACTGGCTGGCGGCGATGTCGCCGTCATCTCCGACGCCGGCATGCCCGGCATATCCGATCCCGGTAGCCGCTTGATCGCGGAGGCGGTTGCGCAGGGCTATAAGGTGCTGCCGATCCCAGGTCCGTCGAGCGTCACTGCCGCGGCGGCCGTTTCCGGCCTGGCCGACGAGGGCTTCACCTTCGTTGGATTCCTGCCGCGCAAGGAGAGCGAGAAGCGCGCGCGGCTTCGAGAGCTAGCGGCGGCGGGCTTGCCGCTGGTGCTCTTCGAATCCCCAAACAGAGTCAGAGCCCTGGTTGACACACTGGCGGATCTGTTCCCGCAGGCCGACGTCGTCGCCGGTCGCGAGATCACCAAGCTCCACGAGGAATGGCAGCGCGGTCAGCCAGGCGATCTACTCGACAAGCTCAGCGAGCGCGGCGAGTACACCATTGTCGTACGGACCAATCTCGACGTGGACTCACCGGCAGCCGTTGATCTCGACGCGCTGCTCCGCGACGCGCTCGACGAAGGATCATCCCTGCGCGATGCCGTTGACCGCGTCATCGCCGCCACCGGGCTTCCACGTCGCGCCGTCTACCAACGGGCCCTGGTCCTGAATCGCGACGCTTCCTGAGGGCAATGTCGCCATACCGGCCCGCGTGCCTTAGATGAATCGCCTCTGTTGCACATCTCTGCCACATACATCCCTGGAGTTGCTGAGTTCCCTACTTCCCATTAGACTGTCCGCGAGATCTCAACAACGCGTGAACGGAACCCACATATGCGAAGCACCTGGCGCGCCTGGATGGTACTGGTTCTGTTGGCCGGGCTCGTCCCGCTGCTGCCGGTTGGCGTCACGCTGGCCGACGACGCGGTCGTTGCAGTGCCCTGCACCGAATCCGAATTCGACGCGGCGCTGGCGACGGCGTTGACCAACGGCGGCGGCACGATCACCTTCGCCTGTGGCGGCCCGACGACGATCACCTTCTCCGATGAGAAAGTGATCACCGCCGGCAACAGCGTCGTCATTGACGGCGCGGGCTTGATCACGCTGGATGGTGACGGCGTCACACGCATTCTGAATGTGGAAGAGGGTGCCGCCCTCGAAGTGCGCGATCTGACCTTCGTCAACGGTACGGGTAGCGCGCCTGGATCGAGTCAGATCAACGGCGGGGCAATCCTCAGCTACGGCACGCTCGAAGTCTTCAGCAGCGTCTTTGCGGACAACACTTCGCCCAACGTCGCCGGTGCGATATTGAGTCGCGGCGAGGCCACGATCAACGACAGTGTCTTCACCAACAACACAGCGGCCAACGTTGGCGGCGCAATTGATTCATTCGGTACGCTGACAATCAGCGACAGCATGTTCACCGATAACTTTGCCGGCAATGTCGCCGGAGCCGTCAAGACATACGGAACAGGCACCATTAGCGGAAGCTCATTTACTACGAATGTCGCGAACAATGTCGGGGGCGCAATCTCGGCATCCGGCACGACAACAGTCTCCGACAGCACCTTCACGGAAAACGCTGCGAATTCAAGCGGCGGCGGCGCAGTATACGCAGATGATGTGCTTATTATTGAGTCCAGCAACTTCATTGGCAACACCGCTAGCATTGGATCGGGCGGGGCGATCCTCAAAACCGCGTTTCTTGGCGATCAACTTGATATCTCCGGAAGCGCCTTCATGGCGAACGAGGCGGACCTCGGCGGCGCACTCTATGTCCAGGGCGCAATGGCGCAAGTCGATGACACGACATTCACGGGAAACACCGCCGTCGACGACGGCGGCGCAGTGTTCAGCGATGATGGCTCCGTGACAATCACCGACAGCACGATCGCAAGCAATTCCGCCTACAGGGGTGGCGGCGTCTATAACGATGAGGGCGCACTAACGATCACCGAGAGTTCGCTAACCGACAATTCGGCGACCGGGAGCTACGGCGGGGCCGTCTACAACGCCAGGGGCGTCACCGATG
>JAUIIK010000069.1 GCA_030431755.1 Chloroflexia bacterium
CTTGCCGGATGTTCGGCAAACTCAACGCCTACCTGGATGTGATGCTCACGACGCTCGTTGAAGCGCACGAGGCGCGCACCAGCGCGTGAGCGGCCCGCCGTCTGAGCGCGACAACGCGCCGCCGTCCTCGGGACCCCTTGGCAGGGCTTTCGGACTTGTGCGTCAGCATGAGACGCTCTTCTGGGTCTGCCTCCTGATCTTCGTCAATCAGCTCGGCTTCGGGAGTATCGTGCCAGTTGTGCCGCTCTACGCCGACGCATTTGGCGTCTCGGCCGCGGCCATCGGCGCGACGATTGCCGTCTACGGCGCGGCACGCTTCGCGATGAATGTGCCGACCGGCTTCCTGGCCGACCGCTACGGGCGGCAGAAGGCGCTCGCGCTCGGCGGGCTGATCACCGTCATCGGGAACTTCGGCAGCGGCCTGTCGGATGTCTACTGGCAGTTCCTGATCGGTCGTTTCGTGGCCGGGGCCGGCGCGGCGATGGTTATCACCGGCACCCAGATCGTCGTGGCCGACATATCAACGCGGCGCAACCGCGGCCGCATGATGGCCGTCTACCAAGGTATCTTTCTCTTCGCCGTTGGTTTCGGTCCGGTGCCGGGCGGCATCCTGGCCGACACCATCTCGCTCTCAGCGCCCTTCTTCGCCTATTCGATTCTCGGCGGGTGCGTATCGCTGCTGGCCTGGTTCCGCATTCCCGACACCGGCGAGATTGGGCGGTCGGCGGCAGCGGCGGCCGGCGGCGAACGCCCGCCGCTCCTCCAGCAGCTGGCGGCGCTCCGGCGCGAGACGGGCTTTGTCCTCATTGCCATCGTCTCGTTCGCGGCGTTCTTCGCCCGCACCGGCGGGTTGTTCAATCTCGTGCCGACGCTGGCCGAAAATGACCTTGGCCTCTCGGCCTCGCAGATCGGATTGGGTTTGGGGGCCATCAGCCTGGTCGGGCTGGGACTGGCCTATCCGAGTGGGATGCTCGTTGACCGCTTTGGTAGGAAGACGGTGATCGTGCCGAGCACGCTCTTCAGCGGTGCGGCGATGTTCATGTTCGCCGTCATGCCGGACTTCCGCTGGTTCCTGCTCTCCTGCATCGTCTGGGCGATCTCAATCGGCATCTCTGGCCCGGCCCCGGCGGCCTATGCCGCCGACATGGCGCCGGTCGGGATGAACGCCTCGGCCATGGGGCTCTACCGCATGTTGGCCGACACCGGCTACATCATTGGGCCGCTCGGCCTTGGTCTGGCGGCAGACTTCGCGAGTCCCGAGATCGCGTTGATCGGCACCGGTATCATGGTGCTGGTCAGCGGGGTTGTCTTTGCCCTGCTCGCCCCTGAAACGAGTCCCGGCGCGAGCGCTGAGGGCGCGCCGCCGTAGCTGCGTCAGCCTAACTCCCACAGAGAATTCATACCGCTGTACTACAGGCGACCCCAGTACCAGATCCGGGAGTGCCGATGGCGCGTTCCGGACATGACCGGAGTGGTATTGCTGCCGCGCATGTGCGATACGACAATAATGCTATGACGCCGTGCTGGGGATGTCAGCCGGCTAGCAGCGCATGGATAGCGCGCCTCGGGGAGTCAGATGATTTCAGAAGCACGGGATGCCTCGCGACAGGTTCCAACTGGCCTGGCCGGCCTATTCGAACGGCCGGGCGTCTATTTCCTCACCTTCGATCTCGACGGCAACGTCGTCGATGGCAACACGACCTGGATCGAACGCTTTGGCAGCGGCGCCACTGAGCCCAAGTCGCTCGGCGAACTCGTCACGGCCTCGGATCGCGCCGAAGTGGCAAACATCTTCGCGCGGCTGCGGCGCGGCTCGACGGTTACGGGCGTCAACCTCTGCCTTGCTCCATCCGGCGCGGACCCGGTGCCGGTCAGCGGCATGATTAGCCCGGTCCTCGACGCCGGCGACGTCTCATCGGCCTTCGGCGTCCTGCGCGAACAGGGCCCTTCCGACTTCAGCCATCCGGAAGAAGCGCATCCGCATTTCGACATCGAGATTCTCGACGCGCTTGTTGAATTTGCCCCCTCCGGGATGATGATGACCAACCAGGACAGGGAAGTGCTGGCATGGAACCGGAACTTCCTCGAGCTCTGGGGCCTCGATGCGAGTGTCGTTCGCTCCGGCAATGCGCTTACCTCGGCGGCTCGCATCATCGAAGATCCCGAAGCGTTCCACCAGCTGATCGCCGATCTCACCGATGACCGCGAACAGACAACGCATGGTCGTTTGAAGCTGACTGACGGCCGTGTGATCGAGTGGAACTCGGCGTCAACCTGGGATCGCGACGGCAGCTTCACCGGCCGGGCCTGGTATTTTCGCGACGCGACGATAGCCGCCGAGGTGCAGGACGACTTGCGGCGCTCCGAAGAGCTCTACCGCCAGCTTGCTGCGAATTTTCCCGATGGCGCGGTGCTCATATTTGACCAGGAGCTGAAGTACGTCATCGTCGACGGCCTCGGCCTTGGCGACTTCGGGCTTAGCCGTGAGCGGATGGTTGGACGGCCGATGCGGGACACGCTCCCGCGGCGCATCTTCGAGGAGATCGAACCGGTCCTGCGCGCGGCGCTTGCAGGCGCTCGCGAATCCGTTGACGTGACCTATTTTCAGCGCACCTTCAACGTCACATCGATCCCGCTTGACTACGATTCCGGCCTGGCGACGCGGCATGGGATGGTCATCACCCGCGAGATTACGGAGCAGAAGCAGCTCATGGAGCGGCTCGAAGGCGCAGAGGCGCGCTTGCGCTCCATCGTCGAGCAGATTCCGGCTGTGACCTATGTCCAGGAAGTGCGGCCGACCGGGAATGTCACTGTTTATGTCAGCCCGCAGGTCGAGCAGTTCTTTGGCTACACACCGGGCGAACTGCTCGATGGCACATTCGATTGGGTTGAGACTGTCTATCCAGAAGACCGGAACGTCGTCCTGGCTGGCACCGACTCGGCCAATGACACGAGCGACGGGTTCGCGATGGAGTACCGCACGCTGTGCCGCGATGGTAGCGTGCGTTGGGTCCGGGACTCGGCGTCGATCATCTGTAATGAAGAGGGTCAGCCGGCATTCTGGCAGGGCGTCATCTCCGACATCACAGAAGAGCGCCGGCTGGAGCAGGCGCTCCAGCAGAGCGAAGCGACCTTCCGCAGCACGTTCGATCACGCAGCCATCGGCATGGCCCGCGTGGCGCTGGACGGTGGCTGGCTGGACGCAAACACGTCGCTATGCCGCATGTTCGGGTACACGAAGCGAGAGCTGCTGGAGACTGACTTCCAGCACATCACGCACCCCGACGACCTCGAAGAAGACCTCGCGCTCGTTGAGCGTGTGTTGAGCGGCCTGATCTCTTCGTACACGATTGAGAAGCGCTACTTTCACAAGAATGGCATGGTGGTCTGGGGCGAGCTAAGTGTTTCGGTGGTCCGCGACGACGAGGGCGAACCGCTCTTCTTCCTGTCACAGATTCAGGACATCACGCAGAAGAAGCAGCTCGAAGCGAAACTCGAGATGATGGCGCTGCATGACAACCTCACCGGCCTGCTCAATCGCAATGGCCTGACGCAGGCGCTGGCTACTATGCCGGTGCGTGGCGAGGAGCCGGTTGGCGTGCTGATGCTGGATCTCGACGGCTTCAAGGCGATCAATGATGCGCACGGTCATGAGGCCGGCGACGCAGTTCTGTGTGAGGTTGCCGACCGCATTCGCGGTTGCCTGCGCCCTGCCGACATCGTTGCCCGGATGGGTGGCGACGAGTTCGTCGTGATCCTGCCGAACCTTGTTGACCGGCGTGCTGTCCACGCGATCGCGGGGCGGCTGGAAGCTGCCATTTCAGCGCCAATCAGCCTGGCGGATGGCGACGTCACCGTCGCCTGTGGCGCGAGCGTCGGCGGCGAGATTGGCCTCCGACGCGACATCGAGCGTGAGCTGATGGCCCTGGCCGACAGCAAGATGTACCAGATCAAACGCGAGCGCAAGGCCGCCTGACACCGGGCGCAACGCCGTACCACATTCGTTGGGGTGGAGCTCAGCTCTACCCGGCTCTCAGCCTCGGTCACTCTCCTGAGGATCGGCACTCAACTATTGGAATTGCGTCGTCCTGAGCGCGGGCCGTAGCCGAAGGAGCTAGTGGCCACTCCGAAGCTACTTCAGGGCAACTCGATCCTTCGGCTGCACTCCGTTTCGGTCAGGATGACATCCTCGCGGATGTCGAATCGAGACGAAACACGCACGCACCATGAACTGGGTGGGGCCCGTGTGATGAACTCCATCCTTCACTCAGCGAACCGAGCGATCAACGGTGAATGGAGATCAGACGCACATCAGCAGCTCGAACACGTCGGCGTGGTGCGGGTTGGGCCAGCCGGCGCGCCAGGTGGCCTCGGAGAAGCCTGCGCGAGCGGCGAGTGCCTCGTATTCCTCGCGGGTGTATGCCTGCGTCGTGGTGCCGAAGAGCGAGACGTCGCCGCGCTCGACGTCCAGGACATAGTGGCGGTCAATCGCCGTGCGGGTCGCCTCGTTCCAGGAGGACTCATCCAGCCTGATGTGCGGTTGCTCCGAGAAGAGACCGCGCTCCTGAGCGCTCCAGCGGGGCGCTACTTGGCCGCTCTCGCGGATCGACTCGAAGGTGTGCGCCTCGATGATGAGCGCCCCTCCGGGCGCAAGGGCGGATCGCGCGCGTTGCAGCAGGTCGGACGCCTCGTTCGGGGTGAAGGTGTTGAACTCGCCAAAGAGCAGCATGATGAGGTCGTAGCCGTCGCCGAAGGCGGTCGCCCGGAGGTCGCCCTCGATGAAGGTCGCGGTCAACGCTTCTGCGTCTGCTCGTTCCCGCGCATAGCTGACCGAGGCCGGCCCGAAGTCGATGCCGGTGCAGTGGTGGCTCAGCCGCGCGAGGCGGTGGCAGTACAGGCCCGGCCCGCAACCGAGGTCGAGGATTGTCGAGGGCCGGCTCGCTAACAACGTCTGGTCGATCCACGCGACCTGCGCGTCGATTGTCGATGTGCGCCGGCTGGCGGCGTCATGGTTCTGGGTCAGATGCTCGGCCAGCATCCGTTGTGAGAAAGCCGGCTCATCCCAGGGGATCTTCGAGACCTGGGACCAGGGTTCGGGCGTCAGGTCGCGCCGTACGATGTCGAGCAGGTTCACGGCGCTGCCTTCCGTGTGTTCGAGTGCCTGGCCAGCCGAGCGAAGCTCGATCCTACAACGAATCCGCGCAAAGCGAACGGGCAGCATCAAGCTGCCCGTTCCTGTGGCCGGGTTGTCACGGCTGCTTAGGCGACGGCCGCGCCCGCAGCGAGCGCCTTCAGCTCGTCGAAGAAGTAACCGTTCCACTCGTCGAAGTTGTCCCAGCGGAAGCGGGCGGCGTTCGCGCGCACCTGTTGGCGGGTTTCGTCGGGCATGTTGTCGTAGGAGCGGGCGACCCCTTCGAGGTCCTGGTTCTCGCGCTGGAAGCGGGTCGACTCCTCGGCCATGGCTTTGGTGGCGTTGGCTGGCCGCTCGATGAAGTGGCCGAGTTCGTTCCAGTCAGCGTCCATGAGGACAAAGACAGGGATCGACTGATACTTGCCCTGGTTCAGGTAGCTATTGATCAGGTCGGTCTTGTCGCGCTGGAAGACGCGCAGGTCGACGCCATCGACTTCCTGGGCCAGCTTGATAACGACCGGCATGAAGTGGACGACGTCCGTGCACCAGTCCTCGCCGATCGCGGCGATGGAGACCGGATGTTCGGTGAAGAATGCTTTGACATCGTCGGGAATCGTCGCCTGGTCGACGTTCTCGAGGAACTTGTCCTTGTTCGCCTCGACAATGTCGAGGAACTCCTGTCCGGTCATGCCGCTGTCAAATGTTTCCTTGCTGATCGCCATCGGGCGACTGCTCCCCTCTGAAAAGATCGGTGAATCCCACGCCGGCTTAAACGCAGCGGCGGGGGATGATATTCCAGGCAAAGAGATCGGCCGGCGCTGGGACACCGGCCGAAATACAGGGAGGGAGGGAAGAGATGAGGTGTGCTTGTTTGGAAGCGCCCAGCCCGGCGGGGTTCGGCACGGATCGATCGGCGAGGAACTTCTCCGCTCCGGCAGTTGCCTGCCTACCGAACTCCGCCTGGCTGATTGCCTTTCCCCCGGGCGAGCTGACTGGGGGGCTTGCGCCCAACCGTCGAGCCTCCTGAGGGGGGTAGCTACGACCGACTGACCTTCGACATCCGCTGCCGCGTCTCTCACAGCGGACATCTTGTGTCTTGTCTGGCGAGGAACCGTTGGCCTGTTCGGGCTGACCGTTCACTCTGTACGTACGCCACCTAGACCTTATTGTACGTACATGTTCCGATCTGTCAACCCCTTTTCGGGACGAATCTGAGAATTGCCCCTATCTTCCGTAAGTAGACGGGCCAGAAACGATGGCTTAGACGATCTACACTAAGATATGACACGCAGCGGGAGGAGGGTGTTCAGCGTGTCAACGCACAATGCTGAAAGTACACAGATCAGCCCAACGCGTGCCTGGTTGCTCGCGAGCAGGCCGCGCACGCTGCCGGCTGCGCTCGCGCCGATCATTGTTGGCTCGGCCCTGGCCTATGACGCCGGCGGATTTCACTTACCGGCAATGCTCGCCGCGCTTGCCGTTGCGTTGCTGCTACAGATCGCGGCGAATCTTGCGAACGATGGCTTCGACCACCTCCACGGCGCGGACTCCGATGACCGGCTCGGGCCAATGCGCGTGACCCAGCACGGCCTGTTGACGTTCAGGCAGGTCATGGCGGGCACGGCAGTGGTTACAGGGTTGTCTGTGCTCGCGGGCGGGTACCTCGTCTATCGCGGTGGCTGGCCGGTGTTGCTGCTGGGCGTTGCCGCCGTCGTCGTGATGCTTACCTACACCGGCGGCCCACTGCCCTTTGGTTACCGCGGGCTGGGTGAGCTGGCGGTCTTCGTCTTCTTCGGGTTGCTTGGGGTTGCCGGGACTTTCTATGTCCAGGCGTTGCGCCTGCCGCTTGAAGCGATCCTGCTCGCGCTCCCGGTTGGTGCGCTAATCTCGGCCATCCTCGTCGTCAACAACTTGCGCGATATAGAAACCGATGCGCGGGCCGGGAAGCGCACGCTGGCTGTGCGGCTTGGGGCGCGGGCGAGCGTTGTCGAGTTCGCGGCGCTCGTGCTCGGGGCTTATCTCTCGCTGCCATTGGTCTGGTATGTCTCGGGCGAGCTCTGGTGGTGGCTCCTGCCCTGGCTCAGTCTGCCACTCGCGTTCACCTTGCTGAGGGCGATCGCCAGTGAACGCGGGCGCAGCCTGAATCGTCGCCTGGCCCAGACCGCCCAGCTGGCATTGCTCTTCTCGCTGCTGCTCGGCATTGCGGTCGCGCTATGAGCGGCGCGATCGATGCACCAGACGCCGTCCGCGACATGTTCGACCGCATCGCACCGCGTTACGATCTGATGAACCGGCTGATGTCCGGGTGGCAGGATCTGCGCTGGCGACGCGCCGCGGCGCAGGCGGCCCTGAACGGTGGCGGTGGACGGGTGCTCGACGCCGCCACGGGGACCGGCGATCTGGCAGAGGCGTTGCGTGAGGCGGGCGCAACCGACATCACGGCAGTCGACGCGAGCCCGGAGATGCTCGCGCGCGCCGGGGCTCGCTTCATTCCCCACGCCAATGTCCGGGTTCAGATGGCCGATGTGATGCGCCTGCCATTCGGCGACGGTGTGTTTGACGCCTGCACGATCGGGTTTGGCCTGCGAAACCTGCCTGGCTACCAGGCGGGCATCAACGAAATGGCGCGGGTGCTCATGCCTGGCGGCCGGTTGGTAGTTCTGGAGGCCACGCCGCTGGAGGACGCCCGCTTCGGCGTGCTCTTCGAGCCCTACTTCAGCTGGGTCGTGCCGCGCATCGGCGGACTCATCACCGGCGATCGCAGTGCTTACGAGTACTTGCCGGAGTCGGTGCGAAACTTCCCGAACGCGGAAGGGCTGGCCGGGATGCTACACGTGGCGGGCTTGACGCGCATACGCTGGCGCTATTTCGCCGCCGGCACCGTCGCCCTACACGTCGGTGTGAAGCCGGGTGGGGCGAGTTCATGAGCGACTGGAGTGTGCGGTCCCTGACGATCAAGGAGCTGCCGAGCGACGAGCGTCCGCGCGAGAAGCTCGCGGCGCGTGGCGCGGCGTCGCTCTCGAATGCCGAGCTGCTCGCGATTCTCATCAACACCGGCTCGCGCGGCGAATCCGTGACAACGCTCTGCCAGCGCATCCTCCAGGAGAGCGGCGGTGGCTTGCGCGGCGTCATGAAGCGCGATCTCGATTCATTGACGGAGATCCGCGGTGTTGGTCCCGCCAAGGCGATCACGATCCTGGCTGCGATTGAATTGGGCCGGCGCATCGCCCAGCTGACGCCCGAGGAACGCCCTCAGATTCGCAATCCGGAGGATCTGGCCGTCATCTTCGAGCCGCGTCTGATGGCGCTCGATCATGAACAGCTCTGGGTGGCGGTGCTCGACACCAAGCACCGACTCGAACGGCTGGTGCCGGTCTATCAGGGGAGCGTCAACAGCGCCCAGGTGCGGACGGCGGAAATCTTCAAAGAGGCGATTCGGGCCAACGCGCCGGCGATCGCGCTGGCCCACAACCACCCGTCGGGCGACCCGACGCCGTCCGCCGACGACATCGCGTTGACCGGCGATCTCGAACGGGCGGCGCGAGTTCTCGATATCGAGTTGATCGACCACCTGGTAATCGGTGACGGCCGGTGGTTGTCGTTGCGTCGGCTGGGCCTGGGATTCACGGCGACCTGAGTCAGCGTGGGGCGTCAGGCAGTTTCCTGAATGTCGAGTAAGACCGTCGCCCTAAGCAGTTCTACTGCGTTAGGGATGCTGCGGAGCACGATGTCGGCGTCGAGCGCGGTGTCAGCATACCCATTGCTGCCAAGCACGTGGACGTCGAGTGTCGCTAACTCGATCACGCCTGGCCCAACGAGAAGCTGTTCCAGTTCGATTGAGATGGTGCTGTCGCTGCTCTGGGCGCCGGAGAGGGCACGGTAGCGGCGGCTGCCCGCCTTGCTCGAGAAGGCGACGTGCCCGTGCGCGTGGCCCTCATGCCCGGTGGCGAGGATCCCGCGCACTGTGCCTTCTTCGCCGGATGCATAGCGCACATGTTGGTGGGGAATGGAGATGGACATCGACATCGCTCGACTCTCAATCTGACGTTGCTACCCATTGACAAACGGGCTCCGGCCGGAGCCCGTTTGTCGAACCAATGCCCTCTGGTGGGTCAGGCTGTGCTGGCCGCTTCGACGCCGTGGTGGCCTTCGAAGAGCACGCCCGGTCGCCACGGCGCTCCGAGGTACGGGAGCAGGTAGCGGTCGAGCCCGATGTAGCCTGCCGTCTTCCAGGCCAGGATCAGGAAGACACCCAAACCGAAGAGGACCGGGTTGGTGCTGGCGGATCCGGCCAGCTGGAAGTTGAAGTTCATCAGCGTCCCGAAGAAGGCCGAGATGCCGACCAGCGCGCCGACGATCAGGGCGACTCCAATGAGCACTTCACCAACGGCGATCAGCGGACCGAACCAGGAGTACCATTCGTGATCCAGCATGTACTGCAGGAAATCACGATACCAACCGTAGGTGATCGATGGACGACCCTGTTCCGGGACTGCGACTGCGCCCTGCCAGTAGCCTTGAAGGGCCGCGCCGCCGTCCATCCAGGCGTCGTCACGGACCTTGTGCTCGCCAGCGGAGAGCCACTCACGTCCAACAAAGAAACGAATAGGCAGCCAGAAGATGGCGAAGTGGACGTTGCCGAGCAGCTTGCGCCAGAAGACGGGATCTTCGATCTGCTCCGGGGTCGATTGCGGGCGCGGTGCTTCGGTGGCGGCTTCTTCTGGTAGCGTCTGGGCGACCCTGATACCGGCGACGATGATCACCGCGAAGAGCAGGTAGGTGAAGAGCGAGGAGCTTGTGATCTCATCCGAGTTCCAGAAGTTGCTGAAGCTGAAGAGACCGTCGGCAAACGCCCAGCTCAAAAACAGATAGAGCCCGGCCGAAGCAGCGGTCAGTATATATGCGCCGCGCTGTGTCATGGTGTGCCCCCTTCGTCGTGCAGCCGGTGTATCAACCTCGATACGTCTACAGACTACGGGTGGCTACGAGACAATGTCGCAACGGCTGGACATCAGACGTCACAAAGTCGTTACAGCTTCGGCACGCGCCACTTACCAGACCGAGCACTCGCGCTGCTGGAAGGGGCAGTACTCGCAGAGCGGCCCAGGGGTTGGCCGGAAGCTGTCGAGCGCGCGGATCGCGCGAATGTCACGGGCGATGCCGGCCCAATCGGCCTTGCTCGCGTCCGGGTCGAGCGTCTGCGTCTGACGCTGCCGGTGCGCGAGATAGAGCGTCGTCGACCTGATCTCCCGGGCCGCGCGATAGCGTTTGCCGACGACGGCGCGCAGCATCAGTGACTGGACGCTGTTGTCGCGGACTTTGCCGGTCTTGAAGTCGATGTGCTCGATCGCGCCATCGCCGGTCTGAACGACCAGATCGACTTGCGCGCAGATTTCAACGCCGCTGCGCCCGAGCAGCATCGCGAGCTTGCGCTCCTGGAGGAGCGAGGTGGCGTCTCGCGGCAGCATGTCGAGGGCTGTCTGGGTCATCTCGATGGCGTCGAGCGCATCCTGCTCACGGTAGGGGAGTTCCTCATCGGGATAGTCCGAGGTCGCGATCTCCTCGCGCGCTTGCGCTTCCAGATCGAGGTCGATGCGGCCAAAGCGCATATAGCCCGGCAAGACGGCGGCGATGAGCCGGTGGGTCGCGCCGCCGACGATGAGCGGGCGGTTGAACTGCGGGACCCCTTTGCGCTTGCGGATGTACTGGTGGTAGTACCGTTCGGGACACTGGCGGTAGGTGTTGATGTGGGTAGGAAAGAACCTGCGCGGTGGCGCTGTATCCGCTGGAGGCATGGCGCGTACGTGCTCCAATCTGCAACGTGGTTGCCTAGATTCTATCCGAGATGCGAGTCGGAGCCGGCAGCCAGGTGGGGAACGCCGCTACGTCCTATCATGGGGTGTGAGAAAGAACGCCCGTAACGCTAGTCGAGGAAACACCAATGGCGATGGAACCGCAAGAGATCACCTGGGACGCTGCCGGCCTGGTGGCCGGGGTCGTCCAGCACGCCGGAACCGGCGAGGTCCGCATGGTCGGCTACCTCAGCCCGGAATCGCTGGAGCTGACGAAATCAACCGGCTTCGTTCACTTTTACAGCAGATCGCGGCAGAAGCTCTGGAAGAAGGGCGAGACGTCCGGCAACGTCCTCGAAGTCGTCGACATCACGCCGGACTGCGACGGTGACGTGCTGCTCATCCGGGCCGTGCCGCACGGCCCGACCTGCCACACTGGCGCGGAGTCCTGTTTCTTCAGCGAGCCACTACACCGCAATCCCGGCGCGGTGGCGCCGGCTGCGAGCGGCGTTGTTGACGAAGTGGCTGCTGTCGTCGCGTCGCGCAAGGTCGAGATGCCGGAAGGATCCTACACGACCTATCTATTCAACGAAGGCGTCGACAAGATCGGGAAGAAGATCGGCGAGGAGGCCGCCGAGGTCATCATCGCCGCGAAGAACGGCGACCCTGGCCCGTTAGCGCAAGAGGCGTCGGATCTGATCTACCACCTACTGGTGATGCTGGAAGCGACTGGCACGCCGCTCGACGCCGTCTGGGAGGTGCTCAGCCAGCGTCGCGCTCAACCAGCTCCAGCCGTGGCGAGTGATAGCTGACGATGGCCAGGCCGGTGAAGGCTGCGCCCCAGAGGTATGCGCCCAGCACATCCGACGGCCAGTGCGCGCCGACGTAGATGCGGCTGAAGCCCATCGCCAGGGCGACGATGATGACGAAGCTGGCGATGCCGGCGCGCCGCCAGCGGCAGTCGGTCTGCCGCAGCAGGATATAGGCGAGGCTGCCGACCAGCACGACCGTCGTCATGGTGTGGCCGCTAGGAAATCCGAAACCGGACGATGGATCGGAGACGGCGACGTAGTCGGTCGTGGGCCGGGGACTGGAGATCGTGTATTTCAAGGCGATATTGGCGAGCTGGGCCAGCGTGACCGGCGCGAATGCGAAAAGCGCGTCCTTGCGGCGTCCGGCGTAGAGCAGGATGGCCGCGACGAGCGCGCCGATGGCGATCAAGACCGGCCCCTGGCCGAGCAGATTCAGCGTCGCGACGGTCGTCGAGGTGCCTTCGACGTTGACCGCCTGGAATTCGTTCGTGACGCGCACATCTGGATGGAGTACGTTGCTGCCGGCGGTCAGGAACGACAACGGCATCGCCAGCAGGATCGCTCCGGCGATGACGAGCGTTGACTTGCCAACGGCAATTGACATCCGGCCCAGGTTATCCAACATGCCCCGCATTCCGACTCCCGCAACCACATTTAGCGCTGTCGCGCACGATCTCTCGGCACTTATATTAGATGCAAATTCCAGCCTGATGGTTACATCCGGCGGCTACCAGCCGTGCGCCTGCCGGAGGGCGGCGAGCTTCGTGAGCGCCAGCGCCAGCCGCTCCTGATTCGCCGGGGCGTTGTGCCAGCGTGAGACGCCCGACGGGTGTGGTAGCGGAAGCACACGCGCCTCTCCGGCAGCTGCATACTCCGCCGGATAGATCTCTCCGACGATACTAGCAAGCGGGCTGCGCCGGGTGGATGAGAGCATCGTCCCGATTGCCAGCTTGCCCAGCGGCAGGATCAGCTCTGGCTGTACCCAGCTGAGTTCAACATCGAGATGCTCGCGGCAGAAGTCGATCTCGATCCGGCTCGGGGCACGGTCGCCTTTCCCGGTCGCGGATCTGCCGGGGAAGCACTTGGTGGTCGACGTCAGGTAGAAGCGCTTGGGGTCGTGCAGCGCGCCGTTGTCGAAGCCGGCGCGGGCCAGCCAGCTTTGCAGCGTCTTGCCGGACGCGCCGGAGTAGGGCAGCGGCCGCTCGGCGGCTGTTGGTCCGGGCGCCTGGCCGAGGATCAGCATGCGCGCGTGCGGACTCCCGAAGAGGATCGGGTGCGCGTCGGGGATCAGGCCGGCTTCAACGCAGCGCGTGCAGCCGCGGATCTCATGCTGGATGGCTGCGAATTGGTCCGCGCTCACGATGCTTCTGGATCGAGCAGCCGCATGGCCATCGTCTTGAGGTTCGACATGCCGCTCAGCAAAGACGCCCTCACAGCGCCGGTCAGGTCGACGGCGACTCCGTCGGCGGTCGCGATAATCAGGGTCGTGTCGGCGTCGATCAGCGGTTCGACCCAGCGCGCTCCGGCCGCGTGCCGCATGTACTCGCCAACGAGCGCCGCCGCCGGAAGCACGAGCGGCTCGATCGCCTGCAACCGATCAGTCCCGTAGACATCAGCGAGATCAGCAAGTTGGTCGAGCGAGCTATCGAGCTCCTGGAAGGCGGACAACAGGTCGTCCTGCGCGACGCTCTCCGGGGCTGGCGGGGCCGAGCCTGTCTGGGCGTCGATGAACGCCACGAACTGGCCTGCCACCCCTGCTATCTGCGCCTCGCGGTCCAGCTGTTGCTCTGTCAATATTCGACCTTTCACGCTGCGAGAGCCTATCATGCGTCGAGCATCGAGGTGGCGCGGGTAACGGAGACTGCTTGGGTCGCCCGGATGCGAAGTACGCGCCGGCGCGCGCCGGGCGAGGGTGATCGCGAGAGGCGGGGAGATGGCTACGGCGGAAGCGGTACAGGTTGCGCCGGCGGCGAGCGGCTTGAAGTGGCGCGGCGATGTCGTCATCGTCGGCGCGGGCATCGTCGGTCTGGCCGTGGCGCGGGAGTGGCTGCAGCGCAACCCGGCGGCGAAGCTCATGATCCTCGACAAGGAGAACGAGATCGCCGCCCACCAGAGCGGCCACAATAGCGGCGTCATTCATTCCGGGATCTACTACGCTCCCGGCTCGCTCAAAGCGCGCGCCTGCGTCGCCGGGGCTGCCAAAATGATGGCCTACTGCGACGAGCACGAGATTCCCTACCGGCTCTGCGGGAAGCTGATCGTCGCGACCGAAGAGGATGAATTGCCACGGCTCGAAGCGCTCTATGAGCGCGGGCAGGCCAACGGCGTTCCGGGGCTGGAAATGGTCGACGCCGACCGCTTGCGCGAGATCGAGCCGCACGCAGTCGGGCTCAAGGCGCTTTGGTCGCCGCGCACCGGCATCGTCGACTACCGTCAGGTCGCGCAGTCATACGCTGACGAGATCAAGGCGGCCGGCGGCGAGATCACGCTCTTGGCCGAAGTGACCGGCATCGAGCGCCGCAACGGAACGACGCTGGTCGAGACGACGCTCGGGGACTTCGAGGCCGGACTCGTCGTCACCTGCGCCGGGCTGTGGGCTGATCGCGTCGCGCAGATGAGCGGCGGCGATCGCAAGCCCGAGATCATCCCCTTCCGGGGCGACTATTTCACGCTGCCGCCCGACCGCCGGCATCTCGTCCAGACGAACATCTACCCGGTGCCCGACCCGCGCTTTCCGTTCCTCGGCGTGCACCTGACGCCGCGCATGAACGGCGAGGTCTGGCTGGGACCGAACGCGGTGCTGGCCTTCGCCCGCGCCGGCTACAGCTTCCCAACGGTCGATCTGGGCGACCTAGCGGGGATCGCGCGCTCGCGAGGTTTCCGGCGCTTCGCGCTGAAGCACTGGCGCACCGGCTGGGATGAGACACGGCGCGATCTCAGCCGGCGGCTCTTCCTGGAGTCGCTCCAGAAGTTCATCCCGGAGCTGCGCCTGTCGGACCTCCATCCAGGCCCGTCCGGCGTGCGGGCGCAAGCGCTCTCCGACGACGGCGAGCTGGTCGATGATTTCATCTATGACCGCGAGGGCGGCGCGTTGCACGTCCGCAACGCGCCCTCCCCGGCGGCGACCTCGTCGCTCGAGATCGGCCGCATGATCGCCGACGAGATGGAAGCGTTGCGCGCCTAGAACTCCAGCTTTCTCCTGCCTCGTAGCGTTACGTTCTGGCCATGTGCCGCGTGAATCCGGTTGCTACACTGGGGCTGGGGAAGGGGTAGGTGTGTGCTCGGACGTTGGCCGCAAGGCGAGCACACCACAGCGGCTGGCACACGACCTGCCCTTTTCTCTGTCAGCTCTGTGCTGCCGGTGAGGGTGCCCCATCGGTTTCGATGACCTCGTCAACGAACGCCGGTAGCTGGGCGGCCGGTCGCAGCGCGGCACGGCGCGTCAGGGCGAGCGCGGTCCGGGCAATCCCGGAGGCCGTCAGCACACCTGCGGCGATGACGGCGATTCCCGCCATTCCGAGCAAGCCGATCCGTTCGCCGAGCAGCATCCAGCCAATCACCAGCGCCACGACCGGCGAGAGATAGGTCGCGTAGGAAGTCATCGTCGGGCCAAGGCGGTCCAGCGCCTGGTAGTAGATAACGTAGGCGATACCGCTCGACAGCGTCCCGAGGCCCAGGATCGCGACGACCTCCCGCCCGCCAACTCCTGAGAAGGTGAACGCGCCGGTCGCGAGAGTCAACGGCAACAGCACCGTAATCGTCATGAGCATCTGCATCACGACAATGCCAAAGGCGTTGCCGCGCACGTAGCGCCGGGCATAGACGAAGCCGAATCCATAGAAGATGCTTGACACGGTAACGGCGACAACACCCGGACTCAGCAACGCGCCGCCGCCGCTTGTGCCCGATAGGGCACAGACACCGACGATACCCAGAACAATGCCGACCAGCCGCTCGCGGGTAATGCGCTCCGAGCGGAAGACCAGCGCCGCGATCAGCAGCGTGAAGAGCGGGATCGTCGAGTTGAGGACGGCGGCAACGGATGAGTCCACCGTGCGTTGTGCCCAGACCAGCATGAGAAATGGCATGAGGTCGGCCGCGAGCGTGACGACTGCCAGATGCGCCCAGCCACGCCCCAAGGGCGGCAGGCGCTTGCGTCCGACCAGCGCCAGCGAACCGACGATGAGCAATGCGGCAACGGTGCGGACCAGGATGACCATCGTCGGCGCAAACGCCACGGCGAGGATCGAGATCCAGAGGTAGGAGCTGCCCCAGAGCAGCCCAAGCAACGGCATGAGCATCCAGGGGCGGATCACATCTTTGGTAACAGCGGGTATGGGTAGCATCGCGGGCAGACCCCCAATCGCCAACACCCAGATTCGGCCTTACGCCGATGTCCAAGAGCCAACGATGGGGTTCCGGCCTGCCGGATGACCCATCTCTGCGGATTGTGATGGATCGAAGGGCGGCGCGTCAACCTGGTAGCCGGGGGAATCTGGTCCTGACCGGCCCTGGGACCCTTGCTACAATCCGCCCGGAGGTCAGATGATTCGCAACGCCTGATTCAGATGTGTATCTTCGCCGCCACGTGCTACGCCCGCACCTGGTGTGCGGCTGCCGCGTGCCGGCTCTGAATCAGGAGCAAGCCATGACTTCGACTCAGCCGAAAACCCGCTATCACGTCATCGTACCCGATAGTGCCGGGCAAGCGGCGCTCGTCAGCATCTCGAACAACCGTGCGGATCTGCCGGCCTGGACCAGTGTCGAGCAACACTTCTGGCAGGAAACGACGGCCGTCAATGCCGGCGTCCGGCGGCTCCTTGGACTGCGCGTCGCAACCGCGCGAGCTTGCCGGCTGGAGTGGACGGACCGGCGACGCGACAGCTACTACCTCGTTGAACCGCTCGACGATACCTGGCGCCCGCCGCCGGGCACAGCCTGGATCGACCGGGACGCTGTCCAACGCTTGCACTGGACTGACTCGCTGGACCGTGACGTGATGTTGGAGTGGCTTGACGACTCCCCTGCGCCCACACGCGCACCGTGGTACCGGCCCGGCTGGTTCGCAACGAGCAGCTGCTGGATCAGGGAAGCCCTGGCCGGGGCAGAGCTGACGCCAGTGGGCGAGGTTGAGCAGCTCCGGAGCTGGGAGCGCTCATCGATCATGCGCCTCGCAACCGACCGCGGCCGGGTCTACTTCAAGTCGTCCGGCGGTGGTTGGCGACATGAGGCGGCGCTGACGGCGTACCTGGCAGGGCGCTTTCCGGAGGTGATGCCGCGCCTCGTGGCTGTCGATGCCGACAAGGGTTGGATGCTCCTCCACGAGTTCGAAGGGCAGCCGCTGTCGGAGTCGGGCGACGTTGAACATTGGATCGCCGCCTATGCCGCACACGGACGGTCGCAACGCGCACTGGTGGGCGCGGTTCCAGAGCTACGCCAACTCGGCGTGCCCTGGCGGGGGTTGGACCTGATCGGTCAGGAGATCCCCGCGATCCTGGCCGATGGCCGCCGGATGCGGGCCGGTCTCGATGGCGGGCTGTCTGCGGACGAGATAGCGACGTTGCGCGAAGCCGGGCCGGCTTTGCGTGCCGCCTGTGCCCGACTTGCGGCCGGGCCGATACCGATCTCGCTCGATCACGGCGACTTCTGGCCCGGCAACGCGTTCGTGAGTTCGACGCGGGTCACGCTCTTCGACTGGTCGGATGCCACGCTCAGCCACCCCTTCTTCAGTCTCGTCATGGCCGTTGACGAGATCGAGGCGGAGCTGCCCGGGGTTGCGAGCCGGGTGCTTGACGCCTACCTCAACGAGTGGCGCGATTTTGGTTCGCTGGACCAGCTGCGGCGGGTGTTCGCGGACGCCATGCTCGTCGCCCCACTGCACCAGGCGTTGATGTACAGGAACTACTACCTCCCGGCGATGGAATTCCCCGCCGAGCTCGACCGGATGACGCCGCACTTCCTGCGCTGGCTCGTCAGGAGAGTTTGTAGGTTGTAGGTAACAGCCGCCCTCACCCCCGGCCCCTCTCCCAGTACTGGGAGAGGGGAGGGATCCTGGAATCGCCGTTGTACACGCCGTGGCTGTTCACTACAACCTACAAACTCCCCTCTGAGAGCGGGATCTCCGGCAGGCGGCGGTCGAGCCAGGTTGGGAGCCACCAGTTCCAGTGGCCCATAAGGCGCATTGTGGCGGGCACGAGCAGGATGCGGATCAGGGTCGCGTCGATCAGGATGGCGACGGCGAGGGCGAAGCCGATCTGCTGAACCTCGATCATCGAGGTGAAGGCAAAAGCTGTGAAGACGACGACCATGATCGCGGCTGCCGAGGTAATCGTGCGGGCAGTGTGTTCGAGGCCGTAGGCGACTGCTTCGTTCGTGTCGCCGGTCTTCTCCCACTCTTCCTTGATCCGGCTGAGCAGGAAGACCTCGTAATCCATCGACAGGCCGAAGAGCAACGCGAAGGTGAAGAGCGGCAGGTCGACCTGGATCGTGCCGGTTGACTCGAAGCCGAAGAGCGCTTCGCCATAGCCCTCCTGGAAGACCAGCACCAGCAAGCCGTAGGCCGCGCCGACGCTCAACAAGTTCATGATGATGGCCTTGAGCGGGATCAACAGGCTGCGGAAGATCAACATCAGCAGGATGAACGATAGCCCGAGCACGAAGCCGAAGACGAGCGGGAGCTTGGTCAGGACTTCGTCCGAGATATCGACGATCTCGGCGCTGAAGCCGCCGACGTAGACCGCCGTCGGCGCGCCGGTCGTCGCGCCGGGGATGATCTCGTCACGGATGTCGTCGATCAGCTCGTAGGCCTCCGGGGTGTCGGGCGCGATCGTCGGCGAGACCGTGATCCGGGCGACATCGCCGCCATTCGAGCCGTTGACGAGGAAGCCGAGCAGGAACGCGGCCTCCGGGTCCGTTCCGACGGTCGCGAGCGTGGCGCTGGAGTGGTCGCCGGCGAACTCGTCCAGGACCAACGTGACTGATGAGACCTGGCTGACCGCAGGGTGCCCCGCCAGCTCAGTCGAGATCGCGGCTATGGCGTCGAGGTCGGCGTCGTCCAACGCGCCATCCTCGCTGGTGTAGACGATCTGGATCGGTGAGAGCTGGCCGGGACTGAAGTTCTCGTTGAGCGTCTCGACCCCCTGTCCGGCCGGCCCATCAGTAGCGCCCGCGTCGAGGGAGATGCCGAGCGAGATTGCGGCCAGCGGCAGGGTCAGCGCGATCAGCAGGATCGCGGTGCCAACGGTCCAGACAACGGGCCGCCGCATGACGGCCCGCGACCAGCGCGCCCAGAAGCCAGTCTCCGCGTCCGGATTCTCGACCGAGCCGCGTAGGAACGGCAGGGTCAGCCGGTTTACGCGCTGGCCGAGGATCGAGAGGACGGCCGGTAGCAGGGTCAACGAGAGCAGCACCATAACCGGGACGACGGCCACCATCCCGATGGCGATCTGCTGGAAGGTCGGTGAGCGGACGATCAACATGCCTGAGACGGAGATCAGTACCGTTACGCCGGAGAAGAGCACCGTCTTGCCCGCCGTCGCGACAGTGAAGCCGACTGCCCTGTCGACCGGCCGGCCGTGGCCGAGCTCCTCGCGGAAGCGCGTGACGATGAAGAGGACGTAGTCGATGCCCAGCGCCAAGCCGATCATGACGACGACATTCTCGATGAGCAGGTTGAAGCTGGTGAACTGCGTTGCAACGGTCAGAATGCCGAAGGTGACGCCGATGCCGCCAAGCGCCGCCAGCACCGGCATGCCCGCCGCGACCAGCGAGCCGAAGGCGATGAGCAGGATCAGCAGCGCGATTGGCAAGCCAACGGACTCGGCGCGCTGAAGGTCTTGCTGGGCGACGTCGATGAGTTCATGGGAGATTGCAGTTTGGCCGGTGTACATCACCGCGACCTCGCCGGTTGTGGCCGACTCCGCGACTGCGGCATAGGTGTCAACCTGATCGAGCCGGTCATCGACCGTGCCAGTGAGTCCAACGACCGCGTAGGCAGCCTGGCCGTCCTCAGACACCTGGCCGGCCGCTTCCGGCGAGAGTGGAGAGATGACGACAGCCACGCCGTCTTGGGCGCTCATGTCCGCCACAGCTGCATCGATTGCCGCTTGATAGGCCGGGTCGTCAACCGTTAGCGTGTCAGAGTCGAAGACGAGCAACGTCTGTTCGGTGAAGGTGCTCGCAAAGCGCTCGTTGAGGATCTCGCCGGCCTGCTCGGACTCGGAGCCGGTCGTGGCGAAGTTCGGGGACGAGAGCTGGTCGTGGAAGCTGCTAGCCAGCCCGAAGCCGATACCGATGAGCACAAGCCAGCCGATGACGACCGGCCAGCGATAGCGCGCCAGGAATAGCCCGAAGCGGTAGAAGCTCGATCCACTCACTCATCGTCTCCTTCATCCGCGCCTGGGCGCGGCGCGTCGGGCGTAAACAATCCATTGATCAACATGTCGAATTCACTCGCGACCCAGCGGCGGTGAACCGCCTCGGTCAATGGCGGCTCTTCGAAGTGGGCGGCCAGGAGCGGATAGAAGAGCACCGGACCCATCTCGATGATGATGAGCTGGATGTCGCGCATCTCCTGGTCTGGAGCTACCCACATCCAGCCGCGCTCCTCGAAGGGCTCCGACACCTGGCGGGCGACGTTCATGAACTGCCGCAAGATGTAGACACCCGCCTCGTCGCCATCGAAGAAGAGCCGGCGGATGTACGCGCCCAGCTCCGGCCGCGAAGTGAAGACCTCGCGAAAGCCTGTCTCCGGGGCGGCGAAGATCTCGTCAGCGGTGTCGCCTTCGATCATGTGGTCGTCGATGAAGCCGGTGATGATCGCGACAACCTCGTCGTTGACTGCCGTCCGCAGTCCCTCCTTCGAGCCGAAGTGGTGGATGATCAGGCCAGGCGACACGCCGGCCGCCGTCGCGATAGCGCGGACGGTCGTCCCGTCGTAGCCGTGTTCCGCGAAGAGCGCTAGCGCAACGCGCCGGATCCTGGCTTCTGCAGTGAGTTCTTCGAATGACTCGATGTGCAGCCTCCTAAACAGCTGTTCAATATACTAAACAGACGTTCAATGCCTGTCAAGAACAGGACGTTCGCGGGATCGTCGGGCCGAAGCGGGCGGGTATACTGCATGGAGAGCCGCAAGCGCCAGGCACAGACCGGCCGGCGGCTGCAACACGATTCAATACCAGCATGCATGCGCGATTCCCAGGGAGATTGCTACTGTGATTCTGAACCGCATTTTTCGTCGTCAGACCGAGCCGGATGTCCATCTTGAAGAGGGTCTGAAGAAGACCCGGCGCGGCATCTTCGCCGAGATCACCGCCCTCTTTGATCGCACGGCCATTGACGAGGAGCTGTACGAAGACCTCGAAGCTCTGTTGATCCAGGCGGACGTCGGCGTCGAGACGACATTGGAGATCGTCGAGGCGTTGCGCGACGATGTGGATGAGCAACGGATCGTCGATCCGGCCGACGCCAAGCTCTTGCTGCGTGACCAGATGGTGAAGCTGCTGGCTGAGGCGACGCGCAATCGCAAGGTCAAGATCTACAAGCGCGGCACGCCCTTCGTGACGCTTGTCGTTGGCGTCAATGGGACCGGCAAGACGACCTCGATCGCGAAGCTGGCGCACTTTCACCAGCAGCGCGGGCGCGTGCCGCTGCTGGTCGCCGGCGACACCTTTCGCGCGGCGGCGATCGACCAGCTCAAGATCTGGGGCGACCGGCTCAACGCGCCGGTGATCGCCCACGAGCCGAATGCCGATCCGGGCGCGGTCGTCTTCGATGGCATGAAGGCCGGTTACGCTCGCAATGCCGACATCCTCCTTGTCGACACCGCCGGTCGCCTCCACAATAAGTACAACCTGATGGAGGAGCTGACCAAGATCAAGCGCGTGATGCAGCGGCATGTCGAGGAAGCTCCGCAAGAGGTGCTGCTGGTGATCGACGCAACGACCGGCCAGAACGGGCTGGTGCAGGCCAAGAAGTTCGCTGAGGCTGCCGACATCACCGATATCATGATCTCGAAGCTTGACGGCACGGCCAAGGGCGGCATCGCCTTCGCCATCTCGCGCCAGCTCGGTATCCCGATCTCCTACGTCGGCACCGGCGAGAAGGTCTCCGACTTCGCCGAGTTCAACCACGAAGCGTTCGTGGACTCTCTCTTCTTCGAAGAGGGTGAAGAGGTCGGGCGGTAGGGGGCTCACTCGCGCCCCCGCGTGGGGAGTTTGTAGGTTGTAGTAGGTAGTTTGTAGGAAAGTCAGGGGAGTTCCCTCACCCCCCGGCCCGCTACGCGGGGAGAGGGGGAGGAAGACAGGGATGACGTTGTTGATTGGTTGATCTCATCCTTGGCCGACTCCCGACTCCCGACTCCCGACTCCCTAACTTTCGCGGAACGATCCAAGCGAGCGGTGCTGGTTGCCGGCGGCGTCGAAGTTGGACGGGTCGAGCCATGCTTCGAAAGAAGCTTCGACCGCAGGCCACTCCTCGTCGGTGATGGAGTACCAGGCGGTGTCGCGATTGTGCCCCTTGACGATGAGGTGGTTGTAGAAGGTGCCCTCATAGCGGAACCCGAAGCGTTTGGCGGCCCGGCGCGAGGCCGCGTTGAGGGCGTTGCATTTCCACTCCAGGCGGCGGTAGCGCAAGTCGGTCATCGCGTAGCGCATCATCAGGTAGATGGCCTCCGTTGTCCTGGTCGAGGCCTGAATTGCCGGTGCGAACCAGATGTGGCCGATCTCGATGCTGCCGAGCTGCGGGTGGATATTCAGGTAGCTTGCCATGCCCGCTGCTCGCCCGCTGCGTTTGTCGCGCACGGTGAAGAACATCGGATCGGCCGTCGTAGCACAACTCGCCAGCCAGGCGGTGAACGCCGCCTGGCTCTCAAACGGTCCATAAGGCATGTAGTCCCAGAGGTCCGGTGACGTGTTCGGGCCGTGCGAGAGCTCGTAGAGATCGGTTGCATGATTGCCGGGGTCGAGCGGCTCCAGGTCAACAGTATCGCCCTGAAGCGTCGCCCAGGCCGGAAAGCGCCACTCCGGCCGTGCGATAACCGCTTCTCCGGAGAGTGGCCGTCGTTCCGCGAGCTCTTCGTACATCGTCCTACCCTCAATTTCGTAGTCGTCGGGATCGTGTTACGCTCGTATGCACGATCGCAACGAACATCATAGAAGAAGAGTGGAGGATAGTATGGGGTTTCGTACCTACATTGGCTCCCAGTCAGGCGTCTACCGGCTTGATGGCGAGCAGCTGGAACACCTGGGGCTTGAAGGCCAGCGGGTCTCGGCGATCTACGCCTGCGACACCGGCGATGGCAATGATCTGATTCTCGCCGGAACCTATGGCGAAGGCATGTTCCGCAGCACCGATTCGGGTGAGACCTGGGCAGCGGCGAATGAGGGTCTGACAGCATCTGCATTTCGGACCATTCAGGACGATCCAACGACACCGGGGGCGCTCATTTGCGGCACGGAGCCTGCGCGGGCCTTCAGGAGCGCCGATCTGGGCGCAAGCTGGACCGGGCTCGACGGCATCAAGCAGATCGAGAGCGTGCCGGACTGGTATCTCCCATATTCGCCACGCGCCGGGGCGCTCCGGAACTTCTACTCTCCGCCCGGTCAACCGGAGTTTCTGCTCGGTTCTGTCGAGGTTGGTGGACTGCTGCAGAGCCATGACGGTGGCGGGTCGTGGGCGCTCTCGCCTGTGACGGTTGATGACGACCTCCATTTCGTCACGGGCCATCCGCGGCACGCCGACGTTCTCTACGCTTCGCTTGGTTGGGCGCCGTTGTACCGGGATCAACAGGGCAACGAGCAGGACCAGCGTGGCGGTCTCGCGCGCTCCGACGACGGGGGCAAGAGCTGGCGCAAGTTCCACACGCACTACACCCGGGCCGTCATCATTCCTCCGTCCGACGGCAGCCTGTTGCTGGCCGGACCGGCACCGAAGGTTGGTCAGCAAGGGCGGATCGAGGTGTCTGCGGATGGTGGCGAATCGTGGACGCCGGCCATGGAGGGGCTTGAGATGCCGCTGGAGGACATGGTCGAGGTGTTTACCGCTGCGCCGGATGACACGATCTG